>NZ_JBEUEI010000017.1:0-89425 GCF_041020755.1 Kineococcus terrestris | reverse complement strand
CCCCCCCCCCCCCCCCCCCCCCCCCCCCCCCCCCCCCCCCCCCCCCCCCCCCCCCCCCCCCCCCCCCCCCCCCCCCCCCCCCCCCCCCCCCCCCCCCCCCCCCCCCCCCCCCCCCGGGCTCGACGGCGGTGGCGGTGCCGCCGGCCCGCCGGCCGTACGGGATCGCGACCGTCATCGGACGACACGCCGTCCCCGGGCATCCTCGCGCGGCGTGTCGTCCGATGACGGGCGCGATCCCGTACGCGGCGCCCGGGCTGACGTCCGGCCGCACCTGCGGCGCGGACGGGTCCCCCGGGCCGCGGACGCGGTTAGCCTGACCGGATGACGACGGTCCTGCGGGTGCGCGAGGCGGCCCGGCTCATGGGGGTCAGCGACGACACGGTGCGCCGGTGGATCGACGCCGGGCGGCTTCCGGCGACCACCGACGCGGCGGGGCGGCTCACCGTGGACGGCGCCGACCTGGCCCGCCTCGCCGAGGAGTCCGCCGCCGGCGGCGACGGCCCCCGCACGAGCGTGGCCCGCTCGTCGCGCAACAGCTTCACGGGCCTGGTCACCCGCGTGGTGAGGGACACCGTGATGGCCCAGGTGGAGGTGCAGGCCGGGCCGTTCCGGGTGGTCTCGCTGATGAGCCGCGAGGCCGCCGACGAGCTCGCGCTGGAACCGGGCGTGGTGGCCGTGGCCAGCGTCAAGGCCACCAACGTCGTCGTCGAGATCCCGGGGTCCTGACGTGCGCCGCGCGCTCACCGCCGCCGTGGCCTCGGCGCTCCTGCTCGCCGGGTGCGGCGCGGCGCCCGGCGCCGCGCGCGAGGACCAGGAGGACGGCGAGCTGCTCGTCCTGGCCGCCGCCTCCCTCACCGGCACGTTCGAGGAGCTGGGCCGCCGCTTCGAGGAGCAGAACCCCGGCACGGCGGTGACGTTCAGCTTCGGGGCCTCCTCCGCGCTGGCGACCCAGGTGCGCCAGGGCGTGCCCGCCGACGTGCTCGCCACCGCCTCGGAGCCGGCGATGGCGTCCGTGGCCGACGAGGGCCTGGTCGGCGAGCCGGTCGCGTTCGCGCGCAACGAGACCGCGATCGCGGTGCCGCCGGGGAACCCCGCCGGTGTCACCGGCGTCGCCGACCTGGCCCGTCCCGGGACGCGGGTGGCGCTGTGCCAGGTGCAGGTGCCGTGCGGGGCGGCGGCGCAGGAGGTGTTCCGCGCGGCCGGGGTGGACGTGCGGCCGGTCACCGAGGAGGCCGACGTCAAGGCCACCCTCGCCAAGGTCGTGCTCGGCGAGGTCGACGCCGCGCTCGTCTACGTCACCGACGTGCGCGCGGCCGGGGACGGCGTCGAGGCGGTCGAGGTGCCCGCCGACGTCAACGCCTCCACCACCTACCCGGTCGCGACGCTGGCGGGCAGCGCGCGCCCCGAGCTCGCGCAGCGGTTCGTCGACCTCGTGCTGTCCGACCAGGGCCGGGACGTGCTGCGCGACGCGGGTTTCAGCACCCCGTGAGCGTGCGCGCCGCCGTCCGCCGCCCCGCCCACGAGCGGGTCCCGTGGCCGCTGCGCGTCCCGGCGGCCGTGGCGACCGCGTTCCTGCTGCTGCCGCTGGCGGGGATGGTGGTGCTCGCGCCGTGGGCGGACCTGCCGCGCCTGCTGACCGCGACGCAGGCCGTGCAGGCGCTGCGCCTGTCGCTGGTGACGGCGACCGCGGCCACGGCGGTGGCCGTCGTGCTGGGGGTTCCCCTGGCGTTCGTGCTGGCGCGCTCGCGCTCGCGGGCCGTGCCCGCGCTGCGCGCGCTGGTGACGCTGCCGCTGGTCCTGCCGCCCGTCGTCGGCGGGGTGGCGCTGCTGCTCGCCTACGGCCGCAACGGGATCGTCGGCCGGTGGGGGTGGGAGTGGTTCGGTGTGCAGGTGCCGTTCACCACGGCCGCCGTCGTCGTGGCGCAGACGTTCGTCGCGATGCCGTTCCTCGTGGTGTCCGTGGAGGGGGCGCTGCGCTCGGCCGACGCGGGGCTGGAGGAGGCCGCCGCGACGCTCGGCGCGAGCCCGGCCACCACGTTCCGGCGCGTCACCCTGCCGCTGGTGGCGCCCGGCCTGGCCGCCGGGGCGGTGCTGTGCTGGGCGAGGGCGCTCGGGGAGTTCGGCGCCACCGTGACGTTCGCCGGGAACCTGCCCGGCGTCACCCAGGCCATGCCGTCCGCGGTCTACCGGGCGTTCGAGACCGACCCGCCGTCGGCGGTCGCGCTGAGCCTGGTGCTGCTGGCGGTCTCCGTCGCCGTCCTGCTGCTGCTGCGCGACCGGTGGCTGCGACCCGGGGGCAGCGCCGCGTGAGCGTCCCAGCGCCCGGTCTGGACGCCGACCTGGACGTGCGGCGCGGGGGGTTCTCGCTGCGCGCGCGCCTGCGGGCCGGACCGGGCGAGGTGCTGGCCGTCGTCGGCCCCAACGGCGCCGGCAAGTCGACCGCGCTGCGCGCCCTGGCCGGGCTGGTCCCGCTGCGGGACGGGCGGATCGAGGTCGGCGGCCGGGTGTGGGACGCGCCCGCCGACGGGGTGCTCACCGCGCCCGCCGAGCGCCGCGCCGGGGTCGTGTTCCAGGACCACCGGCTGTTCCCGCACCTGGACGTCCTGGACAACGTGGCGTTCTCGCGGCGCTCCCGCGGCCACCGCCGGTCCGCGGCCCGCCGGCACGCCGACGAGGTGCTGGAGCGGTTGGGGATCGCCGCCCTGCGCGGGCGGCGGCCGCGGGAGCTGTCGGGCGGGCAGGCGCAGCGCGTGGCCCTGGCGCGGGCCCTGGCCGCCGACCCGGCCCTGCTGCTGCTGGACGAGCCGCTGGCCGCGCTCGACGCCGGTTCGCGCCGGCAGGTGCGCGGAGAGCTGCAGCGGTGGCTGCACGCCTTCGACGGCCCCTCGGTCCTCGTCACGCACGACCCGCTGGAGGCCGTGGTGCTCGCCGACCGCGTCGTCGTGCTCGAGCACGGCCGGGTGGTGCAGGACGGCACCCCCGAGCAGGTGGCGGCCCGGCCGGCCACGGAGTACGTCGCGGACCTCGTGGGGGTCGAGCTGCTCGCCGGGCGCGTGGCGGGCGCCGGGCGCGTGGCCCTGGACGGCGGGCTCGTGCTGCCGTGCCGCACCGACGGCCTGGCCGCCGGCGACCGGGCGCTCGTCGCGGTGCGCCCGGCCGACCTCGACGTGCACCCCCTCGGCGCCGGGGGCGACCCCCTGGAGGCCGTGGCGGCGTCCCGCACCGCGTGGCCGGGGACGGTGACCGCGGTGGAACCGCGCACCGAGACGGTGCGCGTCGGCGTCGACGGGCCGCCGCGCACCGCGGTGGACCTGGCGCCGGCGCGCGCCGCCGCGCTGGGTCTCGTCCCCGGCCGGCGCGTGCTCGTGTCCGCCGACGCGGCGCGTCTGCGCGCTTACGCTCCGGACGCGGGACGCTGAGCCGTCCGGACCGCCGACGCGGTCCGAACGGGTGACGACGGTGACGTCCCGCCCACACCGGTGTCCGTCCGTGGTCACCTGGTGGCGCAACGATCAACTACTCACAGTGATGAGGTGCTACGGCATGGGTGTGGTCTGGACGGGCAAGGGACGAGCCACCGCGGTGGTCGCCGGCATCGCCGTGGCGGTCACCCCGGCGCTCGCGGCCCCGGCGCAGGCGGGGACCACCGCGGCGTCGGTGCGCTCCTACGACGCCACCACCGACGCGGGGTCCCTCCGCACGATCGCCGCCGCGGTCGGCGCCACCGACGTCCACGCGCAGCGCGACGCGGCCGGCCGCGCCCTCACCGGCGAGGGGGTCACCGTCGCCGTCCTCGACTCCGGCGTCGCCCCCGCGCCCGGCCTCGACGCCCCCGGCAAGCTGGTCCAGGGCCCCGACCTGTCCCTGGAGGCCGACCTGCCGGTCGACCTGGGACCGGACACCTTCGGCCACGGCACCCACCTGGCCGGCATCGTCGCCGCCGACGCCACCGGCTCGGACGACCCCGACGCCGCCGAGGGCATCGCCCCCGGCGCGCAGGTCCTCGGCCTCAAGCTCGGCGACAGCGCCGGCAGCACCGACGTCAGCCAGGTCGTCGCCGCCCTCGACTGGGTCGTGCAGCACCGCGCCGACGGCGACCTCGACGTCCGCGTCGTCAACCTGTCCTACGGCACCGACTCCCTGCAGCCGTACGAGGTGGACCCGCTGGCCGCCGCCGCCGAGAACGCCTGGCGCCACGGCATCGTCGTCGTCGCCTCCGCCGGCAACGGCGGCACCGAGCCCGGCCGGCTCACCAACCCGGCCATCGACCCCTACGTCATCGCCGTCGGCGCCACCGACGCCGGCGGGGACGTCGACGGCTGGGACGAGCCCGCCGTCGCCTCCTTCTCCCAGCGCGGCACCGCCGAGCGCCACGTCGACCTCGTCGCCCCCGGCCGCTCCGTGACCTCCCTGCGCGTGCCCGGCTCCACCGTCGACCGCGAGCACCCCGAGGGCCTCGTGGACGGCGACGAGACCGGCGCCCTCTTCCGCGGCAGCGGCACCTCGCAGGCCGCCGCCGTCGTCAGCGGGGCCGCCGCCCTGCTCCTGCAGGCCGACCCGACCCTGACCCCCGACGAGGTCAAGGCCGCGCTCGTGTCCACCGCCGACCCGCTGCCCGGCACCGACCGCGTCGACCAGGGCGCCGGCCAGCTCGACGTCGCCGCCGCCCTCGACGCGCTGCCCGCCGTCAAGGCCGCCGACGTGGCGCAGCGCTTCCCCGAGGCCACCGGCACCGGCAGCCTCGACGCCGCCCGCGGCACCTCCCGACTCGTCGACCCGCTGAACGGCGACGTCCTCGCCGGCGAGGTCGACGTCCACGGCAGCCCCTTCGACGCCGCCGCCTGGGCCACCGCCTCCCGCGCCGGCACCGCCTGGGACGGCGGTACGTGGAACGGCGCGCAGTGGACGGGGAACGGCTGGGCCGCCGCCCCGGAGCGGGCCGACTGGTCCACTTCGCGCTGGTCCACGTCGCGCTGGTCCACGTCGCGCTGGTCCACCTCCCGCTGGTCGACCTCCCGCTGGTCGACCTCCCGCTGGTCCACCTCCCGCTGGTCCACCTCCCGCTGGTCGACCTCCCGCTGGTCCGTGGACGACTGGGCGACCTCCCGCTGGTCGACCTCCCGCTGGTCGACCTCCCGCTGGTCGACCTCCCGCTGGTCCACCTCCCGCTGGTCCACCTCCCGCTGGTCCACCTCCCGCTGGTCCACCTCCCGCTGGTCCACCTCCCGCTGGTCCGTGGACGACTGGGCGACGTCGCGCTGGTCCACCTCCCGCTGGTCCACCTCGCGCTGGTCCACCTCGCGCTGGTCCACCTCCCGCTGGAGCTGAGCCTCCGAGCGCCCCGGGCGACGCCCGGGGCGCTCGTGCGTTGACCCAGTCCGGTGAAAGGTCCTCCGCCTCTACCCTCGTGCCTTCAGCGCGTCCGTGAGCTGGTCGAGATCACGGTCGAGAGGGGGCTGAGGTGGAGGACGGACGACGGCGGCGCTGGTTGTCGTCACCGCGTGACGCGGCGACGACG
Organism: Kineococcus terrestris; assembly: GCF_041020755.1. Classification (NCBI taxonomy): domain Bacteria; kingdom Bacillati; phylum Actinomycetota; class Actinomycetes; order Kineosporiales; family Kineosporiaceae; genus Kineococcus; species Kineococcus terrestris. The sequence goes on along the minus strand of NZ_JBEUEI010000017.1, from coordinate 83,907 downwards.
GCTCTGACGTTGGCGATCGCTGCCGCAGCCCTGCTCCTGCTGCCGCACCTGCCCGCCGAGCCCGTCTTGACCCGGCACTCGCACACCGGCTACATCGCCGTGCTGGTCGCGCTGTTCGCCGCCTTCTTCATCACGGAGCTCGGTCAGGCGCTGGTCGAGTTCCGGGACCAGGCGTTCTCCTTCTCGCTCTCCAGCATCCCTCTGGTGCTCGGTGTCCTCGCCTGCGCACCCGAGCACCTCGTCGCCCTGCGCGTGGCAGCAGCTGTGTGCGCCTTCGCCGTGCAACGGCCGGCCGCCGCGAAGTTCGCCTTCAACACCTCGTCCTACTTCCTCGACGTGGTGCTGCTGCTCGTCCTCGTCGGCTGGCTCGTCGAGCCCTCCGACTCGCTGACGTGGCGCACCGCGGTGGGGTGCTACGTCGCGATGGCCATCGGAGACCTCGTCACCAGCTGTCTCGTCGCCCTCGTCATCCGCATCAACAGCGGCCCGATGACGTGGCGCGACCTCGCCGGGTTGCTGGTCCCGGCGGCCGTCTTCGTCCTCATCAGCACCGTGATCGCCTGCACGGCCGTCGTCCTGTGGGCCGACGGCCCGCTCGGCGTCGCCCTCCTGGCGGCGCTGACGGCGACGACGGCCGCCGCCTACCGCGGCTACCTGGTGCTGCGCCGGCGCCACCAGTCCCTGCAGACGGTGCAGGAGTTCATCGACGCCGCGTCGGTGGCGGCCGCCGCGCGCGACGGCGACCTCGTGGCCCACCTGCTGGAGCACGCGCGCACGGTGCTGCGCGCGCGCCGCGTCGAGCTGGTCGTGGGCCCGGCCGGCGGGGCCAGCCACCACGTCGCGCAGGAGGACGGGGAGGAGTCCGAGCCGGCGCCGGTGGACCTGCTGGACGAGCTGCTCGCCGACGGCGGCGCGCGCCTGCTCGACGGGTCCGGCCCGCCGGCCGCCGCGCGGCTGCTGTCCGCCGCGGGCGCCGGCGACGCCCTCCTGGCGCCCGTGCCGGCCGGTGGCGTGCCGGCGCGCCTGCTCGTCGCGGACCGCGTGGGGGACACCACCTCCTTCGACGGGGACGACCTGCGGCTGCTGCAGGCGTTCGCCGGTCACCTGGGGGTGCGGCTGCAGAACGACCGCCTCGTGGACCGGCTGCAGCACGACGCCACCCACGACGAGCTGACGGGCCTGGGCAACCGCGCCCTGCTGCAGCAGCGGCTGGCCGAGGCCCTGCCGCGCGGGCCCGTCGCCGTCCTGCTGCTGGACCTGGACCGCTTCAAGGAGGTCAACGACACCCTCGGCCACCCCGCCGGCGACGAGCTGCTGCAGGTGGTGGCGCGGCGGCTGCGGTCGGTCGCCCCGCCCGGCAGCGCCGTGGTGCGCCTGGGCGGCGACGAGTTCGCGGTCCTGGTCACCGGCGGGGACGTGCGCGAGGCCGCCGAGCAGCTGGCGGTGGCCGTCGCGGAGGCCGTGCGCCCGCCGGTGGCGCTCGCGGACGCGACGGTGAGCACGGCGGTCAGCACCGGCATCGCGGTCAGCGCGCCGGGCGAGCGGCCCGCGGACGTCCTGCGCCACGCGGACACCGCGATGTACGCGGCGAAGACGGCCGGCGGCGGCTACCGGGTGTGGGAGCCGGACCTGGACAGCGGCCGCGCCGAGCGGCTGTCCCTGCTGGCCGACCTGCACACCGCCGTGGAGCGCGGCGACGAGGCGCTGGGCCTGCACTACCAGCCGAAGGTCGACCTGCGCACCGGCGCCGTCACGGGTGTCGAGGCGCTCGTGCGCTGGACGCACCCGCGGCTGGGGCCGCTGTCCCCCGCGGCGTTCATCCCCCTCGTGGAGTCCACCGGCCTCGTGCACCCCTTCACCCGGCACGTCCTCGCGGTGGCGCTGCGCCAGTGCCGGGAGTGGCTGGACGCCGGGCTGGACCTGTCGGTCGCGGTGAACCTGTCGGCCCGGAACCTGGGCGACGCCGACCTGCCGCGCCGCGTGGGGGAAGCGCTCGCCCGCGCCGGCGTGCCCGCCGACCGGCTCGTGCTGGAGATCACCGAGAGCGCCGTCATGGGCGACCCCCGCCAGAGCGTGCAGGTGCTGCGCCGCCTCGCCGACAGCGGCGTCACGCTGTCCCTGGACGACTTCGGCACCGGGCACAGCAGCCTGTCGTACCTGCAGCGGCTGCCGGTGCACGAGGTGAAGGTGGACCGCTCGTTCGTGGCGGGTCTGACCGCCGAGGACCCCGCCGAGCGCCGCGTCGCCCACGCCCTCGTCGGCGGCATCACGGGCCTGTCGCGGGCCCTGGAGCTGCGAGTGGTCGCCGAGGGCGTGGAGGACCGCGCGACCCTGGAGGTCCTGCGCGCGCTCGGCTGCGACGTCGTGCAGGGCTGGCACACCGGCCGGCCCGTGCCGGGCGGGGAGATCGGGCGGCAGGCCGTCGCGGGCTGAGCGACCGTCTCAGGCGGTGCGCGGCGGGCCGGGCACGCGGGCGTCCAGCCACGCGACGACGTCGGCGAGGACCCGGTCGCGCTCGGGCTCGTGGTGCGGCTCGTGGAACAGGCCCGGGTAGCGCAGCAGGGTGACGTCGCGGGAGGCGGCGCTGCGGCGCACCACCTCGGACGCGGCGGGCGGGACGAGCCGGTCGGCGTCGCCGTGCAGCAGGAGCAGCGGCAGCGTCGTCGTGGCCAGGCGCGCGGGCAGCGCCTCGACGGCGCGGACGGTCTCCGCGGCCGTGCGGGCCCGCACCCTGCCCAGCACCGTCAGCGGGTCCGCGCGGTAGGCGCGCACGACCTCCGGGTCGCGGCTGACGGCGTCCACGTCCAGCTCGCGCACGCCCGCGCCGGGGGCCACCCGCGCCAGCAGGCGCACCAGGCGCCGCTGCAGCGGCGGCACGTCGTCCAGCGACAGCGCCGGCGCGGACAGCACCCCGGCGACGACGGCCGGGTGCGGGGCGCCCGACAGGTGGGTGGCCGCGACGAGCCCGCCCAGGCTGTGCCCGTAGACGACGACCGGGGCGCCCGGGTGCGCGGCCACCGCGTGGGCGACGAGCGCCTCCACGCCGGCCACGGCCGCCGCCAGCGGGCCCAGGTCCCCGCGCCGCCCCGGCGAGCGCCCGTGCCCGGGGTGGTCGACGGCGTGCACGGCGTACCCGGCGCGGTTCAGGGCGGCGGCCACGCCGGCGTAGCGGCCGCCGTGCTCGTGCAGGCCGTGGACGACGACCACGGTCCCGCGCGGGTCCGGCACCGGCCACGAGCGGCGGAACTGCCCGGTGGAGGTCCAGCCCGTCTCCTCCCCCGGCCCCTCCCCCGTCTGCTCAGCCACCCAGGACCTCCCGCACGCGGGCGGCGAGCGCCGTGCCGAGGGCCTCGTTGTCCGCCGGTGCCAGGTGGATGCCGTCGACGCCCGTCGTGGCCGTCGCGGTGCCCGCGTCGAAGAACTCCGCCCCGTGGTGCGCGGCGGCCGCGGCGTACAGCGGCGGCAGCGCCAGCGTCTTCTCGCGCGCGCCGTCGAACAGGGCCCGGAACCACGGGCTGGTGACCTCCCCCAGCGGCGGCGGCGCCACCAGCAGGGCCCGCGGGGCCGGGTAGGCGGTGCCGATCCCGCCCGCGGACGCGGTGACCTGACCCAGCAGGGTCGCGGCGCCCACGGCGATGTCGAACGGGGAGCGGCCGAACGTCGCCTTGGTGTCGTTGGTGCCCAGCATCACGACGACCAGGTCCAGCGGCAGGTGGCTGGCCAGGGCCGCGGGCAGGTACGCCGAGCCGTTCAGCCGGGCGTCCATGGGGTCGTCCGCGGTGGTGGTGCGGCCGTTCAGGCCCTCCTCCACGACGACGTACCCGTCCCCCAGGGCCTGCGCCATCACCCCGGTCCAGCGCTGCTCGCGCGGGTACCGCTCGCTGGGCACACCGCGCTCGACGGGCCGCCACCCCCAGGTGAGGGAGTCGCCGAAGCACAGGACGGTCTTGCGGGGCTGCTCGGGCACGTCGTCGTCCTCTCGCGCGGCGGCCCGGGCGGCCGCTCCCGCCGGACTCTGCACCGGCGCGGGCTCCGCGTCGAGCGGAGGCCGCGGCCTCGGGGCGCACGGGCGGGCGACCGCCGCGGCGCGCGCCGTAGCATCGCGGGGCCGCACCGTCGACCCCGGAGGACACCACGTGATCGAGCTGCTCACCCCCGCCGAGGTGCGCCGGGCGCAGGCCAGCGGGCGCTTCGTCGCCGGCGTGCTGCGCGACGTGCGCGAGCGCGCGCGGGTCGGGACGAACCTGCTGGAGATCGACGGGTGGGTGCGGCAGGCGATCGCCGACGCGGGCGCGGTGTCCTGCTACGTGGACTACGCGCCGTCCTTCGGCCGCGGGCCGTTCGGCCACCACATCTGCACCTCGGTCAACGACGCCGTGCTGCACGGCAAGCCGTTCGACTACGCGCTGGCCGACGGGGACCTGCTGACGCTGGACTTCGCCGCCTCCCTGGACGGCGTCGTCACCGACTCGGCCGTCAGCTTCACCGTCGGCGAGCGCGCCGACGCCGAGGACGTGCGGATGATCGAGACGACGCGGCGGGCGCTGGAGGCCGGGATCGCCGCCGCGGTGCCGGGCGCCCGCACCGGGGACCTCTCGCACGCGATCGGCGAGGTGCTGACGGGGGCGGGCTACTCGGTCAACACGCAGTTCGGCGGGCACGGCGTCGGCTCGACGATGCACCAGGACCCGCACGTGGCCAACGCCGGGCGCCCCGGGCGCGGGTACCGGCTGCAGCCGGGCCTGCTGCTGGCGATCGAGCCGTGGATCATGGCCGACACCGACGAGCTGGTCACCGACGCCGACGGGTGGACGCTGCGCAGCGCCACGGGCGCGCGGACCGCGCACAGCGAGCACACCGTGGCGATCACCGAGGACGGCCCGCTCGTCCTGACCGCCTGAACCCCCGGCAGGTGTCGCGGCCGGGCGTCAGCGGCGGGCCGGCTGCGCGCGCATCCCGGTGAACTCCACGACGGCGTCCTCGGAGTACATCCCCACGGCACCGCTCAGGTAGGGGTCCTCCGCGTCGGTGTACGTCACCACGTGGCGGCCGTCGACCCACACGTCGACGGTCGCGGCGAGCTGGCGCACCCGGACGCGGTGCGGAACGCCCTCCTCGGCGGGGGCGCCGCCGGTGGCCAGGAACCGCTGGCCGCCCTCGAACCGGGGGTCGAGCTTGCCGAGCTCCCAGCCGTTGGGCTTGAGGGTGAAGTAGTAGGCGCGGTCGTGGTCGCTGTAGGCCCACAGCACCCACCCGACCTCCCACGGGTTCGGCGCACCGACCCGCGTCTGCTCCAGCGTGTGCATGGTGACGGTCCAGTCGACGTCGTCGTAGTGGGCCATCGACACCACGAGCCCCGCGTGGGTCTCCTGCGGCCGCGCCGCCGGGCGGGGCGAGAGCCGCAGCGCGCCGTCGTCGAACGTGGTGCTGCCCTCGCCGTTGAAGACCGCGAGCCAGTCCCCGTGCTCGGAACCGTCCACCCACACCTCCGGGTCGGCGCCCCAGCCGGGCGGCCCGGTGCGCCAGACCACCGCGGCCGCCGCGAGGGCGAGCGCGAGCACCGCGCACAGCAGCAGGGGGGTGCGCCGGCGCGCCGCGCGCCGCGGCGGGGCGGCCCGCACGACGTGCAGCGGGCCGGTGTCCGCGTCCTCCCGGGGGTCCTCCCGGGGGGCGCGGCCGCGGTCGAGGCGGTCGGGTGCTCGGCTGGGCGGCACCGCGGCATCGTGGCACGGGCGCGCTCCCGCGGGAACCGGTTCGACGTTCCCGGCCGCTCGCCGCCGGGCGCGCGCGAACCCCGGCGCCGCCGGGCCGGGCGTGCCATGCTCGCGGGCACGACGGCGCCGCAGGGGGCACCGCCCGCACCGGGTCCGAGCACCGGGAGGTCGCGTGCAGCGCTCCTCGCGGGCGGTCGTGGCCGCCCTCGTCCTCGTCCTGGCGTGCTCGTGCGCCCCGCGCCCGCGACCGCTGGACCCGCGACCGTCGGGGCCGGACGCGGTGGCCGCCCCGGCCGGGCGCGTGGAGTTCTCCGTGCACGACGCGGACGGGCGCCTGCTCGACCTCGCCGCCGTCCGCGACCTGCAGTCGGCCGGGACCGGCGAGGACGGGGAGGACGACCTGCTCCTGGACGGCGACGACCTGACCGTGGTGTCGGCGTGGCCGGTGGAACCCGGCCGCACGTCGTTCGCCGTCGAGCGGCCCGCGGGCGACGTGACGCTGGCGACGGCGTGGCCGTCCGCCTCCGGGTACGTGGCGCTCCTGCTGGACCTGCCGGCCCCCGGCAGCTACGAGTTCACGACGCTCATCGCCCAGCAGGCCCTGGACGACCTCGACGGCCAGCTCTCCCGCCGCCCGGGCCCGGTCCCCACCGCGGTGGAGCGCGAGCACCAGCGCGCCCGCGAGCTGCGGGCGGCGGCGCTGGCCGCTCCCGACGCCGCCCGCGAGGGGGCGCTGTCCGCGCGGGCGTTCGACGCGGCCGTCGCCGCCCAGGTGCAGCTGCTGGGCGGGCCGGCGGCGGTGCCCGCGCCCGGGCGGCAGGTGGCCGTCACGTTCGAGGACCCCTCCCGGCACGACGCCCTGGCCGGGGTGCGCGACCTCGCCGGCGACGGCGCGCGCGAGCCGTGGGTGCGCCTCGTCTTCGACGCCGCCCGCCCGGCGTCCTCGTACCGCGCCGACGTGGCCGCGGCGCGCGCCGCGGGCGTCCACGTGCTGGGGCAGTTCCTGGACTCCACGCAGTCGGACGCGGTGGACGCGGCGGGCTGGCGCCGGCGCGTGGCCGAGTACGTGGCCGCGCTGCCGGGCGTGCAGGCGTGGGAGGTCGGCAACGAGGTCAACGGCGGGTGGGTGGTCCCGGACGCCGCCGAGCGCGCCGTCTGGGCGGCGCGGTACGTGAAGGAGAACTCCACCGCCCGCACGGTCCTCACGCTGTACTGGCAGCTGGGCGAGGACGACCCGGCGGACTCGCTGTTCCAGTGGGCCGCGGACCACCTGCCGGCCGCGGACCTGGCCGACGTGGACGACCTGGCCCTGTCGGTCTACCCGGAGGAGCACCCGCTGGGCCCCGCCGTGGACCGGGTGCTGCGGACCCTGCACCGCGCCTACCCCGACCAGCGGCTGCTGGTCGGCGAGCTGGGCTACGGCGGGCCGGACCTGGAACCCCGCTGGTGGTGGGGTTCGCGCGACGCGGCGGCGGGGAAGGTGGAGACGGCGCGCTGGTACTCGGCCGTCGCCGCCTCGCACCCGCTGACCGGTGGCGGGACGTACTGGTGGTACTACCTCGACGACGCCCTGCCGCCCTCGCCGGTCTGGGCCGCGCTCGCCGGCCGGGTCCCGGGAGCCGTCGCGCGGCGCGCCCGTCCCCGCCTCGGGAACCTCTGAGGTCCGGTCCCCGGGGCGGGGGCGCGGGTCACACCGCCGAGGGCGCCACGAACGTGTAGCCCAGGCCCTTGAACCCGGTGATCGTCTCGCGCAGGTACGCCGTGCCGAGGTACGGGTGGTAGAAGAAGCTCGCGACGTTGTCCCGCACCACGAGGTTGGCGCGCGCGGTGGCCACCAGGTCGGCGGGGAACCGGGCCGGGTGGTTGTTGAACGCCTCGGGCTCGACGTTGCCGCAGGACTCGGGCAGGACCTTCGTCCCGTACAGGTCGCGCACGGCGTAGGGGAAGTACTGCCCGTTCAGGCGCTTGTGGTCGACGGCGCCGCCGAACAGCCCGCCGAAGTACAGGCCGCGCTCGTAGCGGGTGCCGAAGCGCGAGGCGACGGCCCGGTAGTCGGTGGCGCTGCCGGCGTAGTGCGGGAACTCGAAGATGGTCGGGTTCCCGAGCCCGGCCTGCGTGAACTGCTGCAGCGCCGAGGTGATCCGCCCGGTCGCCCACGCCGTGGAGTCCCCCGGCACCGGACCGTCGTAGATCACGCTGTCGTTCGCGTCGACGTGCGCGGCGAAGAACTCGAAGTCGTTGGCGCTCACGCCGTCGTACGGGTTGTTCAGCGTCCCGAACTGGTGCGTGTACCCGTGGACGAGCAGCGTGCCGCCCTTGGACTGCATGTACTTCAGGGCGCTGACGACCTGCGGCCGGGACGTGAGCGGGTAGTCCTGCGCGACACCGCCGCTGTAGGTGCCGCGGGGGTCGACGTAGCGGGTGTAGAGGGCGACGCTGAAGGGGACCCGCTGGGAGGACAGGTAGTCCGCCACGGCGCGCAGCTCCGCCGGGTCGGCGTCGGGACCGACGTCCTCGATGCGCACCAGCGCCCGCCGGCGCGTCGGGGTCGAGGGTGCCAGCGCGTCGAACAGCAGGTCGCAGAACGCCAGGTACCGGTCGCCGTGGTCGACGTAGGAGAAGGGCACCTCGCCCAGGTAGGTGAGGTTCCCGGAGCGCGTGGCCCACGGGATCGTGGAGCCGTCGGCGCGCGTCGCCGTCGCCAGGACCGTCGCCTTCGCGGGGTCGCTGACGCTCACCCCCATGATGCCGCCCTGGTTCTGCGGGTCGCGGCGCAGCTGCTGCCCCTTGTAGGTCACCGCGGCCACGGACGCGACGTCGTACTGCGTCCACGTCCAGCCGGTGCGGGTGGCGAACGCCGGGTCGGCGGCGGTCAGCTGCCAGATGTTGCCGTACATCCACACCACCGGCTTGGTGGTGGCCAGGACGTCGGCGAGGAACGCGGCCGGCAGCGGCTCGTCGTAGGTGGACCCGACGTAGACGACGGCCGTGTAGCCCGACAGCGTCCCGGCCGTGTAGGAGACGACGGGCATCGCCGTCCACGAGCCGAACCGGGAGGCGAGGTTCGCCGTCTGCTGCGCGTACAGCTCCCCCAGCCAGCCCCAGGCCCCCGTGCTGTCGTAGAGGACGAGGGTCCTGGCGGCGGTGCTGAGCCCGGTGCCGCTCACGGGTGCCGGGGCCGCGAGCAGCGTGGCCGTCCCGGCCGAGAGGGTCACGGCCGCCGGGGCGGCGCCGCGGGGTTCGGGGCGCAGGCGCGGCGGCCGCGGCGGGGAGACCAGCTGCCGCTGGCGCTCCACGCCGCGCAGGCGCGCGCGGCGGCCGGGGCGGCGGCCGGGGGGTGCGGCGGCGGCGGTGCCGCCGCTCCCGGCCGCGCCGGCCAGCGCGGCGGCCAGCGCGACGCTGCGCAGCGCGGTGCGCCGGGAGAGGCCGGCCGTGGCGCGGCGGTCGGTCGGGGAACTGTCGTCGGGGTGCACGGGACCTCCTGCGGTCGGTGCGGAGAGGGGTTTCACGACCGGTACCGGTGACGCTCTGCGATCACCTTCGACCACGGAGCGTGATGCTCGACGAGCAGCGGGGACGCGTCTCACCGGTTTCCCGCGGCGAGGGCACAGGGATAGCACGACCGGGCGGTGCCCTACCAGGAGTTCCGAGGTCCTTCCCAGAAGATCGACGTTGCGTGACGAGATGGAACTGCCTGTCGCGGAACCACCGGAGAACCACCCCGACGGGTGATCGACACGGGAAAGCGCGTACCCGCGGTGCACCGGGGTGCGCCGCGACCGGAGCGTCGCGGGAGTTCGCACGAGCAGGCGGACACGTTCGGTAGACGACTGATGACGGACGACGCAGGGTCACGAAGAAGTTCCCCGAAACCCCTCCCCGAGCACGCGCCGTTGCGCCACAGTGCCCCCGTCGAAACCACGGCACCCGTACTGAGCGCGGGAGGACACCGGTGTCCACGAACGCTGAGACCTGGTCGCTCGCCGCGACCGGGACGACCCACCACGCCGACGTCGTGGCCGACCACCTGCTGCCGGCCGTGGGCGTCGCCTTCGCCCTCTACCTCGCGCTGGCCGGTGCGCTGGCCCTCCTGACCGTGGGGGTGAAGACCGCCCGGCGCCGCGCGGAGCGCGTCCGCTCCCGGGCCGCCGGCCCGTTCCCCGTCGCCGTCGACGGGGCCGGCGCGGGAGCAGGGGCGGTCGCACCGCGTCCGCGGTTCCACGGGCGCCACGAGGTGCCCTCCCGCCACCCCGTCCTCGACCCCGTGCTCCTGGGCCTGCGCACCGTCGCGCGCGGCGCCGCCGCACCAGGTCCGCGCAGCTCGCGCAGCCCGCGCAGCCCGCTGGGACCGCCGGGCAGCGCGCACCGGGCCGGCCGCTCGCTGGACCTGCGCACCGAGGCGCTGCCCGCGCTGCCCGCGCGGCCGCGCCCCCGTCCGGCCGCGCACCCGGCGGTGCACCCGGCGGTGCACCCGGGCGACCACCGCGGCTGAGCCGCGCCCGCCCGCCCGCCGCAGCACCCGCCCGCCACCGACCGCGCCCCGCCGGCACCCCACCGACAGGACTCACCGTCAGGACCCACCCGAACCCGGAGGTCGTCATGAGCCGGAACGTCCCTCCCAGCGCACCGTCCCGGCGGTTCCGCACCGCCGTCGTCCTCGGCACCCGCCCGGAGGCGGTGAAGCTGGCGCCCGTCGTCCGCGCCATGCGCGGCTCACCGGACCTGGAACCGGTGGTCGTCACCACCGGCCAGCACCGCGAGCTGGTCGCCGGCGTCCTGCCGCAGCTCGGCGTCGAGGCCGACGTCGCGCTGGACGTGATGCGCCCGCGCCAGCCGCTGAGCTCGCTGACCGCGCGCCTGTGCGAGGGGCTCGGCGACGTCCTGCGCGACGGCGCCTTCGACGCGGTCGTCGTCCAGGGCGACACCACGACCGCGCTGTGCGGGGCGCTGTGCGGTTTCTACGCCGACGTCCCCGTCGCGCACGTGGAGGCGGGCCTGCGCTCCGGCTCGCGCGGCGACCCCTTCCCCGAGGAGGTCAACCGCCGCGTCATCACCCACCTCAGCACCTGGCACTTCGCGCCGACCCTGCCCGCCGGGGTGAACCTGCTGCGCGAGGGGGTGCGCGAGCAGGACGTCGAGGTCACCGGCAACACCGTCGTGGACAACCTGCTGTGGGTCGTGCGGCACGGCCTGGGCACCTCCGCGTTCACCCCCCGCCCGGCGGGGGCGTCCGGGCCCCGGCGCGTCCTGCTGACCCTGCACCGGCGGGAGAACCAGGGGGAGGTCATGACGGGCCTGGCGCGCGCGGTGGTGCGGCTGGTCGAGCTGCGCGACGTGGAGGTCGTCCTGCCCGTCCACCCCAGCCCGGCCGTGCGCGAGTCGCTGCTGCCGGTGCTGTCCGGGCACCCGGGCGTGGTGGTCACCGAGCCGCTGGACTACCTGGACTTCACCGCCACCCTCGCGCAGGCCGACCTCGTCCTCACCGACTCCGGCGGCGTGCAGGAGGAGGCCCCGTCCCTGGACGTGCCCGTGCTCGTGCTGCGGCGCACCACCGAGCGGGCCGAGGGGGTGCGCGCCGGTACCGCCGCGCTCGTCGGCACCGACCCGGAGGTGGTGCTGCAGCGCGCCCTGGACCTGCTGGACGACCCGGGGGCGCACGCGCGGATGGCCGCCGCGGACAACCCGTTCGGCGACGGGCTGGCCTCCGAGCGCGTCGTGCGGCGGCTGGCCGCGGACCTGGCGCGCCGGCACGCCGCCCCCGTGCCGGTCCCGCTGCGCACCGCCTCGACCCTCCCGGCCGCCCCGCCGACCGTCGTGGCCGGCCCGGCCCTCGTGGGCGGGTTCCAGGCCGCCCGGTGAGCCCCCTGCTGCCCATCACGCTGACGATCGTCCTGTTCCTGGGGCACAGCGGCGTGATGTTCGCCCTCTCGCGCACCACCCGCGCCCGCACGGCCGAGGCGCCGCGCGAGCTGGTGTTCGTGGTCCTCGTGCCCTGCCTGGACGAGGGCGTGGTGATCGACCGCAGCCTCGCGCGGTTGCGGGCGTCCGCGCCCGGCAACGTCCTCGTCCTCGTCGTCGACGACGGGTCCACCGACGCCACCGCCGACCTCGTGCTCGCGCACGCCCGCGAGGACGCCCGCGTGCACCTGCTGCGCCGGCGGCCGCCGCACGCGCGGCAGGGCAAGGGCGAGGCGCTCAACGCCGCCTACCGCCACGTCTGCGACTCCGACATCGTCGCCGGCCGCGACCCGCACGACGTCGTCGTGGTCGTCCTCGACGCCGACGGCCGGCCCGCGCCGGGGATGTTCGAGGAGGCCGCGCGCAGCTTCGCCGACCCCCGCTGCGGCGGGGCGCAGGTCGGGGTGCGCATGTACAACGTCGAGGAGTCCCTGCTGGCGCGCATGCAGGACCTGGAGTTCGTGGCGTTCACCGAGGTCTACCAGCGGGCCCGCACCCGGGTGGGCAGCGTCGGACTGGGCGGCAACGGGCAGTTCACCCGCCTGAGCGCGCTGCAGGACCTCGGCCGGGCGCCGTGGACGCCGTGCCTGACCGAGGACCTGGACCTCGGCCTGCGCCTGCTGGCGCTCGGCTGGCGCAACGACTTCTGCCCCGGCACGTACGTGGCCCAGCAGGCGGTGCTGTCCCCGCGCCGCCTGGTGCGCCAGCGCTCGCGGTGGTTCCAGGGCCACCTGCAGTGCCTGCGGCGGGTGCCGCTGGTCGTCCGCTCGCCCCTGGGGGTGCGCACGAGCCTGGACCTGCTGCACCACCTGACGGCGCCGTTCGTCATCCTGCTCACGAGCGTCCTGCCGCCGCTGCTGCTCGGCTGGGTGGTGCTGTCGCTGCTGGACACCGGGCACCCGCTCGTGGCGTTCCTGGCCACCGAGCCGCTGGTGCTGCTCGGCTTCTACGCCATCACCTTCGCCCTGGCGCCCGTGCTGGGCTACGTGTACTGGACCCGCACCCCCGTGCCGCTGCGCACGGCGATGGCCTACGCCCACCTGTACGTCCTGTACGCGTGGCTGTGGTACGTCGCCGGCTGGTGGGCGGTGCTGCGGGTGGCGCGCGGTCAGCGCACGTGGGCCAAGACGGCGCGCACCCGCAGCGCGGAGACCCTCGTGGTGGACGAGCAGCCGGCCGCGTGAGGACCCCGCCGGGGTCCCCGCGCGGCCGGCGGGCTCAGCTCAGAACTCCCAGTCCTCGTCCTCGGTGGCCACGGCCTTGCCGATGACGTAGCTGGAGCCGGAGCCGGAGAAGAAGTCGTGGTTCTCGTCGGCGTTGGGCGACAGCGCCGACAGGATCGCCGCGTCCACCCTGGTGGCGTCGGCGGGGAACATGCCCTCGTAGCCGAGGTTCATCAGCGCCTTGTTGGCGTTGTAGTGCAGGAACGTCTTGACGTCCTCGGTGAGGCCGACGTTGTCGTACAGGTCGGCCGTGTACTTGCACTCGTTGTCGTACAGCTCGAAGAGCAGGTCGAAGGTGTAGTCCTTCATCTCCTGCCGCTTGGCCTCGTCGACGCGCTCCAGCCCGCGCTGGTACTTGTAGCCGATGTAGTACCCGTGCACGGCCTCGTCGCGGATGATCAGCCGGATCAGGTCGGCGGTGTTCGTCAGCTGCGCGCGCGAGGAGAAGTGCATCGGCAGGAAGAAGCCGGAGTAGAACAGGAAGCTCTCCAGCAGGGTGGAGGCCACCTTGCGCTTGAGCGGGTCGTCGCCGTGGTAGTACTCCAGCACGATCGACGCCTTGCGCTGCAGCGCCTCGTTCTCCTCCGACCAGGTGAAGGCCTCGTCGATCTCCTGCGTGGAGGCCAGCGTGGAGAAGATCGAGGAGTAGCTGCGCGCGTGCACCGACTCCATGAACGCGATGTTCGTGTAGACGGCCTCCTCGTGCGGCGTGATCGCGTCGGGGATGAGCGAGACGGCGCCGACGGTGCCCTGGATGGTGTCCAGCAGGGTCAGGCCGGTGAAGACTCGCATCGTCAGGGTGCGCTCGGTGGGGGTCAGGCGCGCCCACGACTGCACGTCGTTGGACAGCGGCACCTTCTCCGGCAGCCAGAAGTTGGAGGTCAGCCGGTTCCAGACCTCCAGGTCCTTCTCGTCCGGGACCCGGTTCCAGTTGATCGCGTTCACGCGGTCGATGAGCTTGAGCTTGTCCACGGTTCCTTCTCCGTCGTCGTGTCGACCGCCCGGACGGGCTGCTGGTGGGGCCGGCTGGTGCCGGTGGTGCGCACCGCACCGCCGGGTTCTCGCGGGTGCCGGCGGTGCGGTGCGTCTAGGGGTGGCGGGCGGGGCCCGTCGTCACAGCATGCAGCTGACGCAGCCCTGGACCTCGGTGCCCTCGAGCGCCATCTGCCGGATGCGGATGTAGTAGATCGTCTTGATGCCCTTGCGCCAGGCGTAGATCTGCGCGCGGTTGATGTCGCGCGTGGTCGCGGTGTCCTTGAAGAACAGCGTCAGGGACAGGCCCTGGTCGACGTGCTCCGTGGCCGCCGCGTACGTGTCGATGATCTTCTCGGGGCCGATCTCGTACGCGTCCTCGTAGTACTCCAGGTTCTCGTTCGTCATGAACGGCGCCGGGTAGTACACGCGGCCGAGCTTGCCCTCCTTGCGGATCTCGATCTTCGACGCGATCGGGTGGATCGACGACGTCGAGTTGTTGATGTAGCTGATCGAGCCGGTGGGCGGGACGGCCTGCAGGTTCTGGTTGAACAGCCCGTGCTCGGCGACGGCGGCCTTCAGCTCGCGCCAGTCCTGCTGGGTCGGCAGGTCGATCCCGGCGCGGGCGAACAGCTCGGCGGCCCGCTCGGTGGCCGGCGCCCAGGAGCGCTCGGTGTACTTGTCGAAGAAGGAGCCGTCGGCGTAGGCGGAGCGCTCGAAGCCCTCGAAGACCTGCCCGCGCTCGGTGGCGATGAGGTTGGAGGCGCGCAGCGCGTGGAACAGCACCGCGGCGAAGTAGGCGCCGGTGAAGTCCACGGCCTCGGGGCTGCCGTAGCGCACGTGCTCGCGCGCCAGGTAGCCGTGCAGGTTCATCTGCCCCAGGCCGATGGCGTGCGAGCGGGCGTTGCCGTTGGCGATCGAGGGCACGGAGCGGATGTCGCTGGCGACCGAGACGGCCGTCAGGGCGCGCACGGCGGTCTCGACGCTGCGGCCCAGGTCCCCGCCGTCCATCGTCAGCGCGATGTTGAGCGAGCCGAGGTTGCAGGAGATGTCCTTGCCGACGACCTCGTAGCCGAGGTCCTCGCCCAGCCTGCTCGGCGTGTTGACCTGCAGGATCTCCGAGCACAGGTTCGACATGTTGATGCGGCCCTCGACCGGGTTGGCCCGGTTCACCGTGTCCTCGAACACGATGTACGGGTAGCCCGACTCGAACTGCAGCTCGGCCAGCGTCTGGAAGAACTCGCGCGCGTCGATCGTCGTCTTGCGGATGCGGTCGTCGGCGACCATCTCGCGGTACTTCTCCGTCACCGACAGGTCGCCGAACGGGACGCCGTAGACGCGCTCGACGTCGTAGGGCGAGAACAGGTGCATCGGCTCGTTGTTCTTGGCGAGCTCGAAGGTGATGTCCGGCACCACGACGCCCAGGCTCAGGGTCTTGATGCGGATCTTCTCGTCGGCGTTCTCGCGCTTGGTGTCCAGGAAGCGCAGGATGTCCGGGTGGTGCGCCGACAGGTACACCGCGCCGGCGCCCTGGCGGGCCCCGAGCTGGTTGGCGTAGGAGAAGGAGTCCTCCAGCAGCTTCATCACGGGGATGACGCCGGAGGACTGGTTCTGGATGCGCTTGATGGGCGCGCCGTACTCGCGGATGTTGCTCAGCAGCAGCGCGACGCCGCCACCGCGCTTGGACAGCTGCAGCGCGGAGTTGATGCTGCGGCCGATGGACTCCATGTCGTCCTCGATGCGCAGCAGGAAGCAGGAGACGAGCTCCCCGCGCGAGGCCTTGCCGGCGTTGAGGAAGGTCGGCGTGGCGGGCTGGAAGCGCCCGGCCATGACCTCGTCGACGATGGCCGTGGCCAGCGCCTCGTCGCCGTCGGCGAGGGTGAGGGCCGTCATGACGGCGCGGTCCTCGAAGTTCTCCAGGTACTGCGTGCCGTCGAAGGTCTTCAGCGCGTAGCTCGTGTAGAACTTGAAGGCGCCCAGGAAGGTCTGGAAGCGGAAGCGCGCCGCGTGCGCGCGGTCGGTGACGTCGCGGACGAACTCGTAGCGGTAGCGGTCCAGGACCTCGCGCTCGTAGTAGCCCTCGGCGACCATGTGGTCCAGGCGGGCGCGCAGGTCCTCGAAGCGCACCGTGCGCGGGTTCACGTGCTGCAGGAAGTACTGGCGCGCGGCCTCGCGGTCGGCCTCGAACTGGATGCGCCCCTCGGCGTCCCAGAGGTTCAGCAGCGCGTTGAGCGTGTGGTAGCCCGGCGCGGGGGCGGCCTGGGCGGGGACGGCGCCCGGCGTGGAGGGGGCGTCGGAGGTGAGGGTCACAGCGTGTCCAATCCGTCGCGCACCCGACGCACGTCGTCCGGGGTGCCGAAGAGCTCGAAGCGGTGGAGGAGGGGCACGCGGCACTTGGCGGCGACGATGTCGCCGGCCACGGCGTAGTGCTCCCCGAAGTTGGTGTTGCCCGCCCCGACCACGCCCCGGATGAGGGCGCGGTTGGCGGGGTCGTTGAGGAAGCGGATGACCTGCTTGGGGACCGCTCCCGCACCTCCCCCGCCGCCGTAGGTGGGCAGGACCAGGACGTAGGGGGCGGTGACCGCCAGCGGCTCGTCGCCGGCGCGCAGCGGGAGGCGGCGCGCGGGGACGTCGAGCTTGCCGACGAACCGGTGGGTGTTGCCGGAGACGCTCGAGAAGTAGACGATCTCCGGCCCGGTCACGCCGGGACGGCCGTGAGGCGGTCGGCCAGGCCGTCGATGCGGTCGGGGCGGAAGCCCGACCAGTGGTCCTCGCCGGCCACGACGACCGGCGCCTGCACGTACCCGAGGGACGTGACCAGCTCGTGGGCGCGCTCGTCGGCGGTGACGTCGACGACCTCGTAGGGGAGCCCCTTGGAGTCCAGCGCACGGTAGGTCATGCGGCACTGCACGCAGGACGGGGTGCTGTAGACGGTGATGCTCATGGGGTGGTCCTTCCCTCGGGGCCCTCGCGGTGACGCTGTCGCGACCCGTCCTGCTGGGTGTGCTTCGACACTACCCCTGGGGGCCGACATGTCCACTCACCACAAGATGGTGTGTCACACCGATGTCATTCGCACCTCCTGGGGACGAGGCTGTGGACGGTTCGCGACGTCCGCGTTCCCGCAGGTCAGGGGCCCGTCGGGTGACCCCCGGGAGGCGCTCCACTACCAAGAGTCACGGTTGGGACACGACGAGGAGACGGCGTGTCGCGCGTCGCTCGGCGTGTCGCGGCCCCGCGCGACCCGTCGGCGGGCACCCGGCGGACCGGGGCTGTGGACGGCGCTGTGGGCGGTGGTGTGCGCGGCCGGTGGACGGCCTGTGGACCGTGCCGTCCTGTGGACGGCCCTGTGGACGAGGAGGGGCTCAGCCCCGCAGGAGGTGGTCCATCCGGTGCGCCAGGAGCTCGCGCAGCACGATCGAGGTGGACGTGCGCCGGATGCCGCGGCACGCCGTGATGCGCTGGGTGACCTCGTAGACGTGGTCGGCGTCGCGGGCGGCGACCTGGATGAGCAGGTCGTCGTCGCCGGAGATGCCCAGGCACTCCACGACCTCGGGGATGAGCGCCACGTCGGCGATCATCTGCGCGAACTCCGCCTGGTCCACCTCGGCCGTGACGACCGCCCGCATCGGCAGCCCGACCCGCTCGGGCGGTACCCGCACCGAGTGCGGCCGCAGGACGCCCTCGCGGGCCAGCCGCTCCAGCCGCGCGTGGACCGTGCCCCGGGCCAGGCCCAGGTCGAGCGAGAGCCGCTGCACCGTGGCGCGCGGGTCGCGGTCCAGCGCCAGCAGGATGCGCCGGTCGGTGCCGTCGAGACCCGTCACGACGACCACCCTAGGGGCCCGGGCCGGCCGTGACTGGTCGATCTGACCAGTCGCGGTGACGGCTGTTGCGCACCGCGCCCCGCGGTGGCTGTCATCGCGGGCATGACGACCACCGCGGGCGACAGCACCAGCACGACGGCGACGGCGACGGCCGGGACGGGCGCGCCCGCCGGCACGGTGACGGTGGGCGCCTACCTGGCGCACCGCCTGCGGCAGCTGGGCGTGCGGCACCTGTTCGGGCTGCCCGGCGACTTCAACCTCGCGCTGCTCGACGAGCTGCTGGCGCCCACCACCGGGGACGGGGAGCCGGCGCTGCGCTGGATCGGCTCGGCCAACGAGCTGAACGCCGGGTACGCCGCCGACGGGTACGCGCGGATCCGGCGCGGTCCGGCCGCCGTCGTGACGACCTTCGGCGTGGGCGAGCTGTCGCTGGTCAACGCCCTGGCCGGCAGCTGCGCCGAGGACGTGCCGGTCGTCTCGGTCGTCGGCATGCCGGCCACCGGCGCGCAGGCCGCCGGCGCGCTGCTGCACCACTCCCTCGCCGACGGCGACTTCGACCACTTCGTGCGGGTGGCCGCGGAGGTGACGGCCTCGGCGACCGTGCTGCGCGCCCAGGGCGCGGCCGCCGCGGTCGACCGGGCGCTGCTGACGGCCGTCGGCACCTCCAAGCCCGTCTACCTCGGCGTGCCCGCTGACGTGGCCGTGGCCCGGGTCTCGGCCGCCCCGCTGGCCCGGCCACTGCGGGTGCTGCGCAGCGACTCCGGCAGCACCGCCGAGCTGGCCGCCGCGCTGCGCGCCCACCTGGCCGGCGCCCCCGAGGTCACCGTGCTGGCCGGACCGCGCCTGCACCGGCGCCACCTGGAGGAGCGGATGCGCGCGGTCGCGGCCTGCGACGGGGTGCGGGTGGCCACCCAGTCGGCGTCCAAGGCGCTGCTGGACGAGTCGCACCCGGCGAACCTCGGCGTGTACGCGGGCCGGTTCACCACCTCCGAGGAGACCCGCCGCCGCGTCGACACCGCCTCCCCGCTCGTGCTGGCCGGCGCCGTCATGACCGACTTCCTCACCGGCTCCTTCACCCACGGCTTCGACCCGGACGCGGCCGTCGACCTGCAGCTGGACCACGCCCGGGTGGCCGGCGACGTCTTCTGGGGCGTCTACCTGGACGACTCCCTGCGCCTGCTGCACGAGGCGCTGCTGGAGCGCTCCCCCGCGCCGGCGCCGCTGCCGCGCCAGGAGCCGCGGCCCGCCCCGGCCCCCGTGGCCGCGGACGCGGACGCGCTGACCCACGCGGCGTTCTGGCCGGTGCTGCAGCGCTGGCTGCGACCGGGCACCCTCCTCGTCGCCGAGGCGGGCACCTCCTTCTACGGGGCGGTGGAGATGACCCTGCCCGACGGCTGCGACCTGCTGGGCCAGCCCGTGTGGTCCTCCATCGGGTACACGCTGCCCGCCACGCTGGGGGCGCTGCTGGCCGACCCCGGCCGCGAGACGGTCCTCGTCATCGGCGACGGGTCGGCGCAGCTGACGGTGCAGGAGCTGGGCCGGCTGCTGCAGCCGGGCCTGGCGGCCGCCGCGCCGACGGTGCTGGTCCTCAACAACGACGGCTACACCGTCGAGCGGGCCATCCGCAGCCCCGAGGCCGTCTACCAGGACGTCGTGGCGTGGGACTGGACCGCGCTGCCCGCGGCGCTGGGCGCGCCGGGCACCCTCGTGCGCCGCGTCACGACCGTCGGCGAGCTGGTGGCCGTGCTGGCCGAGCGGCGCGCCGAGCCGTCGCGGGCGCTGTTCGTCGAGGTCGTCCTGCCGCGCGACGACGCTCCCGACCTGCTGCACCGCCTGGCGCGCAGCGTGCGCTGAGACCGGGACCGGTCAGCGGGGCGCTCACGTCGCCACGACCTCGTGGACGAGGGCGCTGCCCCGGGCGCCGGGGCGGACGGCGAACAGGCTGACCACGAGCTGCAGGGGGTAGCGCAGGACCTGCGGCGAGGTGAGGACGACCTCGTCCTCGCAGGCCACGACGACGCCGCCGCCGTCCCAGCGCGCGGACCAGGTGTGCGCCGTCCCCGCCCCGACCGGGACGACGACCTCCCGCACGTCGGTGACCAGGCGCGGGTCGTGGTGGGCCTTGACGCCCGTGCGGGCCGTCGTGGCGGAGTCCGCCACGGCCTCGCCGTCGATCTCGAACAGGCAGACCTCGCCGCTGTCGCGCTCGTCGAGGTGCTCGGTCCCCACGAGCCAGACGGCCAGGGTGCAGCCGTCGTCGCGGCCGGCGGTGACGGTGACGTCGACCTGCCCGGCGCGCGGGGCCCACAGCAGCCGCAGCGGGGTGGGCGTGCGGACCACCAGGCCGTCGGGGCGGTGGCGGTGGGTGCCCCGGGTCGAGCCCGCCGGTCCGCTGAACAGGGCGGTCTGCAGGCTGGAGACCCGCAGCGGGGCGTCCTCGGGCCGCCAGCCGGGCTGGTCGGCGTCCACGCGCAGGCGCAGCCCGCCGGGCCCGGCGGGCCCGTCCGCGAGGAGGTCGTAGCGGGCGCGGGAGCGCTCGGGCGTCGTCCAGTGCGGCAGGTAGTGCTCCACCCACCGCCCGGGGTCGAGCCGGGGACCGGTGAAGTCCTCCACGAACCCGGCCGCCGCCCGGTCCAGCCGCTGCCACCGCGCACCCGTCACGTCCGCCTCCCGAGGTCCGCCCGCGCCGTGGGCGGGATCGTGGCAGGCGGGGCGGCCGCGCGGGCCGGAAAACGCTCAGCGCCCGGGCAGCCAGCGGGCCAGGCGGCGGGCGGCGGCCGCGTCCAGGCCGGCGGCCAGCGCCGCCCCCAGGAGGAGCCCGGCCGCCGACGTGCCCGCCGGGGCGGGGGCGGGACCGCCGGGGGCGCACAGGTCGGCGAACTCGCGCAGGAGCGGCTGCACCCGGTGCCGCTCGTGGGCGGGCACGAAGCCGTGCGCACCCACCACCAGCGCGGCGGTCACGACGTCGCGCACCCGCGGGTCGAGCAGGGCGCGGGCGCGGCCCAGCGGGCGGCTGAGGTCGCGCGCGCCGACGGCGAGCGCCCACCCGCGCCGCCAGCCGGCGGGAGCGCCCGGGGGCAGGGGCGCGACGTCGAGCAGGCAGACGGGGGCGCCCGCGGCCAGCGCGAGGGCGAAGGCGAGGTCGTCCGGGCCGGGGTCGTGCACGAGGACGGGCCGGTGCCCGGCGTCCCCGGTCAGCCCGGCGAGCCCGGTGGGCGGGCGGCGGGCGCGGCGGGTGGTGACGGCGTGGTCGCGGGCGAAGGCGAGCAGCTCGGGGTGGGCGCGCTCGTCCCCCCGGGCGGGGACGACGAGGACGCCGTGGACCCCACGGGCGAAGCACTGCTCGTCGACCCAGTCGACCGCGGCCGCCAGGTGGGCGGCAAGGGGCGCGCTGGAGGGCAGCCACGCCGTCGGCTGCACCAGCGGGGCGGGCGCCTGCACGCGGGCCAGCCTGCCACCGGGGCGCGGCGGGGACGGCTCAAGGGGCGCCGCGCGGGTGCCGATGAGCACGGGACCGCCCGTCCCGCACCGCCCGTCCTCGTCCTGGGAGCGCCCCCGTGCCGTACCGCCTCGTCACCCGCAGCGACTTCGACGGCCTGGTGTGCGCGGTGCTCCTGCGCCAGCTGGACCTGGTGGACGAGATCACCTTCGTGCACCCCAAGGACGTGCAGGACGGCGTCGTGGAGATCACCGAGCGGGACGTGCTGACGAACCTGCCGTACGACCCGCGCGCTCACCTGGTCTTCGACCACCACCACTCCGAGACGCTGCGCGCGCGGGGCGCGGGCGACGTGACGAACCACGTCATCGACCCGGACGCGCCGTCGGCGGCGCGCGTGGTGTTCGACCACTTCGGCGGGTCGGCGCGGTTCCCCAAGGTGTCCGAGGAGCTGATGCGGGCGGTCGACCAGGCGGACTCGGCGGCCTACGACGTCTCGGAGGTCCTGGAGCCGGAGGGCTGGACGCTGCTGAACTTCCTCATGGACAGCCGCACGGGCCTGGGCCGGTTCCGCGACTTCCGCATCTCCAACTACCAGCTGATGATGCAGCTGATCGAGGCGTGCGCGGAGTACCAGGACGTCGAGGAGATCCTGGCGCTGCCGGACGTGGCCGAGCGGGTGGAGCTGTACCGGGCGCAGGCGGAGCTGTTCCGCGCGCAGCTGGAGCGGGTGACGACGCTGCACGGGGACGTGGCGGTGGTGGACCTGCGCGAGGAGGAGGTCATCCACGCCGGCAACCGGTTCCTGGTGTACGCGCTGTTCCCGCAGGCGCGGGTGTCGGTGCACGTGATGTGGGGCCGCGGGAAGCAGAACACGGTGTTCGCGGTGGGCAAGTCGATCGTGGACCGCAGCTCGCCGGTGGACGTGGGCGCGGTGTGCCTGTCGCACGGCGGCGGCGGGCACCTGGCGGCGGGCACCTGCCAGGTGCCGCACACCGACGCCGCGCGCGTGGAGGTCGAGCTGGTGGAGGCGCTGCGCACGGTCCGCTGACGCGGGGCTCCTCGTCGCCCGCGGGCTGGGCGTCGTCCACCTGCGTGGACGTGTGGCACGATGCCGTCGCCGCTCCCGCCGACGAGGAGGACGCCATGACGGCGACCGACCACACCGCTCCCGCCGCCCGCCACCGCCGGGCCGCGCGCTCCGCCGGCACGAGGATCACCGGCGTCACCGTCACCCCCGTCGCCTTCCGCGACCTGCCGCTGCTGAACAACGTCGGCGTGCACGAGCCGTACGCGCTGCGCACGGTCGTCGAGGTGCGCACCGAGGACGAGCACGGCGGCGAGGCCGTCACCGGCCTGGGCGAGACGTACGGCGACGAGGGTCACCTGGAGCGCGTGCGCCGCGCGGCGGACGCCGTCGTCGGCACCGACGTCTTCGACCTGCACGGCCTCGAGCGCGCCGTCGCCGCCTCGCTGGCGGGCGACTCCGGCGCGGGCGGGCACGGCATGGGCGGGCAGGTGACCACCTCCAGCACGCTCGCGCGCGTGGTCTCACCCTTCGAGGTGGCCGCCCTGGACGCGCGGGGCCGGCTGCTGGGGCGCCCGGTCAGCGACCTGCTCGGCGGCGCGGTGCGCGACGCGGTGCCCTACAGCGCCTACCTGTTCTACAAGTGGGCCGGCCACCCCGGGCAGCCGGAGGACGAGTGGGGCGCGGCGCTGGACCCGGAGGGCCTGGTCGCGCAGGCCCGGCGGATCGTCGACGGGTTCGGCTTCGGCGCCATCAAGCTCAAGGGCGGCGTGCTCCCGCCGGAGCGGGAGGTCGAGGCCGTCCTGGCGCTGCGCGAGGCGTTCCCCGACCTGCCGCTGCGGCTGGACCCCAACGGGGCGTGGACCCCGGACACGTCCGTGCGCGTCGCGCAGGCGCTGGCCGGGGTCGTGGAGTACCTGGAGGACCCCACCCCCTCCATCGCCGGGATGGCCGAGGTCGCCCGGCGGGTGGACGTGCCGCTGGCGACGAACATGTGCGTGGTCGCCTTCGAGCACCTGCGCCCGGCGGTGGCCGCCGACGCCGTGCAGGTCGTGCTGTCCGACCACCACTTCTGGGGCGGGCTGCGCCGCTCGCAGGACCTGGCGCGCGTGTGCGAGGTCTTCGGGATGGGCCTGTCCATGCACTCCAACTCGCACCTGGGGATCAGCCTGGCGGCGATGACCCACCTGGCGGCGGCGACGCCGAACCTGGACTACGCCTGCGACACGCACTGGCCGTGGAAGCGGCCCGAGGACGACGTCGTGGTGCCGGGGGCGCTGGGGTTCGCCGACGGCGTCGTGGCGGTGCCCACCTCCCCCGGCCTGGGCGTGGAGCTGGACCGCGACGCCCTGGGGCGGCTGCACGAGACGTGGCGGGCGTGCGGGCTGCGCCGGCGCGACGACACGGGGTACATGCGGACCGTGGAGCCGGGGTTCACCCCGAACACCGCCCGCTGGTGACCTTCCTGTCCACACTCGTGGACGCTGTTCCGCTGTGTGGCAGTGGTCTGCTACCGTCGGCCGCACCAGCCGAGGCGCCGCCGCCTCACCCGACCCGGGAGCCGTCGCCATGACCCACTACGCCCCGGCCGACCTGCGCGATGCCCTCGCCTCCGGCCTGCTGTCCTTCCCCGTCACGCACACCCGCCCCGACCTGTCCTTCGACGAGGACGCCTACCGCGCCCACGTCGCCCACCTGGACGGGTTCGGCGCGGCCGGGCTGTTCGCCGCCGGCGGCACGGGCGAGTTCCCCGCGCTGACCCAGGCCGAGGTCGAGCGCGTCGTGCGCGCCACCGTCGCCGAGACCGGCGACTCGCTGCCCGTCGTGGGCCCGGCCGGCTACGGCACCTCCACGGCCGTCGAGATGGCCCGCGCCGTCGAGGCCGCCGGCGCCGACGGCGTCTTCCTGCTGCCGCCGTACCTCAACGAGGTCGGCCAGGAGGGCCTGTACCGGCACGTCGCCGCCGTCTGCCGCGCCACGTCCCTGGGCGTCGTCGTCTACCACCGCGCCAACGCGAGGTTCTCCGCCGGCACCGTCGACCGCCTGGTGGAGGAGTTCGACAACTTCGTCGGGTTCAAGGACGGGATCTGCGACATCGACCTCATGGCGCGGATCAACGTCGTCCACGGCGACCGCCTCGTGCGCGTCGGCGGCCTGCCGACCGCCGAGACGTACGCGCTGCCCTACCTCGAGCTCGGCGCCTCCACCTACTCCTCGGCCATCTTCAACTTCGCGCCGGAGTGGGCGAGCGCCTTCTACCGGGCCGTGCGCGCCCGCGACCGCGACGCGGTCACCGAGGGCCTGCGAGACTTCGTGCTGCCGTACATCGAGATCCGCGACCGGGCCCCGGGGTACGCCGTCTCGATCGTCAAGGCCGGGATGACGGCCGCGGGACGCCCCGCCGGCGCGGTGCGCCCGCCGCTGACGGACCTGGACGACGCGGAGCTCGCGGAACTGACCGACCTCGTCAAGAAGGTGATCTGAGAGTGCCTGCCCAGACGACGACCGCGGACGGGCTGAGCGTGGAGACCCGCCTCACGGGCGAGATGTTCCTCGGCGCCGCGCGGGTGCGCGGCACCGCCGGCGAGGTGCGGGCCACCGACCCGCGCACCGGCGAGGACCTGGAACCCGCCTTCGGGCTCGGCACGCGCGAGGACGTCGACCGCGCCGCCCGCCTGGCCCGCGCCGCGTTCCGCACCTACCGCGCCACCGCCCCCGAGGCGCGCGCCGCGTTCCTGGAGGACGTGGCCGCCCGGATCGAGGCCGTCGCCGAGCCGCTCGTGACCCGCGTGCGGGCCGAGACCGGCATCGCCGAGGCCCGCGTGCGCGGGGAGCTGGCCCGCACCCTCGGCCAGCTGCGGCTGTTCGCCCGCGTCGTGCGCGGCGGCGCCTTCCACGGCGCGCGCCTGGAGTCCCGGCTGCCGGACCGCAAGCCCCTGCCGCGCCCGGACCTGCGCCAGCGCAAGGTGCCCCTCGGGCCGGTCGCGGTGTTCGGCGCGAGCAACTTCCCGCTCGCCTTCTCCGTCGCCGGCGGCGACACCGCCTCCGCCCTGGCCGCCGGCTGCCCCGTCGTCGTCAAGGCGCACTCCAGCCACCCCGGCACCTCCGAGCTCGTCGCGACCGCGATCGCCGACGCCGTCGCCGCCGCGGGGCTGCCCGAGGGCGTGTTCTCGATGGTGTTCGGCTCCGGCCGCGAGGTCGGGCAGGCGCTGGCCGCCCACCCCGACGTCGCCGCCGTCGGTTTCACCGGCTCGCGCTCCGGCGGGCTCGCGCTCGTCGAGACGGCCGACGCCCGGCCCGTGCCGATCCCGGTCTACGCCGAGATGTCCAGCGTGAACCCGGTCGTGCTGCTGCCCGGCGCGCTCGCCGAGCGCGGCGCCGCGATCGGCGAGGCGTTCGTCGCCTCGCTGACGATGGGCGTGGGGCAGCTGTGCACCAACCCCGGCCTCGTGTTCGCCGTCGAGGGCCCCGGCCTCGCGGAGTTCCTCGACGCGGCCGCCGCCGCGGTGCGCGCCAGCGCCGCCCAGCCGATGCTCAGCGCCACCATCTGCTCCGCCTACGACTCCGGGGTGACGGCGCTGCGCGAGCACCCGCGGGTCGAGGAGGTCGCCACCGGCAGCGGCGACGAGGAGATCGCCTCGGCGGGCGTGACGCACCTGTTCACCACCACGGCCGAGGCGTTCCTGGCCGACGAGGCGCTGCGCGAGGAGGTGTTCGGGTCCACCTCGCTCGTCGTGCGCGCCCCGGACACCGCCGCCCTGACCGCGCTCGTCGAGACGCTGGAGGGGCAGCTCACCGCGACCCTGCACCTGACCGACGAGGACACCGCCACCGCCCGCGAGCTGCTGCCGGTGCTGGAGGAGACGGCCGGGCGCATCGTCGCCAACGGCTGGCCCACCGGTGTCGACGTCGGCGAGGCGATGGTCCACGGCGGGCCGTTCCCCGCCACCTCCGACGGGCGCTCCACGTCCGTCGGCACGCTGGCGATCGAGCGGTTCCTGCGGCCCGTGGCCTACCAGGACCTCCCGGCGGCCCTGCTGCCGGACCCGGTCGCGGACGGCAACCCCCTGGGCATCGCGCGGCAGGTCGACGGTGAGCTCCGCACCTCCTGACGCTCCCGCCGTGATGTCCATCGGGCCCTCCACGGACCGCCCCGACCTGCGCGAGCGGTCCGCCGCCGCGGGCCGCTCCCCCGTCGTGACCGGCCTGCGGGTCGTGCCCGTGGCCGGTCACGACGGCATGCTGCTGAACCTGTCCGGCGCCCACGCCCCGTTCTTCACCCGCAACGTCGTCGTCCTCACCGACTCCGACGGGCGCACGGGCGTGGGCGAGGTGCCGGGCGGGGAGGCGATCCGCGCCACCCTGGAGGAGTCCGCGCGGCTCGTCGTGGGGCAGCCGGTCTCCCGCTCGCGCAGCCTGCTGCGCGCCGTCACGGCGCAGTTCGCCGGCCGCGACGCCGCCGGCCGCGGCCTGCAGACGTTCGACCTGCGCACCACCGTGCACGTCGTCACGGCGCTGGAGTCCGCGCTGCTCGACCTGACCGGGCAGTTCCTCGGCGTGCCCGTGGCCGAGCTGCTCGGCGAGGGCCAGCAGCGCGAGCGCGTGCAGGCGCTGGGGTACCTGTTCTTCGTCGGCGACCGCACCCGCACGCCGCTGCCCTACCGCTCCCCCGCCGACGAGGGCGCCGGTGCCGACGACTGGCAGCGGCTGCGCCACGAGCCGGCGCTGGACGCCGACGCCGTGGTGCGCCTGGCCGAGGCCGCGCACGCCCGCTACGGGTTCGCCGACTTCAAGCTCAAGGGCGGCGTGCTGCCCGGCGAGGAGGAGGTCGAGGTCGTCACCGCCCTCGCGCGGCGGTTCCCCGGCGCGCGCGTCACGCTGGACCCCAACGGCGGCTGGCTGCTGGCCGACGCCGTGCGGTACGGCCGGCGCCTGCGCGACGTCCTGGCCTACGCCGAGGACCCGTGCGGCGCCGAGGGCGGGTACTCCGGGCGCGAGGTGATGGCCGAGTTCAAGCGCGCCACCGGGATGACGACGGCCACCAACATGATCGCCACCGACTGGCGCCAGCTCGGGCACGCCGTGCGCGGCAGCGCCGTCGACATCCCGCTGGCCGACCCGCACTTCTGGACGATGGCCGGCTCGGTGCGCGTGGCGCAGCTGTGCCAGGCGTGGGGCCTGACGTGGGGTTCGCACTCCAACAACCACTTCGACGTGTCGCTGGCGATGTTCACCCACGTCGCCGCCGCCGCTCCCGGTGACGTGACGGCCATCGACACGCACTGGATCTGGCAGGACGGGCAGCGCCTGACCCGCGAGCCGCTGCGGATCCGCGAGGGGTTCCTGGACGTGCCCACCGCGCCCGGCCTGGGCGTGGAGCTGGACGAGGAGCGCCTGGCCGCCGCGCACGAGCTCTACCTGCGCGAAGGGCTGGGCGCCCGCGACGACGCCGCCGCCATGCAGCACCTGCTGCCGGGGTGGGCGTTCGACCCCAAGCGGCCCGCGCTGGACCGCTGAGCCGGACCGCTGGGTCTCACCGGCGGCGGGGCGTGAACACCCCCAGCCCCGCCGCCGCGGCCCACGCCAGCGCGGCCACCCCGCCCGAGGCCAGGGCCAGCCCCGCAGCCCCCGCCAGCGCCCCCACCAGCAGCGGGCCGGCCGCCACCCCGGCGTCGGTGACCAGCCGCCACGCGCCGAGGAACTGCGCCCGCGCCCCCGGCGGGGCGGCGTCCGCCCCCAGGGTCATCACCAGCCCCGCGCTCATCCCGTTGCCCAGTCCCATGACGACGCCCACGAGGACCACGGAGGAGGCGCTGCCGGCCAGCGGCAGGAGCGCGTGCGCGAGCCCCAGCACGCTCATCGACGGGACGGCGACCGCGACCCGGCCGAAGCGGTCCATCACCGAGCCGGCCGGGTAGAACAGCAGCAGGTCCACACCGCCGGAGACGCCCACGACGAGGCTCGTGGCGGTCGCGTCCAGGCCGATGTGCTCGCACCACAGGGGCAGCACCGTCTGCCGGGACTGCCGGGCCGCCTGCACGCACAGCGCCGCCACGCCCAGGGTCGCCAGCACCCGGGCGTGCTCGCGCACCACCGCGCGCAGCGTCACCGGCCGGGCGTCCGCCGCTCCCGCCGCGCCGGGCGCCGGGGCGGGCAGCGGCGGCTCGGGCAGGGCCAGCAGCACCGCGCACGCGGCCACCACGGCCAGCGCGCCCACCGCGTACGCGCCGGCGGGCCCGGCCACGGCCGTCCCGCCCGCACCCGCGAAGGGGCCGGCGAACAACCCGGCGCGGCCCACCCCGCCCAGCGTGGACAGGGCCCGCGCCCGCAGCCGCGGCGGCGCCGCGGCCGTCAGGTACGACTGGCGGGCCAGTCCCCACACCGCGCCGGCCGCGCCCAGCAGCAGGACGGCGACCACGAGCGCGGGGACGGTCGGCGCCAGCGCGGTGGCGGCCAGCGCGGCCGCGGTGGCCGCGCCCGCGGTGAGCATGGCCCGGCGCTCGCCCACCCGCGCCACGAGCGCCCCGGCGGGCAGCGCCCCGGCGACCTGGCCGACGCCCAGCAGCGCGACGACGACGGCGGCCAGGCCCACGGAGGCGCCCAGCCCGCGCGCGGTGAACGGCAGCACAGGCAGCAGGGCGCCCTGGCTGACGCTGTACAGGCCCGCGGGGGCGTACACCGCCGCGAGCGCCCGCCACGGCGGCCGCTGGTCGGGGGCCACCGGCCGATCGTCGCAGCCGGGTCAGCCGGCGGTGCCGCGCGGGGTGCCGGGACCGCGGGTGGGGCCGCCGTCCAGGAGGCAGTCGGTGCCGGTGGCGGCGATGACGTGCCGCAGGAACGGGCGGACGGTGCGCAGGTGCAGGTGGCCGCCGCTGCGGGCGGCGCGCCGCTGCGCCTCCAGCAGGGCGTTCAGGCCCGTGACGTCGCAGAACGACAGGTCGCGGGCGTCGACCACGACGCGGGCGGGGACGCCCGGGCCGGACGCCGGCCGGCGCAGGACGCCGTCGACCACGCCGAGCAGCACCTCGGCGGTCGTCAGCTCCAGCTCGCCGTCGAGCCGGACGGTCGTCGTCG
This sequence comes from Kineococcus terrestris, assembly GCF_041020755.1. Taxonomy (NCBI): domain Bacteria; kingdom Bacillati; phylum Actinomycetota; class Actinomycetes; order Kineosporiales; family Kineosporiaceae; genus Kineococcus; species Kineococcus terrestris. The sequence continues at coordinate 54,676 of NZ_JBEUEI010000017.1, read as the reverse complement.
TGCCGTCGGCGTGGACGTCCACGCCCAGGTGGCAGGTGGTGGGGGTGCAGGCGCGGGGGCCGGGGTGCGTCGTCACGGGCTCTCGCCCTCCGTCGGGGGCGGTCACCTCGGTGCACCGCCGCACGGGCAGGCAGAGTGCTCGACCTGCCACTCACCGTAGCGCGGTGCAGCGCGTCCTGACCAGGCGCGCGGGGCCCCGGCGGCGCGGGACCTCAGCGGTGCAGGCTGCCGGTGCGGGCGAGCTCCTCGGCGACGGCGTGCAGCTTCCGGTTGCGGTCCTGGCTGACCTTCACCAGCAGCGCGAACGCCTGGTCCGGGGTGACCTTGAACCGCTCCATGAGGATGCCCTTGGCCTGCCCGATGACGTCGCGGTGCACGAGGGCGGTGTGCAGGTGCTCCAGCTTCTGCGCGTCCGCCAGGGCGATGGCCGCGTGCGCGGCGAACAGGCCGCCGACCTCGCGCACGCCCTCCCCCAGCGCCGCCGGCCGCGAGGCCATGAGGTTCAGCGCGCCGAGCGTCCCGCCGTCGACGAACAGCTGGAAGCACGCCAGGCTGCGCACCCCGAGGTCGTCGGCGCGCGCGGCCAGGTCCGGCCAGCGCTCCTCGGCGCGCAGGTCGTCGACGAGGACGGTCTCCTCCTCGTACATGGCGTCCACGCACGGCCCCTGGGACAGCTCCTGCTGCGCGCGGTCGAAGCGGCGCGCCACGTCGGAGGTGGCGGCCGCGGACTGCACGTCGCGCCGGTCGCGCACCAGGCTGATCGAGCCGTGCTCGGCGCCCGGGACGGTCTGCACCGCCTGCTCCACGATGCGCTGCATCACCTGCTGCGGGTCCTCCTCCCGCTGCAGCTCGCGGGCGAGCTCCGCCAGGCGCCGGGCGACCGCCCCGGTCGTGGTGCCGTCAGCGGCCCGCGCGGTGTCCATCCGGCGATGCTCCTCCCCGCGGCCGCCGCGGGCCAGCTCCGGTGCGGTCGGCGGGGACCGGCGCCTCCAGGACTCCGGTGTCCAGCACCTGCACCGCCACGTCGCGCATCTTGCGGTTACCGTCCTGGCTGGCCCGGCGCATCCGGGCCAGGGCCTCGTCGCGGGTGATGCGCTCCAGCGCCATGAGCACCCCGGCGGCGGCCCCGATGTCCCGGTTGGAGGCCAGCGCCTCCTCCAGGTTGCGCGCGCGCACCCGGTGCGCGACGGCGGCCAGCGCCAGGGCCGCGTGGTCGGCGAGCAGCTCGGCGCGGACGACGGCGCCGGCGTCCAGCGCGCGCGGCGCGCCGGCGTAGAGGGTGAGGCAGCCGACCGCGGGGCCGTGCTCGGCCTCCACGGCCAGCGGGACGGCGACGACGCCGACCAGCGGCAGACCCCGGGCGGCCAGCGCGGGCCAGCGCTCGTCGGAGGTCAGGTGGAGCGCGACGACGGGGCCGGCGCCGTCCAGGACGGCCGGGACCGGTCCCTGCCCGGCCGCGAGCTGGACGTCGTCGAGGGCGGCGGCGCGCTCGTCGGTGGCGGCGGCGGTCCACGTGCGCCGCCCCTGCCGCAGGACGACGCTGGCGCGGTCCACGCCGTGCAGGCCCGCCACCGCCTCGCGGACCACCGACCGCAGCAGGTGCCGCTGGTCGACGGCGTCACCGGCGTCCTCGCGCAACCGCCGGACGGCTGCGGCGAGCCGGTCGAGGGTGGGGGGGAGCGGGTCCACGGTCAGTGCCTCCTGCACGGACGCCGGGGCTCGAGCTTGAACCGTGGCGGTGACCGAACCTACTCGACGCGTCCCCGCCCCGCGCGCGCCGGGCGATCACCCCTCGTCTCGAACACGCGTTCGACCTCGTGCCATCCTGGCCCGGTGGCGGGCGGGGGGTGGAGCGCGGCGTACCAGCGCCGCTACGAGGAGGCCCGCCGGCGCGGGGAGCCCTCGCCCTTCGCCGACCCGCCGGCCCCTCCCCCGGCGGTCCCCCCGGCGGCCGTGCCGGTCCTCGAGCGCCCCGGGGGGCGGCACTGCTGGGTGCAGGGCCCGCCGGAGGACCCGGGCCCCTTCCCCGGGCTGCTGCTGGCCTGGCGGCGCGACGGGACGGGCTGGCTGGGCCGCGTCGCCTACGTGCTGCTCGACGAGGACCAGCGGCCCGTGCTGGTGGACACGTGGGTGGGGGCGGAGCACCTGCGCCCCACCGGCGGGCCGCGCCGCTGACGCTCAGCGCCGGCCCACCGGCACCCGGGTGCCGGTGTCCGGCAGGACGACCCGGCGGGCGGCGGGCGGGACGAGGACCACGGGCGCGCGCAGCGTGCGCAGCGGCACCCCGGCCAGCCCGCCGGCCCCGCACACGACGAGGTCGCCGACACCCGTGGCCGCCGGCAGCCCCTCGCGCACCGACCCGCGCAGCACCGTGCGCGAGCGCACGCCCCCGGCGAGCGCGCGCCGGGCGGCCCAGCCCGCGCCGGCGTCATCGCCGGCCGCGTCCGCGGCGGGGACGACGACGAGCCGGCGCGCGGGCGCGAGCACGGCGCCGGGCCCCACGAGCACCACCGGGACGGGCGCGTGCGGCAGGACCTCGCGCAGCACGTGCCCGTCCCCGGGCCCGTGCGGGCCGACGCGGCGCCCGCACCCGAGCACCAGCAGGTCGGCGCAGGCGGCGGCGACGAGCAGGTTGGTGGCCGCGGTGCCGGTGACGACGGCCGTGGTCACCTCCGGCGCCCGGCCGGGCAGGTGCTCGCGCTCGTCGGCCAGGCACTCGGCCAGCTGCTGCGAAGGCAGCGGCGGGCGGGCGGGACCGGAGACGGGGGGCGGGCCGTGCGGGGGGTCCACGGCGACGACGTGCACGAGGGCGCCCGTCGCCGCGGCGTCCAGCAGGGCCCAGCGCAGGGCCCGCCGCGAGGCGCCGGACCCGGAGAAGCCGACGACCGTGCGGGAGGGCCCGCGCAGGTGCTCGTCCTCCCCGCGCGCGTCCTGCCGAGCGTCCACCCGTCCGTCCACGGCCACCGCCTCCTCGCGGTCCGGCGGGTCGTCCCGCCCCGGCCTCGATGGTGCGCCTCCGGCGGTCGCGCCACAAGCGGCGCACGGCGACGGCGAGCCACGCTCGTGCACGGACGGTGACCAGACGTGGGCCTCCCCGGTGGCCGGAGGCCCTCCGTCGTGCGGATGCCGTCACGCGGAGCCACCATGGCTCGGTGAACGTGTGGACGTCCTTCATGGACCTCGTCCACGTCATCGGCGCCACCGGGTGCGCGCTGCTGACGGTGGGTTTCGCCCTCGACGCCGAGACCGCCCGCGCCGCCTTCTACGCGGTCGTGACCCTCGCCTTCGCCGTCGCGTTCGTGCGCCGCCGCGCGGCCCGCCGCTCCGTGCGCCCCGTCCCGGCCGTCGTCGACCTGCGCGACGGCGTGCGCGCCCCGCAGGAGGGCGCGGCCCGCGGACGCGAGGCCGCGTGACGACCACCGGCGCCCCGACCCGCACCACGACCGCCGAGCTGCGCGAGCGGCACGTCGGGGGCATGGACAACGTCAGCTACCTGGTGACGTGCCGCGCCACGGGCGCGCAGCTGCTCGTGGACGCCGCGGCCGAGACCCCCGCCCTGCTGGAGCTGGTGCGCGCCGGGAACCCCGCCGGGCGCCTGGACGCGGTCGTCACCACGCACCGCCACCACGACCACGTCGGCGCGCTGGCCGACGTGCTGCGCGCCACCGGCGCGCGGTCCCTGGCCGGCGCCGCCGACGCCGCCCACCTGCCGGCGCGGGTGGACCGGCGCCTGGCGCACGGCGACGTCGTCGCGGTCGGCGCCCTGCGCCTGCACGTGGTGCACCTGCGCGGGCACACCCCCGGCTCGGTGGCGCTGGTGCTGCGCACGGCCGGCGAGGCCCCGCACGTGTGGACGGGCGACTCGCTGTTCCCCGGCGGCGTCGGGAACACCGGCGGGGACCCGGCCCGGTTCACCTCGCTGCTGGACGACGTGGAGGAGCGGCTGTTCGGGCAGCTGCCCGACGAGGCGGTCGTGCACCCGGGGCACGGGGCGCCGACGACGCTGGGCGAGCAGCGGCCGCAGCTGGCGGCCTGGCGCGAGCGCGGCTGGTGACGTCCCGCCCCCGACGGGTCCGGGCCCTCCTCAGCGGGCGGGGACGGGTTCCTCGTCGAGGGCGGCGCCGCGCATCTCCGGCAGGGCGAGCGACGCGGCGGCCGCGAGCACGAACGCGACGCCGAAGACGACGAACACCAGAGCGCTGCCCCCGGTGCTCAGCAGGAGCGGGACGCTCAGCGGCGCGAGGATGGAGGCGATCCGCCCGAACCCGGCGGCCGAACCGGCACCGCGCCCGCGCACGGCGGTCGGGTACACCTCGGGCGTCACCGCGTACAGCGCGCCCCACGCCCCGAGGTTGAAGAACGACAGCAGCATCCCCGCGGCGAGGATCTGCCCGCCGGTCCCCGCGTTGGCGTAGGCCAGCGCGGCCACCGCGGACCCGACGAGGAACGTCGCCAGGGTGCTGCGCCGGCCCCACGCCTCGATGAGCCAGGCGGCCAGCGCGTACCCCGGCAGCTGCGCCAGCGTGATGATCAGCGTGAACTCCAGCGACCTGATGACGGAGAACCCGTCGGCCACCAGCAGGCTGGGGATCCACGTGAACGCGCCGTAGTAGCTGAAGTTCACGAAGAACCAGACCGCCCACAGCGCCGCGGTGCGCCGGCGCAGGCCGGGCGCCCAGATGCGCGCGCGCTCGGCGGGCGGCGCCTCCTCGACGAGCACCTCGCCCGTGCGCTCCCGGCCGGCCGACGCCTCGAACTCGCGGACGACGCGCTCGGCCTCCTCGGTGCGGCCCTTGGACAGCAGGAACCGCACCGACTCCGGCAGCCCGCGGCGCACCACCACCGCGTACACCGCGGGGGCGGCGCCGACGGCCAGCGCCCAGCGCCAGCCGTCGTCGGAGGCGGGCACGAGCAGGTAGCCGATGAGCGCGGCCAGCGTCCAGCCCACGGCCCAGAACGCCTCCAGGACCACGACGACGCGGCCGCGGATGCGCCGCGGGGCGAACTCGCTGACGAGGGTGGAGGCCACCGGCAGTTCCGCGCCCAGGCCCAGGCCGATGACGAACCGGAACACCAGCAGCGCCGCCACCGACCACGACAGCGCCGCGGCCCCCGTCGCCAGCCCGTAGACCAGCAGGGTGAGGGCGAACACCTGCCGGCGGCCGATGCGGTCGGCGAGCAGACCGCCGAGGCTCGCGCCGATCGCCATGCCCGCGAACCCGACCGCGGGGATCAGCGACAGCTGCCCGGGCGTCAGGCCCCACTGCACGGTGAGGGCGACCATGATGTAGGCGACGAGCCCGACGTCCATGGCGTCCAGCGCCCAGCCCACCCCGGAGCCGAGGAGGAGCTTGCGGTGCTTGCCGGTGAACGGCAGGTCGTCGAGGCGCTGGGAGGCCGTCAGGCCCGGACTGGTCGGCACCGCAGCACGGTACCCACGACCCGCTACACCGTCGCGACGGAGCCGGAGTCGACGCGGTAGTCGCTGCCGTTGACGAAGCTGGCCCGCTCCGAGGCCAGGAACGCGACGACGGCCGCGACCTCGTCGGCGCGCCCGCGCCGGCCCGCGGTGATGAACGGGCGCTCCTCGCGCAGGAACCCGGCGACGGCCCCGTCGAAGTCCGTGCCCTCCTCGTCGGCGCGCTTGGTCATCATCGCGTCGGTCATGGGCGTCTCGATGAACGCGGGCGAGACGGTGTTCACCAGCACGCCCTCGGCGCCGTACGTCTTCGACAGCCCCTTGGCGAACGTGCGCACGGCGGCCTTGGCGGCGCAGTACGGCAGCTCGTCGGGGTAGGGCTGCACGGCGTCCTCGGAGGCCAGCAGGACGACGCGGCCCCACCCGCGCGAGCGCATCGCGGGCAGGAACGCCCGCACGACGCGGACGGCGGCGAAGAAGTCGGTCTCGAAGGTGCTGCGCCAGCCCTCCTCGTCGACCTCGTGGAACAGGCCCTGCGCGCCGGTGATCCCGGCGGCGTGCACGAGGACGTCGGGGTCGCCGGCGGCGGCGGTCACCTCGCGGTGCAGGCGCTGCACGTCCTCCGCGACCGTGAGGTCGGCGGCCACGGCGACCACCTCGCCGGGCAGGTCGGCGGCCGCGGCGCGCAGCCGGTCGGCGTCCACGTCGGTGACGGCGACGCGCGCGCCCTCCTCCAGCAGCAGCTTCGCCGTGCACCAGCCGATGCCGGAGTCGGCGCCGGTGACGAGCGCGGTGCGTCCTGCGATCCCCAGGTCCATGAGCGGCACGCTAGGCAGCGTCCGCCGGCGGCGCGCGCCGAACCGCGGACGGGCGGCGCCCGGGCTAGCCTCCGGTGCGTCCGGTGCGTCCGGTGGCGGGAGGGGGCGCGCGGTGGAGCCGCGCGAGGTCCACGGGTTCAACTACGCCGGGTCGTGGGGGTCCTCGGGCCTGGACCTGTGGGAGCACCACGACCACGGCCGGACGGCCGTGGAGGTGGCCCGCGGCAAGGCCGCGTTCCCCAGCGGGACACCGCCCGCTGGTGGCTCTCGCACGAGGCGTTCCAGCGCGACCCGGTCCGCTTCCTGGCGAACCTGGACGCCGGGCTGGGCCTGTTCGCCGCCCACGGGATCGCCGTGGTCCCGGTGCTGTTCAACCGCTGGCGCGACCCGGTCTGCGACTTCGGCGGCGTGCCGCTGGACCACCTGCTGCCGCACGCGAGCGCGTGGACCCGGGCCGACGACCTGTTCGCCGACCCGCTCGCCGACGGCGACGCGGTCGCGCCCGTGCAGCGGATCTTCCGCCGGTACCTGACCGAGGTGGTCGGCGCCCACGCCGACGACGAGCGCGTGTGGGCGTGGGACCTGCGCTACGAGCACCTCGGCGTGGGACCTCCGCGACGAGCCGCTCATGGGCGAGTACGTCCACGACCCGGGCAGCCCGCTGCGCGCCGCCGAGCTGCGCTGGCTGACCTGGTGCCGCGGGGTGGTGCTGGCGGCCGGGGCGCGCCAGCCGCTGACGATCGGCAACTGGGCCGACCTCGCGCCGCTGCGGGCCACCGAACCCCTCAGCGACGTCCTCGGCTTCCACCCGTACTGGATGTGGCAGGGCGTCGGGCCGGAGACGCACGTGCACACGCGGGAGGGTTTCGAGGCCTACCTCGACGAGTGCGTCGCGTTCGCGGACTCGGTCGGCAAACCCCTGTACGCCAGCGAGACCGTGTGGGGCGCGCGCGACGACGCCCGGCACGTGGAGGTCATGCGGTACACCCTCGGCCAGCTGCGCGCCCGCGGCATCGGGTACACCGTGCACGCCCTGCACCACAGCCTGGTCGCCGACCTGCACCGCGACGAGCACGGGCCCGTCGGGCACCCCGAGCACCTGCACTTCCTCGAGGCCGACGGCAGCGTCCGGCCCGGCCACGAGGCGTTCGAGGAGTTCGCCCCGCCGTCGGCGGCCGGCTGACCCGCGGGGCTCAGCGCGGCGCGCGCCGCCACAGCGGCCGCGGCGTGGCGCGCATGGCCGTCGCCAGCGCCTGCAGCGCCGGCGGCACCCAGGCGCTGCCGCGGCCGGCGCGCAGGGCGGCGACGACGGCGTCGGCGACCTGCCCGGGGGTGCTCGACAGCGGGGCGGGGTCCATGCCGGTGGTCATGCGGCCCACGACGAACCCGGGGCGCACCAGCAGCAGGTGCACGCCGCTGCCGGCCAGGGCGTCGGCCAGGCCGCTGGCGAAGCCGTCGAGGCCGGCCTTGGCGGAGCCGTAGACGTAGTTCGCGCGGCGCACCCGCCAGCCGGCGATCGAGGAGAACACGACGATCCGCCCGGCGCGCAGCGGGCGCAGGAGGTTCGCCAGGTGGGACAGGACGCTGACCTGCGCGACATAGTCGGTGTGGACGACGGCCAGCGCGTGCGCGGGGTCGCGCTCGGCGCGCGCCTGGTCGCCCAGGACGCCGAAGGCGACGACGGCGTCCACGGCCCCGTGCCGGGCGACGACGTCGGCCAGCAGCGGCCCGTGCGCGGCGACGTCGTCGGCGTCGAACTCCAGCGCCTCGACCTCGCGAGCACCGGCGTCGAGCAGGCGGCGGCGCTCGGCGTCGAGGTCGTGGCTGCGCCGGGCGGCGAGCACCACCGCCGCCGCGCCGTCGCGGACCAGCCGCTCGGCGACCTCCAGCCCGATCTCGCTGCGCCCGCCCAGCAGCAGCACCGTCCCGCTCGTCGCGCTCACGCGGCCCACCCAACCACGCCCCGGGACGCCCGGGACGCCTCAGGGCGCCGGCAGCTCCTCCACCCGGGACACCAGGTGGACGCGGGCCGGGCGCTCCCCGCGCGGGCGCCCGCGCACCACGGTGCTCCAGCCGTCCGCGTCGCGGGCCACGACGTGCTCGACGTCCGCCGGCAGCAGCAGCGGCGCGGCGAACTCCACGTCGGCGCGCACCCGCTCGGGCAGCGGGTCCAGCGCGGCCAGGCTGCGCGAGGCCGTCCACATCCCGTGCGCGATCGCGCGGCGGAACCCGAACAGCCGCGCGGCGGGGGCGGCGAGGTGGATCGGGTTCACGTCCCCGCTCAGCGCCGCCCAGCGCCGGCCGGTACCGGCGTCCACGCGCCACCGCGCGACGGCGCCGCGCTCGGGCCGCGGCAGCGGGTCGTCCTCGCGCGCGGGCGCACCGGGCACCCGCACGCCCCGCGCCAGGTAACGGCTGCGGCCCTCCCAGGAGGCCGGGCCGAGGAGGTCGTCACCGGGCGCGCGGACCTCGGTGACGACGTCCACGAGGGCGCCGCGCCGGTGCGGGCGCATCCCGGTGGCGCGCACGGCGACGTCGAACCCGGCCGCGTCCGCCAGGCCGTCCTCCAGGCGCAGCGCGCGGCGCTGCACGAACCGCTGGTGCACGTGCACCAGGCCCAGCAGGCGGAACGGGAACGGCTCGGAGACCAGCAGGTCCACCTGCAGGCCGAACCCCAGCAGGTGCCCGTACGGCAGCGGCAGCCGGTCGCGCAGCGGGGAGCCGGTCTCGCGGCAGAACGCCGCGAGGCGGTCGACGTCGGCGCGCACGCCGTGCTGCACGTAGCGGGTGCGGGGCAGGTCGACGGCCCGCTCGCTCCCGCGCCGCAGCAGGGAGCGGGCGTAGCTGCGCGCCAGGGCCGGCGCGACGGTGGTGCGGGTGGTGGTGCTCACCTCAGGCCCCCACGAGGTTCTGCCCGCACACCCGCAGGACCTGGCCGTTGACGCCGCCGGCGTCCGGCTGGGCCAGGAACGCGACGGCCTCGGCGACGTCCACCGGCAGCCCGCCCTGCTGCAGGCTGCTGGCGCGCCGGGCGACCTCGCGGGCCACGAACGGCATGGCGGCCGTCATCGCGGTCTCCACGAAACCCGGCGCGACGGCGTTGACGGCGAACCCGCGCGCGGCCAGCGGACCGGCCTGCGCGCGCACGAACCCCACGAGCCCCGCCTTGCTGGCCGCGTAGTTCGTCTGCCCCCGCGCGCCCGCCAGCCCGTTGACCGACGACAGGCACACGAACCGGGCGCCGGGCGCGAGCGCGCCGTCGGCCGCCAGCAGCCCGTCGGTCAGGCGCAGCGGCGCGCGCAGGTTCACGTCGAGGACCTGCCGCCAGGCCCGGTCGTCGAGGTTCACGAACGAGCGGTCGCGGGTGACGCCGGCGTTGTGGACGACGACGTCGGCGCCGCCGAAGCGGCGGGCCAGGTGCTCGGCCAGCACGCGCGGGGCGTCGTCGGCGGTGACGTCCAGGTGCAGGGTGGACCCGCCGACGCGGTTGGCGACGGCGGCCAGCGCCTCGCCCGAGGCGGCCAGGTCGGCGCACACGACGTGCGCGCCGCCGCGGGCCAGCACCTCGGCGGTGGCGGCCCCGATGCCCTGCGCCGCACCGGTGACGACCGCGGTGCGCACGGGCCGGTCGGCGACCGGCCCGGGGGCGGGCGCGACGTCGAGGACCTGCCCGGACACGTACGCGGCGCGCGCGGAGGCCAGGAAGAGCAGCGGGGCGCGCAGCGCGTCACCGGTGCCCTCGGCCACCCGCAGCAGGTTCACGGTGGCGCCGCCGCGGGTCTCCTTGCCCAGCGAGCGGGAGAACCCCTCCAGGCCCTGCTGCACGGCGGCGGCCTCGACCCCGGGCGCCTGCGCCGGCGGGGTCCCCAGCAGCAGCACCCGCCCGCCGCGGGCCAGGCGCCGGAACGCCGGGGCCAGCGGGGCGCGCAGCGCCGCCAGGTCGTCGACGGTGCGCGCGGCGCTCGCGTCCACGACGACGGTGCCCAGCCGCTCCCCCTCCCCGGGCAGCTCCTCGAGCACGGCGGCCCCGGCCGCGCGCAGCCAGCCGCGCACGGCCGGCAGCAGCGGCGCCGCGCCCGTCCCGAGCAGCAGCGCGGGCCCGGTGAGCAGTTCCTGCCCGGGTTCCCAGCGCCGCAGTGCGGGCGGCTGCGGCACGCCGGCGCGCGCCGCGATCGGGTTCTGCAGCAGCACCGAGGCGTCCACCGCGCTCCTCCTCGTCGTCGTCCTGGTCCTCACGGGGCCCCTCACCGCTCCACGACCGCGGCCACGCCCTGCCCGCCGGCCGCGCAGACCGAGATCAGCGCCAGGCCGCCGCCGCGCTCGGCGAGCAGCTTGGCCGTCGTGGCGAGGATCCGGGCGCCGGTCGCCGCGAACGGGTGCCCCGTCGCCAGCGAGGAACCCGTGACGTTCAGCCGCGCGCGGTCGACGGTGCCCAGCGGGCCGTCCAGGCCCAGCCGGTCGCGGCAGAACTCCGCGTCCTCCCAGGCGGCCAGGGTCGCCAGCACGGTGGAGGCGAACGCCTCGTGGACCTCCACGACGTCGAAGTCCTCCAGCCGCAACCCGTTGCGCCGCAGCAGGCGCGGGACGGCGTGCACGGGTGCCGTCAGCAGGCCCTCGCCGCCGCGCGCGTGGTCGACGGCGGCGGTCTCGGCGTCCACCAGGTGCGCCAGGACGTCCAGGCGGCGCTCGGCGGCCCACTCGTCGGAGGCCAGCAGGACGGCGGCCGCACCGTCCGAGAGCGGGGTGGAGTTCCCGGCCGTCATGGTGGCCGCGCCCTCCCCCGCCTCCTCCAGGCGCCGGCCGAAGACGGGACGCAGCTGCGCCAGCTTCTCGGCGGTGGTGTCCGGGCGCAGGACGTCGTCGCGGCGCACCCCGAGGTAGGGGGTGAGCAGGTCGTCGAAGAACCCGCGCTCGTAGGCCGCGGCGAGGTGGCGGTGGCTGGCCAGGGCCAGGGCGTCCTGCTCCTCGCGCCCGACGCGGTGCTCCAGCGCGGTGCGCGCGGCGTGCTCGCCCATCGACAGGCCCGTGCGCGGCTCGGCGTTGCGCGGCGGCGCGGGGCGCAGCTGCCCGGGGCGCAGGCCCGCCAGCGCCTTGAGCTTCGCGGCGGGCGTGCGGGCGCGCGACAGCTCCAGCAGGACGCGCCGCAGCCCCTCGTCGACGGCGATCGGGGCGTCGCTGGCGCTGTCGGCGCCGGCCGCGATCCCCGCCTCGACCTGCCCGAGGGCGATCTTGTTCGCGACGGTGACGGCCGCCTGCAGGCTCGTCGCGCACGCCTGGGAGACGTCGTGGGCGGGCGTGGCCGGGTCGAGCGCCGTGGACAGCAGCGCCTCGCGGGTGATGTTCAGGTCGCGGCTGTGGCGCAGGACCGCGCCGCCGACGACCTCGCCCAGGCGCTCGCCGGCCAGCCCGTACCGGGCGACGAGGCCGTCGAGGGCGGCGGTCATGAGGTCCTGCGCGGAGGCCCGCGCGTAGGCGCGGCCGGCGCGGACGAAGGGCGTGCGGTTGCCCCCGACGATCGCGGCGCGGCGCACCGGTCGGGGGGCGGGGCGGTCGGGCACGGGGCCTCCTCGTCGAGCGCGGCGTGAACCCGACCAAGCTAACAGGTACTTCGGGTACCGGATACCCGGTGGAGCGGGTACCGTCGAGACGTGGACGCCGCTCCCGACACCGCCGTCGCCCCGCCGCCCGCGCCCGCAGCGCCCGCGAGGGCGGACGGGCGCCGCACCCGCTGGGCCGAGCACCGCCGCGCCCGCCGCGAGGAGCTGGTCACCGCCGCGCTGCGCGCCATCACCCGGCGCGGCGCGGGCATCGGCATGGACGACCTGGCCGCCGAGGCCGGCACGAGCAAGACGGTGCTGTACCGGCACTTCTCCGACAAGGAGGACCTCTACCTCGCGGTGGCCAGCCGGGTGAACCGGCGCATCGTGCGCGAGCTGCGCGCGGCCGTGGCCGCGGCCGGCTCTCCCCGCGAGGGCCTGGCCGCCATCGTCACCACGTACCTGCGGCTGGTGGAGAAGGACCCGGAGGTCTACCGGTTCGTCGTCTCGCACCCGTTCCTGGACCGCCCCGCCCAGCGCGACCCCGTCCAGCACCTGACCGGGGTCGTCGCCGACGAGACCGCCACCACGATCACCGCCCACCTGCGCGCCGCCGGGTCCACCTCGGTGGCCACCGACGTCCTGGCCCACGGCGTCGTCGCGATGATCCGCGCCGCCGCCGACCGCTGGATCTCCACCCCCGACCGCCCCGACGCCGACGCCGTCGCCCGCGAGCTGACCGACCTCGCCTGGGGCGGGCTGGCGACGTTCCTGGACAGCACCCGCGCCGCACCGCAGGAGGACCGATGACGACCACCGACGTGCCCGTGACCACCCCCGCCCCGGCAGCGCCCGACGCGCCCGCCGCCGCGGTCCTCGCGCCGGAACCCGCCCCGCCGCTGCCCGTCGACCCCGGGGAACTGCGCCGGTTCCTCGACGGCCGGTTCGCCGACGTCCGCGAGGAGTTCCGCCGCACCGTCCCGCTGGACTTCTTCGCCCCGGTCGACCACCTGAGCACCGCGCAGGTGCGCGACCTCACCCGCGAACGGCTGCGCCGCATCGCCGGGATCGGCGGGCACGAGCAGGGTTTCTCCTCCCGGTACGGCGGCGCCGACGCGCCCGGCGCCCAGGTGGCGCAGTTCGAGATGCTCGGGTTCGCCGACGCCTCCCTGATGATCAAGTCCGGGGTGCAGTGGGGCCTGTTCGGCGGCGCCGTGCAGGCCCTGGGCACCGAGCGCCACCACGCCGAGCTGCTGCCCCGCCTGCTGCGCCTGGAGCTGCGCGGCTGCTTCGCGATGACCGAGACCGGGCACGGCTCCGACGTCGCCTCCCTGCGCACCACCGCCACCTACGACCCGGCGACGCGGGAGTTCGTCGTCCACACCCCGGACCCCTCGGCGCGCAAGGACTACGTCGGCGGCGCCGCCGAGGACGCCGAGGTCGCCGTCGTGTTCGCGCAGCTGATCACCGGCGGCGAGCGCCGCGGCGTCCACGCGTTCCTCGTGCCGCTGGTCGTCGACGGCGCTCCCGCGCCCGGCGTCCACCGCGAGGACGACGGGCCCAAGATGGGCCTGAACGGCGTCGACAACGGCCGGCTGTCCTTCGACGCCGTGCGGGTGCCGCGCGAGAACCTCCTGGACCGCTACGCGCAGGTCGCCCCCGACGGCACCTACTCCAGCCCGGTCGCCAGCGCGGCCTCGCGGTTCTTCACCATGCTCGGCGCGCTCGTGAAGGGTCGCGTCAGCGTCTCCGGCGGCGCGATCAGCCAGACGAAGGTCGCGCTGACGATCGCGCTGCGCTACGCCGGGGAGCGCCGGCAGTTCGCCCGCCCCAGCGCCGCCGACGGCGGCAGCGGCGAGGAGGTGCTGCTGCTGGACTACCTGGCCCACCAGCGCCGGCTGCTGGTGCCGCTGGCCGCCACGTACGCGCTGAGCTTCGCCCAGGACGAGCTGATGGGCGAGATGGACGAGCTGCTGCGCGTGCAGCTGGCCGGCCGGGAGGTCGAACCCGCCCGCCAGCGCGCGTTCGAGGGCCTGGCCGCGGCGATGAAGGTGGCCTCCACCTGGCACGCGACCCGCACGATCCAGACGTGCCGGGAGGCGTGCGGCGGCCACGGGTACCTGTCCAGCAGCCGCCTGCCGCAGCTGAAGGCCGACACCGACGTGTTCACCACGTTCGAGGGCGACAACACCGTCCTGTCGCAGCTGGTCGCCAAGGGGCTGCTGACGTCCTACGCGCAGCAGTTCAACGACCTGGACACCCTGGGGATGGCGCGCTTCGCCACGCGCGACCTCGTGACGACGATCGCGGGGCGCAGCCCGGCGCGCTCGCTGGTCGCCGACATCGTCTCCAGCGGCCGCGCCGGCGACGAGCTGCACGACCGCGAGTGGCAGCTGCGGATGCTCGCCGAGCGCGAGCAGCACGTCGTGGAGTCGCTGGCCAAGCGGGTGCGCCGCGCGCGCCAGCGCCCGGCCGAGGAGGCGTTCACCGCGCTGGACGACCTCAACGACCACCTGCTGCTGGCGGCCCGCGCGCACACCGACCGGGTCGTCGCCGACGCGTTCGCCGCGGCCGTGGTGCGCGCGGAGGACCCGGCGGTGGCCGCGCTGCTGGGGCGGGTCCTGGACCTGCACGTGCTGGCGCTGCTGGAGCAGGAGAAGGGCTGGTACCTGCAGCACCGGCGGATGACGTCCGCCCACGCCAAGGCCCTCACCCACGCCGTGAACGCCGCCTGCCGCGGCCTGCGCCCGCACGTGGACACCCTGCTGGCGGGTTTCGGGATCCCCGACGCGTGGCTGGCCTCCTCGCTGGTGCCCACCGGGCGGGGCGCGGACGCCCCGGCGTAGCGCGGGCCCCGTCCGGGCGCTCGACGCCGCGCCCGGGCGGGGGCATCCTCGACGGGTGGAACCCGCCGGCGTCGAGGACGAGCCGCGGCCGCCCGCGCGCCTGCCCGTGCGCGCCGGCGTGGTCGTCGACCGCGACCGCCCCGGCCGCGCCCTGCGGGTGACCGCCCACCCGGACGACGACCGGGTCGTGCTGTCCACCTGGCAGGACGAGCGGTGCGTGAGCACCGTGCGGCTGGACCGCGCCGACGTCGTCCAGCTCCTCGCCGCCCTCGGGATCGCCCTGCTGCCCGGACCCGCGGAGGCCCGCGACGACGGGCGGGCCGCCGGGCCGGACCTCGCCGGTTAGCCCCCCGCCCGGCCCGCGCACCGGCGCCTCAGGAGGAGGACACCCCGGCCAGGTCCTCCATCACCCCCCAGTACCGGGCGGCCAGGTCGGGGTCCCGCGCCGCCTCCGGCACCACCGCGAACCCGGGCAGGCCCCTCAGCCCGCCCAGCTCCTTCGGGCCGTAGTAGGCGCCCCCGGCGGCCAGCGGGGAGGTCGCGGCGTACAGGGCGGGCAGGGCGCCGACGGCCGGGTCCTGCCACAGCGGGCGGACGAACCGGAACCGCAGGCCCTCGGGGGAGTCCGGTCCCGGGCCGTCCAGCACGATGTTCGTCCGGCTCACCCCGGGGTGGACCGCGGTGCTCGTGATCCCCCAGCCCCCGGCCGTGCTGCGCCGCTGGAGCTCGAAGGCCGTGAGCAGGGCGCCGAGCTTGGTGGCCTCGTAGGCCGCGCCGTGGTCGTAGGACCGCTCCAGCTGCAGGTCGTCGACGTCGACCGGCCCCACCCGCGAGCTCGACGTCCACACGACGCGCGGCGCCTCCGCGGCCCGCAGCAGCGGCCGCAGCCGAGCGGTGAGCGCGAAGGGACCGCGCGCGTTGGTCGCGAAGACCCGCTCGGTGCCGTCGGCCACCTCCTCCCGCTCCAGGCGTCCCTGGACGCCGGCGTTGTTGACCAGCAGGTCGAGGCGGTCCCCGGTGTCCTCGAGCCGGGTGACGAACGCGGCGACCGAGCCGAGGTCCGTCAGGTCGAGCGTCTCGAAGCGGACGGCCGCGCCCGGGGCCGCCGCCCGGATCCTGCGCACGGCCTCCGCCCCGCGCCGCCCGTCGCGCGAGGCGATGACGACGTCGGCGCCGGCCACCGCGAGGGCGAGCGCCTCGTGGTAGCCGAGCCCGCTGCGGCCGTCGCGCGGGTAGCCGTTCCCCCCGGTCACGACCGCGCGCCGCCCCGCCTGCGACGGGACGTCGGCCGCGGTCCAGTCCGGCAGCTCCGCGCCCGGGGCGGTGACCCGCCCGGCGCCGAACCCGGCGGCGCCCACGACCCCCAGCGCGGCCAGCCGCAGCAGCGAGCGGCGGGTGGGACCCGCGCGCGACGACCGGGGGTCGGGTCCGTCCTCGTCGACCTGGCGGGTTCGCTGGGTGTCCGTCACGCGGTCAGCCTGCGCGGGACGAGGTGCCCCCAGCCAGGGCCGCCCTGTCCGCTGATCCGCGGACCCCCCCGGCCGGCCGCGGGTCCTCCGCCCGGGACGCGGGCCGCGACCGCCGGCGCGCGACGGCACGACGCACCACCAGACCCGCGAGGACCGCGCCCGCGGCGTTGAGGACGGCGTCCGCCGGCGACACCACGCGCCCGAGCGGGAGCACCCGCTGGAGCAGCTCGATCGACGACGCCGCACCCAGCGCGAGCGGCACGAGCAGCCGCGCCGTCCCCAGCCGCGGCGCGAGGAGCACGGCGCCCGCGGCCGCCGGTGCCAGCAGGAGGACGTTGCCGACCAGCTGCCGGAGCGTCGCCGGGGACCCGAGACCGCCGAGGTACCAGGCGACCTCCGCCACCGGCGCGCCCCACGACCAGCCGTCGCCGACCGGTCGCAGGGTGACCGCTGCGGCGCCGACGAGCGCGAGCACGAGCAGGCCGGCGGGTCCCGCCGAGCGCACCGGCGCGGACCGGCGCGGCGGGTCGGTGCGGTCGGTCACGGTGGCTCAGCCCCCTCGTGCGGCGCAACGGGAGGCACCAGGCTCGGCCGGCCGGACGCGCGGAACCAGGACCTGCCGGGCCGGGTCTGCCGCGGGCTCCCGCGCCCGCGCCGCGGCGAGGTCCGACGCGACCTCCGGGTCCAGGTCGCGGAGGGGATCGAGCACCGCGGTGGACCGGCCGCGGACGACGACCGCGAGACCCCGCTGCGCGGAGGGGGCGGTCACCTACCCGGCGCGCGTCCCGACGACGACGAGCGTCGTGGCGTCGGCCCCGCGCGGCTCGAGCGCCGCCGCGGCGGCCTCCTCCACGACCTCCCGCGCGGTGGCCGCGGGCAGGCCGTCCAGCAGCGCGCCGGCGGCCGTGCCGGCGGCGGCGTCGCGCACGGTGGCCGGGGTGACCACCAGGCGGGCCGGGTGCCGCCGCACGACCGGGTCCTGGACGCCCACCGCGGCCGCCCACGCGGCCAGCGCCTCCTCGGTGCCCAGCGCGTGCGCCAGCGGCTGCGGTCGGGGTGATTCCTCGCCCCGGGCGCGCGCCGCCGCGGCGGCCAGCGGCTGCACGAGCTCCGTGAGCGCCCCCTCGGCCCACACGCCCACGCACAGGCGCCCGCCGGGGCGGGCCCGGGTGAGCAGGTGCCGGCCCGCGGCGTCGAGGTCGGGCAGGAAGAAGATCCCGAGGACGCAGACGACGAGGTCGTAGGCGCCCTCGTCGCCGAAGGCGAGGACGTCGGCGTGGTGGGCGCGCAGGGCGGGCAGGTCGCGCGCCCGCCCGGCGGTCAGCGCGACGAGCGGCGCGGACAGGTCGACGGCGTCCACGCGGCCGCCGGGGCCGACGGCCCGCGCCAGGAGGACGGAGGCGGCCCCGGCACCGGCGCAGGCGTCGAGGACCACCTCCCCCGCGCGGGGTGCCGCGTCGGCCACGGCCGCCGCCGACACCGGGTCCCACAGCGCGGCGGACAGGCGGTCGAAGGCCGCGGCGTCCTGGAACCAGCGCGCTGCTCCGGCGTCCACCCTCCCGAGCCTAGCTGCGAACGCTTCTCAGCGGTGGCTCCTCGTCCAGGCCAGCAGGCGCTCGACCGGCCAGGTGTTGACGACCCGCTCGGCCGGCACCCCGCACTCCTGCGCCCGCGCGCAGCCGTACGCCTGCCAGTCCAGCTGACCGGGCGCGTGCGCGTCCGTGCTCACCGCGAACAGGCACCCGGCCGCCACCGCCCGCCGCAGCAGCGCCCGCGGCGGGTCCAGCCGCTCCGGCCGGCAGTTCACCTCCACGGCCACCCCGCGCTCGGCGCAGGCGGCGAACACGGCGTCGGCGTCGAACGCGCTGGGCGGGCGCCCGCCCGGTCCGGCGCCGCCGTGCCCACCCGTGAGCAGCCGGCCGGTGCAGTGGCCCAGCACGTCCACCCCGCCGCCGCGCACGGCCGCCAGCAGCCGGCGGGTCATCGCCTCCGCCGGGGAGCGCAGCCCCGAGTGCACGGAGGCGACCACGACGTCCAGGCGGGCCAGCACGTCGTCCTCGCAGTCCAGCGAGCCGTCCGCCAGCACGTCGACCTCGATGCCCGCCAGGAGCCGGAACGGCGCCAGCGGCGCGGCCAGGGCGGCGACCTCCTCCAGCTGGCGCTCGCGGCGCTCGCGGGACAGCCCGCGCGCCACGCGCAGCCGGGCGGAGTGGTCGGTGACGGCCAGGTACTCGTGGCCCAGCTCCCGGGCGGTCGTCGCCGTCTCGGCCAGCGGGCTGCCGCCGTCGCTGGCGTCGGTGTGGGCGTGCAGGTCCCCGCGCAGCGCGGCGCGCAGCTCCTCGCCGCCGCTCGCCAGCGGCCCGGCCCCCTCCTCCAGCCGCCGCAGCCGCTCGGGCACGCGGCCCGCGGCGGCCTCGCCGGCCACGGCCGCCGACGCGGGGCCGACACCGGCCAGCGCGGTGAGGGTGCCGTCGGCCAGCCGGCGCTCCAGCTCCCCCGGCTCCAGCGCCGCCAGGACGTCCGCGGCGCGGCGGAACGCGCGCACCCGGTGGGTGTCGGCGCGCGAGCGCTCCAGCAGGAACGCGGTGCGCCGCAGCGCCCGCACGGGCTCCAGCGGGAGCTCCACCGCCCGCTCCCTCCCACCGGTCGCGCACTGCCGGTCCCGAGGTGCGCCGGACGGGCCGACTCTGCACCATCGCAGGGTGCCCCGCCTGCGCCGCGTGTCCAGCTCGTCGCCCGGCTTCACCCGCCGGCGGCGCGGGCGCGGCTGGTCGTACCACGACACCCGCGGCGAGCTCATCGCCGACCCGGACGTCATCGCGCGCATCGACGCCATCGCGATCCCGCCCGCCTACCGGGACGTGTGGATCTGCCCGTTCCCCAACGGCCACCTGCAGGCCGTCGGCACCGACGACCGCGGCCGGCGCCAGTACCGCTACCACGAGGAGTGGCGCCGGCGGCAGGACCGCGCCAAGCACGAGCGCGTCCTCGAGGTCGCCGACCACCTGCCCGCCGCCCGCGAGGTCGTCGAGCGGCACCTCGCCCTGCCGGGGATGCCGCGCGAGCGGGTGCTGGCCGCGGCGTTCCGCCTGCTGGACCTGGGGTTCTTCCGGGTGGGCGGGGAGAGCTACGCGGACGAGAACGGCTCCTACGGGCTGGCGACGCTGCGCAAGGAGCACGTGCACCAGCGCGGCGACGACCTCGTCTTCTCCTACGTCGCCAAGTCCGGCAAGGACCGCCACCTCGTGGTCTCCGACCCGGCGGTGCGCGAGGTCGTGCGCAGCCTCAAGCGCCGCCGCGGCGGCGGGGACGACCTGCTGGCGTGGAAGGAGGGCGGCCGCTGGCACGACGTCACCAGCGCCGACGTCAACGCCTACCTGCACGAGGTCGTCGGCCCGGACGTGTCCGCCAAGGACTTCCGCACCTGGCACGCCACCGTGCTCGCGGCCGTCGCCCTCGCGGTCTCGGTGCCCGCCGCGACCAGCGCGACGGCGAAGAAGCGGGCGGTGACGCGCGCCTGCGCGGAGGTCTCGGAGTACCTGGGCAACACGCCGTCGGTGGCCCGCAGCAGCTACATCGACCCGCGGGTGATCGACCTGTTCGACGACGGCGTGACGATCGAGCCGGCGCTGCGGCTGCTCGGCGAGGGCGCCTCCTTCGGCCACCCGGCCACCCACGGCGGTGTCGAGCGGGCCGTGCAGGCGCTGCTGCGCGAGGAGCCCGTCAGCGGCACGCCCCTGCTGAGCGAGGCGACCGCCGAGGAGGCCGCGGCCGCGGCGACGGGCGGGCCCGGGACGACGACCGCCGCCTGACCCCCCGCGGGACCGCCCGCCGGACCCGCCGCCCGAGCACCGCGGTGCGCCAGCCCCTATGCTGGGCGGGCCTTCCCGGCGGTCCGCCGCGGGGCAGGTGCGCGTCCCGCCCTCATCGTCTAGCGGCCTAGGACGCCGCCCTTTCAAGGCGGTAGCACGGGTTCGAATCCCGTTGGGGGTACGCGAGCGGGTCGTCCGGCACCCGGACGGGCGAGGGGTGTCACGAGCACTCCCCGCGACCGGGTAAGGTTGTCCCCGCAAGCCAGCAGGACCAGCAAGTCCGGTCTCTCTGAGGCCCCGTAGCGCAGTTGGTTAGCGCGCCGCCCTGTCACGGCGGAGGTCGCGGGTTCGAGTCCCGTCGGGGTCGCTCGTCGTGCCGGTTCCACCGGCCCGGCACGGCCAGGTAGCTCAGTTGGTAGAGCGTCCGACTGAAAATCGGAAGGTCAGCGGTTCGACCCCGCTCCTGGCCACCGCCGCACCACCCCGAGGCCCCTCCGCAGGAGGGGCCTTCGTCGTTCCCGGCACTCGTCCTGGGCGCCGGCGCGGGTAGCGTCGCCGCGTGCCCACCTCCCCCGCCGACCTGCCCACCGCCGTCGTCGTGCCCTCGGCCGTCCTCGCCGGCTACGTCGTCGGCCGCCGCACCGGCGCCCGCCCGCTGGCGGGGGTGGCGCTGGCCGCCGGCCTCGTGCAGGCCGTACCGCGCTGGTCGCGCCGCTCCCCCGCCCTCGCGGCGGCCCTCGCCCTCGGCACGGTGGCGCTCGTGGGCGCCTCGCACCCGCTGGCCCGGCGCACCGGGCCCTGGCCGGCGGTCCTGACGACGACCGCGACCGCCGCGGGGCTGGCCGCGGTCGGCGACCGGCTCAGCGCCTGAGCCGGTTCAGGCGCGCGTCGCGGTGAGGTCGCGCACCTGCGCGTAGCGCTCGCGCACCGCCGGCAGCGGGTCGGCCTCGTACGTGCTGGACGCCGTCAGCTCCCACGCCGGCGGGGCGTCCCCGCCGGCCAGGACCCACGCGGCCTGCCGCGCGGCGCCGTCGGCGACGTACTCGCCGGGCTCCGGCACCACCACGGGCCGGCCCAGGACGGCCGGGGCCAGGCGGCGCACGGCCTCCGAGCGCGCCCCGCCGCCCACCAGCACCACGCGCTCGACGGCCACGCCCTGCGCGACGAGGGCGTCCAGCCCGTCCGCCAGCCCGCACAGCAGGCCCTCCACGGTGGCGCGGGCCAGGTGGGCGGGCGTGCTGGTGGCCAGGGTCAGCCCGTGCAGGGCGCCGGTGCTGTCCGGCCGCACGGGGGTGCGCTCGCCCTCCAGGTAGGGCACGAGGACCAGCCCGCCGGAGCCGGCGGGCGCGGACAGCGCCAGCCGGGACAGCTCGGCGTGGTCGACGCCGAGCAGCGCGGCCGCGGCGTCCAAGACGCGCGCCGCGTTCAGCGTGCACACCAGCGGCAGGTACCGGCCGGTCGCGTCGGCGAAGCCGGCGACCAGGCCGCTGGCGTCGCGGGTGGGGGTGTCGCTGACGGCGCTGACGACCCCCGAGGTCCCGATGGACACCACGACGTCGCCGGTGCGGGCGCCGACCCCGAGGGCGGCGGCCATGTTGTCGCCCGTCCCGGGCCCCAGGACGGCCCCGCGGGTCAGCGGCGAGGACGTCTCACCGGCCCGCTCGGCCGGCCCGAGGACGTCGGGCAGCCGCGGGCGGGAGCCGAAGGCCCGCTCCAGCAGGTCGTGCCGGTAGGTGCCCGCGGCCGGGTCCCAGTAGCCGGTGCCGCTGGCGTCGCCGCGGTCGGTGACCAGCCGGTCCCCGCCGCCGGCGAGGCGGTGGGTCAGCCAGTCGTGGGGCAGGCAGACGGCGGCGGTGCGGCGCGCGGCGTCCGGCTCGTGCTCGGCGACCCAGCGCAGCTTGGTGATCGTGAAGGAGGCCACGAGGACGCTGCCGACCTGCTCGGCCCACGCCCCGGGCCCGCCCAGCTCGGTGGTCAGGTCCTCGGCGGCACCGGCGGAGCGCCCGTCGTTCCACAGCAGCGTCGGGCGCACCACCGCGCCGGCCTCGTCCAGCAGGACCGAGCCGTGCTGCTGGGCGCCGACCGCGAGCGCGTCGACGTCCTCCAGGCCCCCGGCGTCGGCGACGGCGCGCTCGAGAGCGCTCTCCCACTCGGCGGGGTCCACCTCCGTCCCCGCGGGGTGCTTGGCGGTCCCGCTGCGCAGCAGCGCGCCGCTCGTCGCGTCGCGCACGACGACCTTGCAGGACTGCGTCGAGGAGTCGATCCCGGCCACCGTCGGCATGGCGCACAGCCAACCAGACGGCCGCGGGCGCACCGACCGCGGACGCGCGAGTGACGCACGCCACACGGGGGCGGTGCTCCGTCCGGGCCGGTGCGCCGCGACCGGGATGCCGGAAGCTCTCGCGGGCATGTACCGTTGAGGGCACGGAGAGATGACAGTGACTCCGGGGCGCGCTCAGCCTGCCCCGGCCGACGCGCGAGGGGGTCGACGCCATGGGGCGCGGCCGTCAGAAGGCCAAGCAGACGAAGGTCGCTCGGCAGCTGAAGTACTTCAGCCCGCAGACCGACTACAACGCGCTGCAACGCGAGCTGCACGGGCCTGACCCGTACCGCCAGGGGCCCCCGGCTCCTCCGGTGCCGGAGACGGACGACGAGCAGTCCGACGAGGACTGGTCGCAGTACTCCGCCGAGGACGACTACGAGGACTGGGCGACCAAGCGTCGCGCCTGACCCCTCCGGTCTCCGGCAGGACGATCCACCGCTCGGGAGTCGTCGGGCGCGCGACCTCGCGCTGAGGTGTCACCACCCCTGGTGGGAACCCCGCAGCAGGGTCACGCCCCCGGCGACTCCCTTGCCGTTGCTGTCCCCGTCCTCGGGACGGCGCTCGCGGACCTCACCGCACACCCACGACGGGATCCCGTCCCCCTCCAGCGCGGCCACCACGCGGTCCACCGCGTCCGGCGCCACGACGGCGACCATGCCCACCCCGAGGTTCAGGGTGCGCTCCAGGTCGTCGGCGGGGACGCGGCCCAGGTCGCGGACGGCGGCGAACACCGCGCCCGGCGTCCACGTCGCGCGGTCCACCTCGGCGGTCACGCCCTCCGGCAGGCACCGGGCCAGGTTGGCGGCCAGCCCGCCGCCCGTGACGTGGCTCATCGCCCGCACCCCGCCGCCGGCGACGGCGGCCAGCGCGGGGCGCGCGTACAGGCGCGTCGGCTCCAGCAGCTCCTCGCCCAGCGTGCGGCCGAAGTCGTCCACGTGCCGGTCGTAGGACCAGCCGGCGTCGGCGAAGACGCGCCGCACCAGCGAGTAGCCGTTGGAGTGCAGGCCCGAGGAGGCCATCGCCACCAGCACGTCGCCAGCGCGCACCCGCTCGGCGCCCAGCAGCTCGTCGGCCTCGACCGCGCCGGTCACCGCGCCGGCCAGGTCGTACTCGTCGGCGCCCAGCAGGCCGGGGTGCTCGGCGGTCTCCCCGCCCACGAGCGCCACACCGGCCTCCTCGCAGGCGCGGGCGATGCCCGCCACCAGCGCCGCCGTGCGCTCGGGCACGACCTTGCCGCAGGCGATGTAGTCGGTCATGAACAGCGGCGTCGCGCCGCACACGACGATGTCGTCGACGACCATGCCGACGAGGTCCTGCCCGACGGTGTCGTGCTTGTCGACGGCCTGCGCGACGGCGACCTTGGTGCCCACGCCGTCGGTGCTGGTGGCCAGCAGCGGGCGGCGGTAGGCCTTGAGGGCGCTGACGTCGTACAGGCCGGCGAACCCGCCGAACCCGCCGACGACGCCCGGCCCGTGGGTGCGGGCCACGGAGGCCTTCATCAGCTCCACGGCGCGGTCGCCGGCCACGACGTCGACGCCGGCGGCGGCGTAGGTGGTGCCGGGGGCGCTCACTGCTGCGCCCCCCGGGTGGCGCGCGAGGAGACCACGGGCGTGATCGGGATGCGCGGCGCCTCCAGCGCGTGCTTGCCCAGGCGGTCCACGTCGGGCAGCGGCACCGGGTAGCTGCCGCTGAAGCACGCCGTGCACAGCGTCGGGGCGGGCTGGTCGGTCGCGGCGATCATCCCCTCGGTGGAGATGTAGCCCAGGGAGTCCGCGCCGATGCTCTGGCGCACGTCGTCCACGCCCAGGCCCGTGGCGATGAGCTCGGCCCGGGTGGCGAAGTCGATGCCGTAGAAGCACGGCCACGTCACCGGCGGGGAGCTGATCCGCACGTGGACCTCGGCGGCGCCGGCCTCGCGCAGCATCCGGATGAGGGCGCGCTGGGTGTTGCCGCGCACGATCGAGTCGTCGACGACGACGAGCCGCTTGCCCTGCACGACGTGCTTGAGCGGGTTCAGCTTGAGCCGGATGCCGAGCTGGCGGATGGTCTGGCTGGGCTGGATGAACGTGCGGCCCACGTAGGAGTTCTTGACCAGGCCCTGCCCGTAGGGGATGCCGGACTCCTCCGCGTAGCCGATCGCGGCGGGCGTGCCGGACTCCGGCGTCGGGATGACCAGGTCGGCCTCGACGGGGTGCTCGCGGGCCAGGGTGCGGCCCATCTCCACGCGCGCCTCCTGCACCACCTTGCCGTTGATGCTGGTGTCGGGGCGGGCCAGGTAGACGTACTCGAAGACGCAGCCCTTGGGCTGGGCCGGCGCGAAGCGGCTGGAGCGCAGGCCGTCGGCGTCGACCGCGATGAGCTCACCGGGCTCGACCTCGCGCACGAAGCTGGCGCCGACGATGTCCAGCGCCGCCGTCTCGGAGGCCACCACCCAGCCGCGGTCGAGGCGGCCCAGGACCAGCGGGCGGATGCCGTGCGGGTCGCGAGCGGCGTACAGGGTGTCCTCGTCCATGAACACGAGGCTGAAGGCGCCCTGCGCGTGCGGCAGGACCTCCAGCGCGGTCGCCTCGAGGGTGTGGTCGGGGTCGCCGGCGAACAGCGCGGTGAGGATGGCGGTGTCGGTGGTGTTGCCGCGCGCCAGCTCGGTGCGCGAGGCGCGCCACGTCGTGGCGCGCGGGCGGCCGGCCTGGCGGTCGGCCAGCAGCTCGCGCAGCTCGAAGGAGTTGGTGAGGTTGCCGTTGTGGGCGAGGGCCACGGTGCCGCCGGCGGTGTCGCCGAGCGTCGGCTGGGCGTTCTCCCACGTGCTGCCGCCGGTGGTGGAGTAGCGCGCGTGGCCGACGGCGATGTGGCCCTGCAGCGACTCCAGCGCCGCCTCGTCGAACACCTGGGAGACCAGGCCGACGTCCTTGAAGACGAGGATCTGCTCGCCGTTGCTCACGGCGATGCCGGCGGCCTCCTGGCCGCGGTGCTGCAGGGCGTACAGCCCGTAGAAGGCGAGCTTGGACACGTCCTCGCCGGGTGCCCACACGCCGAAGACGCCGCAGGCGTCCTGGGGCCCCTTCTCGCCGGGGAGCAGGTCGTGGTTCAGACGTCCGTCACCGCGGGCCACCACTCGAGTGTGGCACACGCGCCCGGGCCGGCCGGTCGCCCGGCCCCCCGGCGGCCCCCTCGCGGTTCAGCTCCGGCGCGAGCGGCGGGAGGCCCCGCGCGGGGTGCGGCGGCGCTCGAGCAGGACCGCCGCCAGGCCGCCGAGCAGCGCCAGCAGGATGCCCAGGGAGACGAACAGGTACCCGAACAGGGACTGCTGGGAGTACCCGGCCTGCGCGGGCGTGACGACGGCGACGACGGCCGACACGAGGAAGGCGAGGACCACGCCCGTCAGGACGAACGAGCGGTAGCGGGGCGCGCGGCGGCGGGTGACCTCGACGAACCGGGTGGTCTCGGGGTCGTCGGGGGCCGCGTCCGGGGCCTCCTCCGCGGCGGGGCCGGCGGAGGTCGCGTCCGCGGGCGTCGTGCTCGCGGCCGTCGCGCCGGTGACCGCCGCCCCGGTGGCGGGCTCACCGGCGGGGACGACCTCGACGGCGTCGTCCCCGGTGGCGGTGCCGCCGGTGGCCGGGTCGCGGGGCTCGCGCTGGGACTCGCTCACGGCGACGACGGTACGTCGTCGCCGGCCGGTGCCGCCGGGCCGGGTACCAGCGGCAGCAGGCCGCTGAGGTCGGCGCGCACGCCGCTGGCCCGCACCCGCCCGGCGGCGCGGGCCGCCTCGAACCCCTCGCGGCCGGCGGCCAGGCGCAGCCAGGTGGCGGGGTCGACCTCCACGACGGCCGGCGGGGTGCCGCGGGTGTGCCGGGGGCCCTCGAGGACCTGGACGGCGGCGAACGGCGGCACGCGCACCTCCACGCTGCGGCCGGGGTGGCGCTCGGCCAGCTCCTCCAGCGACCAGCGCACGGCGGTGGCGAGGACCGGCCGGGGCGCGACCCGGCCGGCGTCGAGGGCGGCGAGCGCCGCGTCCAGGGCCTCGCGGCCGGCGGCGGGGTCGGTGCGGCGGCGGGGTGGCACGCGCCGATGCTCGCACCGGCCCGGGCGCGCCGCTCCCGCACCGGCGCGACCGTCAACAAGTGTTGACAGATGCCGGGCCGTCAACACATGATGACGCATGGCCGACCCGGACCCCCTCGTCACCGCCGGCACCGACCCGGACCCCGCCGTGGGCCTGCGCGCCGTCGCCGCGCTGCGGCGCCTGACCGAGCAGCTCGAGCGCCTGCAGGTGCGGCGCGCCCGCGACCTCGGCTGGTCCTGGGCGGACATCGCCGCGGGCCTGGGGGTGTCCAAGCAGGCCGTGCACCGCAAGCACTCCGGCGACGACCGGCCCGATCACCGCTAGACCCACCAGCCCCACGAGGAGGACACCGTGTTCGAGCGCTTCACCCGGCGGGCCCGCGCCGCCGTCGTCGACGCCCAGGAGGTCGCCCGCGAGCTCGGCCACCGGGAGGTCGGCGACGACCACCTGCTGCTGGCCCTGCTGCACGTCGGCGGTGTCGGCGCCGACGTCCTGCGCGCCGCGGGCGCCGACCCCGGCCGCCTGCGCGAGCGGTTGGCGCAGCGCGGGGGGCCGCAGGAGGACGCCGAGGCGCTGCGCGCCCTGGGCGTGGACCTGGACGCCGTGCGCCGGCGGGCGGAGGAGGTGTTCGGCCCCGGCGCGCTCGAGCGGCCCGCCGGCCGCCGCCGCGGCCTGCTCGGCCGGCTGACCGGGCACCTCCCGTTCACCCGCCCCGCGAAGAAGGCTCTGGAGGAGTCGCTGCGGGCCGCGCTGGACCTGCGGCACAACTACATCGGCACGGAACACCTGCTGCTCGGCCTGCTGCGCGCGCCGGGCGGCCGGGCGCGGGACGCCCTGGCGGCCACGGGCGTGCCCCTGGACGCCGACAGCGCCCGCTCCGCCGTCGTCGAGGCCCTGCGCCGCTCCGCCTGAGCCCGCCCGGCCTCAGGAACGGCGGTAGAAGGGCAGCTCGACGACCTCGACGGGCTCGGGGCGACCCCGCACGTCCACCGCCAGCGCCGTCCCGACGTCGCTGCGGGCGGTGTCGACGTACGCCATGGCGACGGGGTGACCCAGCGTCGGGGACAGCGCGCCGCTGGTGACGACGCCGACCACCTCGTCGCCGGCCAGGACGTCGTAGCCCTGGCGCGGCGCGCGCCGGCCCTCACCGCGCAGGCCCACCAGCAGGCGCTGCGGCGTAGTGCCCGCGAGGCGCTCCAGCGCCTCGCGGCCGGGGAAGCCGTCGGGCTTGTCCAGCTTCACCACGCGGCCCAGGCGCGCCGCGTAGGGGTCGACCCCGCGGGTCAGCTCGTGCCCGTACAGGGGCATGCCGGCCTCCAGGCGCAGGGTGTCCCGGCACGCCAGCCCGCAGGGGACGGCGTCGTGGGCGCGGCCGGCGGCCAGCAGCGCCGACCAGGCCTCGACGGCGCGCTCGGCGGGCGCGAAGACCTCGAACCCGTCCTCGCCGGTGTAGCCGGTGCGCGCCAGCAGGACGTCCAGCGCGCCGTCGGCGGTGCGCAGCCGGGCGGGCGCGCAGCGGTAGTAGCGCAGGTCCGCCAGGTCGCCGCCGTCGGCCAGCTCGACGACCTCGCCGACGGCGAGCGCGGACGTCGGCCCCTGCACGGCCACCAGCGCGGTCGCGGCGGTCTCGTCGGTGACGCGGGCGTCGTGGCCGGCGGCGCGCTCGCGCAGCGCGGCGGCGACGGCGTCGACGTTGGAGGCGTTGGCGACGACGAGGAAGTCCTCCTCGCCGGTGCGGTAGGTGACGAGGTCGTCGACCACGCCGCCGTCCTCGGCGGTGAGCATCCCGTAGGCGGCGCGGCCCACGGCCATGCCGGAGGGGCGCCCGACGAGGGTGGCGTCCAGGGCCGCGCCGGCGCCGGGGCCGCTGACGCGCAGCTCGCCCATGTGGGACAGGTCGAAGACGCCGGCGGTGGCGCGCACCGCGCGGTGCTCGGCGAGGTCGGAGGCGTAGCGCACGGGCATCGACCAGCCGGCGAAGTCGGTGAAGGCCGCTCCGAGCTCGGTGTGGACGTCGTGCAGCGGTGAGCGTCGGCTCACGGCGGGCTCCCCTCGTCGGCCGTGCGGGGCGCCACCGTCCCACAGGCGCGGCCGGGGGCCAGCGGTGGGCTCAGGGGTGGCCTCAGCGGCGGGCTCAGCGGTGGGAGAGGCGGGCGTCGCCGGTGCCGGTGCTGACGAGGACGCGGCGGTCGGCGGAGGGGTCGACGGGCACGTCGACGCGCTCGCCGCCGGTCCCGGCGCTGACCTCGGCCGCGTAGGCGGTGCCGTCGTCGGGGACCAGCACGTCGGCGTCGCCGGTGCTGGTGCGCACGTCGACGCTGCCCGGCGCGGCGTCCAGCTCCAGGCGCACGTCGCCCGTGCCGGCGTCCACGCGCACGTCGTCCAGCGCGCCGGTGACGGTGACGGAGCCCGTGCCGGCCTCGGCGTCGAGGCGGCCGCCGTCGGCGCCGCGCCAGCGCAGGCTGCCCGTGCCGGCCTCGGAGACGACGGCGGCGAACGCGCCCGTCAGCCGCTGCTCGCCCGTGCCGGTGTCCAGGCGCACCTCGACCCCGGCGGGCACGACGACGTCGAAGTCCGTGGAGCAGCGGCCGGGCCAGCCGCCGCGCGAGCAGGCGCCGCGCAGGTCCAGCACGCCGTCGCGCAGCTCGGCGCGCGCGTCGGCCTGCGACCAGCCGCTGACGGTGGTCGTCGTGACGCGGGCGACCCCGACGCCGGCCACGCCGGCGTCGGCGCTCACCTGCACGTCGCCCGTGCCGGTGCTGACGACGACGGCGGTGACGGGCCCGGTGAAGGTGTCGGTGCGCTGCTCGCGCACGGCCGTCATCGACCCCAGGACGCTGAGCGCGCCACCGGCGACGAGGACGGCCGCGACGGCGGCGGTGACCGCGCGCACAGCTCCCCCGCGCCGCGGCGGCGACGGCGGTCGCGGCGGCACGTCGAGGGTCAGGGGCTGCGTGGGGGCGCTCACGGGGTCCTCCGGGACGGCGGGGCGGGGTGGGCGGCGGCCTCGAGGTGGCGCAGCACGGCGAGGACGCGCCGGTGGTCCTCGCCGGCGGGGGCGAGGCCGAGCTTGGCGAAGATGCTGGACACGTGCTTCTCGACGGCCTTGTCGCTGACGACGAGGCGGGCGGCGACGGCGGTGTTGGAGCGTCCCTCGGCCATGAGCGCCAGGACCTCCAGCTCGCGGGGGGTCAGGCCCTCCAGGGGGTCGTCGCGGCGGGCGCGCGAGAGGAGCTGGGCGACGACCTCGGGGTCGACGGCGGTGCCGCCGGCGGCCACGCGGTGCAGGGCGTCGAGGAACTCCTCCACGTCGCCGACGCGGTCCTTGAGCAGGTAGCCGACGCCGCGGGCGCGGCCGCCGAGCAGGTCGGCGGCGTAGCGCTCCTCGACGTACTGCGAGAGCACGAGCACGGCCGTGCCGGGGTGCTGCTCGCGCACGACGAGCGCGGCGCGCAGGCCCTCGTCGGTGAAGGTGGGCGGCATCCGCACGTCGAACAGGGCCAGGTCGGGCTCGTGGCGGGCGACGGCGCGCAGCGCCTCCTCGGCGTCGCCGACGGCGGCGACCACGTCGACGCCCTCGGCGCGCAGCAGCTGCACCAGGCCCTCGCGCAGCAGGACGGAGTCCTCGGCGAGCACGACGCGCAGGGCGCTCGCGGCGTCCACGGGGCTCACGGCGTTCACCGGGCACCTCCGCCGAGCCAGGGCAGGTCGACGTCCAGGACGGTGGGCCCGCCCGGCGGGGAGGAGACCGCGAGGCGGCCGTCGACGGCGGCGACCCGGTCGAGCAGGCCGCGCAGGCCGCTGCCGCCCTCGGCACCCGGCCCGGCACCCGGCCCGTCGCCCGGGCGGGCGCCACCGCGGCCGTCGTCCTGCACCCGCACCCGCAGCCGCGGGCCGGACGTTCCGGCCTCCTGCCACAGCTGCACGAGGGCGCGGGAGGCGCCGGCGTGCTTGGCGACGTTGGTCAGCGCCTCGGAGACGCAGAAGTACGCGATGGCCTCCGTGGTCGCCGACGGCCGGCCGGCGGGCCCGTGGGCGGACACGTCCGGGGAGACCTCGACGTCGACGGGCACGGGGGTGGTCGCGGCCAGCGCCGAGACAGCCGCGTCGAGACCGCGGTCGGTGAGCACGGGCGGGGCGACGCCGCGGGCGACGCGGCGCATGTCGGCGATGGCCGCGGTGGCCGAGGAGCTGGCGGACTCCAGCAGGGCGCGGGCCGCGTCGGGCCCCTCGCGGTCCAGGGCGCGGCGGGCCATCCCCAGCTGCAGGGACAGGGACACCAGCCGCTGCTGGGGCCCGTCGTGCAGGTCGCGCTCGATGCGCCGGCGCTCCTCCTCCACCGAGTCCACGGCGCGCTCGCGGGTGGAGGTCAGGGTGTCGACGCGCTCGCGCAGGGCCGCCTCGCGCTGCTGCGGCGAGGGGCCGAGCAGCGCCGCGCCGGTGGCGGTCTCGGGGACGGCCAGGACGCGGGCCAGCAGGGGGACGAGCAGCAGCAGCGCGACACCGGTCAGGCCGACGACGGCGTCGGGCGCGCCGATCGGCCCACCGCTCCCCCACGGCCAGCTGAGCCCGCCGGGGGCGGCGGAGGTCCAGCGGGCCAGGCTGGGGGCGACGACGGCGGCGAGGCCGGTGGCGGCCAGGACGAGGACGACGGTGCCGCCGACGAGCCCGGCGGTGGCGACGACGGCCAGGTGCCCGGCCGAGCGCCAGGGCCGCGGGTCCAGCAGCCAGCGCCGCCACCAGGGCCCGGGCCTGCTCCACGGGCCGGGGTCCTCGACGGGGACGCCGAGGGCGCGCAGCCGGGACCGCTCCAGGGCGGCGGAGGCGTCGAGCAGGACCCGGGCCAGCAGCAGCAGCGGGATCCCCGCCCCGGCCAGCGGCACGAGGGCGGCGCCCAGCAGGAGCAGCAGCAGCGGGACCCAGTGCCAGAGGCCGACGAGGAGGTCGGTCACCAGGTGGGCGGCCACCCACCAGCCGCCCGCCCAGCGCCGCAGCGGCGAGGTCGTGTTCACGGCCCCGACGCTAGGGCGACGGGCGGGGCGGGCGGGAGGGTGCGCTCCCCCGGAGCGGGGGTGGGGACAGCCCCACCCCGGGGCGCCGGGGACCCGCCCGGCCGGGTGGCGTCACCAGCGGTCGACGAGCTCCTGGATCTTCTCGCGCATGAGGCGGCTGGACTCCTCGCGCTTCTCCTCCCAGGCGAAGACGCTGGCGCACAGGGCGCCGTCGAAGCCGACCTCGCCGAGGGCGGTGAAGATGCCGTCGAAGTCCACCTCGCCCTCGCCGATGTTCAGGTGCTGGTGGACGCGGGCTGTGGAGCCGGGCGGGTTGATGATGTACCGCAGGCCCGAGGAGGCGCGGAAGTCGAAGCTGTCGGCGACGTGGACGTGCCGCACGAGGTCGCCGGCGTAGCGCACGATCCCCGGCCCGTCACCGCCCTGGTGGTACGTGTGCGGGGTGCAGTAGACGAAGCCCACCCACGGGCGGTCCAGGCCGCGGACGAGGTCCACGGCGCGGAAGCCGTCCTCGACGAAGTCGTCGGGGTGCGGTTCCAGGCGCAGCTCGATCCCGTTCGCCTCGAAGACGGGGGCCAGCTCCTCGAAGGAGTCGAAGAAGCGGGCCTCGCTGGCCTCGGGCAGCTCGGGGCGGCCGTTGAACTCCGACTGCACGACGGGCACGCCGAGCTCGGTGGTCACCTCGACGATGCGCTTGATGTTGCGCACGGCCTGCTCGCGCTCGTCCTCGCCGGGGCCGGACCAGCGCTGCACGAACTGGGTGGAGCAGACGCCGACGCCCGCGGCGTCCAGCGCCTTCCGGAACCTGCGCACGGTGGCCAGGTCGACGCGCGGGTGGCGGAAGAACGGGATGAAGTCCTCGCGCGGCGACAGCTCGATCCACTCGTACCCCAGCTCGGCCACCACGCCGGGCAGCTCGAGCAGCGGGACGTCGCGGAACATGTAGGTGTCCAGGGCGATCTGCACGGTCGTCCTCCCCCTCAGCCGCGGTCGCCGAGGTCGACCTCGACGCGCCGGCCGGTGCGGAAGCTCTCGACGCCCGCGGCGCAGACGGCGGCGGCGGCGTAGCCGTCCCACACGCCCGGGCCGTCGACGCCGGCACCGGAGCGCACGGCGTCGACCCAGCGCTGGAACTCGGTGTCGTAGGCGGCGCCGAAGCGCTCCTTGAAGTCCTTGGTGATGCTGCCGCCGTAGCCGGCGGGGGTGTGCTTGACCAGGCCGATCCCGTGGCCGATGGAGGCGCTGCCGCGCTCGGCGACGAGCTCGGCGCGCACCTCGTAGCCGAAGGTGGTGTTGACGAAGATCTCCACGTCGACGAGGACGCCGCTCTCGGTCTCCATGAGGACGAACTGCGGGTCCTGCAGGCCCTCGGGGGCGTTCGCGGTCACGCGCGGGCGCAGGACGGTCACCGCGGTGATCTCCTCGCCGAGCAGGTAGCGGGTGGAGTCGACCTCGTGGACCACCGAGTCGAGCATCAGCATCTCGGAGGAGAAGTTCGGCGGGGTGCTGGCGTTGCGGTGGGCGCAGTGCAGGAACAGCGGGGCGCCCAGCTCACCGGAGGCGATCAGCGCGCGCAGCTGCTCGTGCTCGGCGTCGAAGCGGCGCATGAAACCGACCTGGACGAGCTGCCGCCCCAGGGCGCGCTCGGCCTCCACCACGCGCCGGGAGGTCTGCGGGGAGGTGGTCAGCGGCTTCTCGCACAGCGTCGGCTTGCCGGCCTCCAGGGCCTTCAGCACGAGGTCCTCGTGGGTGAAGCCGGGGGTGGCGATGACGACCGCGTCGACCTCGGGGTCGGCGATGGCCGCGGCCGGGTCGTGCACGGCGCGGACGCCGAACTCGGCCGCGACCGCGTCGGTGCGGGCGGCGTCGACGTCGCTGACGACGACGAGGCGCGCGCCCTTGGTGACGGTGGCCAGGCGCCGGGCGTGGTCCTGGCCCATCATCCCGACGCCGAGCACGGCGACGCGCAGCTCGGCGGCGGGATCGCCGTCGTAGCCCTGCCGGGCGGTGTGCTGCTCGGTGGCCTGCGTCGCCGTGCTCATGCCGGTGTCCTTCTCCCTGCTCAGTTCTTGCTCTCGTGGGCCGCCGCCAGCGAGGCGGCGGGTTCCGGGGTGTCCCCGGGCTTGCTGAGCTCGTGGCTGAGCGCCTCGAGCTCGGCGCCGCCGGCCATCTCGTTCGTCAGCCGGTCGAGCGTGATCTCCTGCCGGGACATGTCCAGGGAGACCTGGCCCAGCTTGAGGACGACGAAGTGGTTGCCGACGAGGTAGGCGTGGTGCGGGTTGTGGGTGATGAAGATGACGCCGAGGCCCGCGTCGCGCGCCTTGGCGACGTACTTGAGGACGACGCCGGACTGCCGGACGCCGAGGGCGGCCGTCGGCTCGTCGAGGATGAGCACCTTGGCGCCGAAGTAGATGGCGCGGGCGATGGCGATGCACTGGCGCTGACCGCCGGACAGCGCCCCGACGGGACGCTCCAGGTCGGGCACGTCGATGCCCATCTTCGTCAGCTCCTCCGCGGTGATCTCCATCATCCGCTTGACGTCGAGCCGCTTGAACGGGCCGACGCCGGTGCGCAGCTCGGAGCCGAGGAAGAAGTTGCGCCAGATGGACATCAGCGGGACGAGGGCCAGGTCCTGGTAGACCGTCGCGATCCCCCGCTCCAGCGACTCGCGCGGGGAGGAGAAGCGCACCTCCTCGCCGTTGACGACGACCCGGCCGGCGGTGTGCGCGTGCAGGCCGGCGATGATCTTGATGAGGGTCGACTTGCCGGCGCCGTTGTCGCCGAGCACGCAGGTGATCTCGCCCTGGCGCACCGACAGCGTCACCCCGCGCAGGGCGTTGACGTTGCCGTAGCTCTTGCCGACGTCGTCGAGCCGGAGGATCTCGGTGTTCGGGTCGTGCCCGCTGCGCGAGCCCGGGGTCTCGGTCGTGGTCATCGCGCTCACCTCTTCGCAGCGTGGTTCTTGACCACGAGGTTGACGATCGTCGCCAGCAGCAGCATCACGCCGAGGAAGAGCCGGAACCAGTTGGCGTCCCAGCCGGCGTAGACGATGCCCAGGCTCGTGGCGCCGAAGATGAGGGCGCCGATGGCGGACCCGACGGCCGACCCGTACCCGCCGGTGAGCAGGCACCCGCCGACGACCGCGGCGATGATGTAGATGAACTCCTGGCCGACGCCGCCGCCGGACTGCACGGTGTTGAAGCTGAACAGCTGGTGCATGCCGACGAACCAGGCGCAGAAGCCGACCGTCATGAAGAGGCCGATCTTGGTGGCCCTCACCGGGACGCCGACCGCGCGGGCCGCGGCCTTGTCGCCGCCGACCGCGAAGATCCAGTTGCCGACCCGGGTGCGCAGCAGCACCCAGGTGGCGAGGGCGACGAACAGGACCCACCACAGGACCGTGACGCGGACGCCGACGCCGCCGACGGTGATGGTGGAGGCGAACACGGCGCGGGCGGAGGAGAACCCGTCCATGTCCGAGACGCTGCTGGAGGAGACGCCGCCGGTGAGCAGCTTGGTCACGCCCAGGTTGATGCCCTGCAGCATGAAGAACGTGCCCAGGGTGATGAGGAAGCTGGGCAGCCCCGTGCGCATCAGCAACCAGCCGTTGAAGGCGCCGATCGCCAGCGACAGCACCAGCGCGAGGAAGACGCCGACCCACAGGTTCAGCCGGAACTGGAACGCGAAGGACGACGCGGCCAGCGCCGACGTGGTGACTGCGACACCGGCCGACAGGTCGAACTCCCCGCCGATCATGAGGAGCGCGACCGCGACGGCCATGATGCCGATGGTGGAGCCGGCGTAGGCGACGGTGGCCAGCGACGCGGCCTGTCGGAAGGTGGGCGCCACGGCCGCGAAGAGCACGAACACGGCCACCAGGCCGATGAGGGAGCCGATCTCCGGCCGGGACAGGATCCGCGAGGCGAGCGGCCGGGTCTTCACCCGGTCGTCGCGCGCGGCGGCGGTCTGCGCCGCCGCGCCCACGACGGTGCTCACCGGGTGCCGCCCGCGGCGAACTCGGCGACGCGCTCGACGTTCGAGGAGTCGATGAACGACGGGCCGGTCAGCGTGGCCTGGCCGCCGCCGATGGTGTTGCCGTTGGTCTTGTACAGCCACAGCGAGTCGACGGCCAGGTAGCCCTGCAGGTAGGGCTGCTGGTCGATGGCCCACTCGACGTCGCCGTTCTGGATGGCGCTGATGAGCTCGGGGTTGGTGTCGAAGGTGGCGACGGTCGCGGAGCTGCCGGCCTCGCCGACCGACTGCACGGCGGTGAGGGCGAACGGCGCGCCGAGGGTGACGACGCGGTCGATCGTCGGGTCCTGCTGCAGCTTGGAGGTGATCGACTGCTGGACCGAGGGCATGTCGGTGCCGGTCACGTAGAGGATCTCGCTGGTGCCGCTGAACGTGTTGTCGACGCCGCGGCAGCGGGCCTCCAGGCCGACGTGGCCCTGCTCCTGGATGACGCACAGGCTGTGCTGGGCGCCCTCCTCGTTGAGCCGCTCCCCCGCGGCCTCGCCGGCGATCTCCTCGTCCTGGCCGAAGTAGCCGAGGGCGCCGGTCTCCTGCCACTCGCCGAAGCCGCCGTTGAAGGCGACGACGGGGATGCCCGCCTCGGTGGCGGCCTGCACGGCCGGGGCCAGGGCGTCGGCCTTGGCCAGGGTGACGGCGATGCCGTCGACGCCGGAGTCGATGGCGCTCTGCACGAGGTTGACCTGGTCGGCGGCCTCGGGGGCGCCCTGGTAGTTCAGGTCGACGTTGTCCTTCGCGGCGGCGTCCTCGGCGCCGGAGCGGACGATGTCCCAGAAGGTGTCACCGGGTGCGGCGTGCGTGACCATCGCGATGGTCATGCGCTCGGTGTCGGCCACACCGGCCGCGGCACCGCCGCCGTCCCCGGTGTCCTGGCGGCCACCGCTGCTGCTGCAGCTGGCGAGGGTCACCGCGGTGGCTGCGGCGAGGGCGACGAACGTGAGCTTGCGCGTGCGAATCATCGTCGATCCGGTCCTCTCTGTCGGGCCGGCGGCCCGGTCCCCGGGCTGCTGCCCGATCCAGTGGGGGTGGTGCGGTGGTGCCCGGCGCCACCTGCTGCGGTGCGACCGGTGGTGCTGGGTGGGACTGCCCCGGGCGGTCTCAGGCGCCCGGGGCCGGATCCTGCGTCAGCGGCAGCCGCGCAGGTAGCTGCAGGTGCGCCGCGCGATCGGCAGCGGCTGGTCGAACGAGGCCACGGGGTACATGTCCTGCTCGACGATGGCGAACACGTCGCGGCCCAGGCCCTCGAGGGCCTCGAGCACGGAGGGCATGTCCGGCACGCCGTGCGGCGGCTCGACCATGGCGCCGAGCTTCACGGCCTCGCCGAAGCCGAGGTCCTGCGCCTTGACCTTCGCCACGACCTCCGGGTCCACCTGCTTGAGGTGCACGTACCCGATGCGGTCGGGGTAGCGGCGGATGAGGTCGACGTTGTCGCCGCCGGAGTAGCTGACGTGTCCGGTGTCCAGGCAGAGCTTGACCGCGTCCGGGTCGGTCATCTCCAGGAACCGCTCGACCTGGGGCTGGGTGTCGACGTGGGTGTCGGCGTGGGAGTGGAACGCCATCTGCAGGCCGTAGCCCTCGCGGATGTCGCGCCCGAGGCGGTCCATCCCGGTGGCCAGGCGCTGCCAGCCCTCCTCGGTCAGCTCCCGCGGCTCCAGCGCCTCGCCGGTGGTGTCGCTGCGCCACTGGCCGGGGATGACGACCAGGTGGGTGCCGCCGACGGCCTTCGTCAGGGCCGCGACCTGCTCGACCTGCGCCCAGGCCTCGTCGTAGTGGTCGGGGCGGTGCAGGGCGGCGAAGATGGTGCCGGCGGAGACCTTCAGGCCGCGCGAGCCGATCTCGTCGGCCAGGCGCTGCGGGTCCGTCGGCAGGTAGCCGTAGGGGCCGAGCTCGATCCACTCGTAGCCGGCCTCGACGACCTCGTCGAGGAAGCGGGTCCACGGGGTCTGCTGCGGGTCGTCGGCGAACCAGACGCCCCAGGAGTCGGGGGCGGTGCCGATGGTGATGGCGCGGCTCATGCGGTCTGGACCCTCCACGTCGTCGTGCGCCCGCACCGCCGTGCGGACACGTGAACCATCGCGCGGCGGACCCGCGCTGTCAAGCAATTGTCAGGACATATGTACCTGCTGAGGTGCCCGTCGGCAGGATGACGCTTTCCCGCCCACCCCCGGCAGCGGGCCCGCGCGGTGGTCGCCGCGGGGCCCGCCCCAGAGCTTCACACGAGCGGGCGCTGGCGCGACTTGTGGGCCTCGTACTCGGCGCGCGCGGTGCGCGTGGAGTCCAGGTGCGAGACCTCCGAGACGGGCACGTCCCACCAGCCGCCGCCGTCGGGGGCCTCGGAGTACAGGTCCGTCTCCACGTGCACCAGCGTCGACGTCGTGGCGGCCTTGGCCTCCTGCAGCGCCTCCACGAGCTCCTTGCGCGTGCCGGCGCGCAGCACCCGCACGCCGAGGCTCTCGGCGTTGGCGGCCAGGTCCACGGGCAGCCGCTCGCCCTCCAGCCGGCCGGAGCTCTCGTCGCGGTAACGGTACTTCGTGCCGTACCGCTGCGAGCCGCGCGACTCGCTCAGCGCGCCGATGGAGGCGTAGCCGTGGTTCTGCAGCAGGACCACGACGACCTTCACGCCCTCCTGCACGGCCGTCACCAGCTCGGTCGGCATCATGAGGTAGGAGCCGTCCCCCACGGTGATGAACACGTCCCGGTCGGGGGCGGCCATCTTCACCCCGATGCCGCCGGGGATCTCGTAGCCCATGCACGAGTACCCGTACTCCACGTGGTAGCCCTTGCGGTCGCGGGTGCGCCACATGCAGTGCAGGTCCCCGGGCAGCGAGCCGGCCGCGCACACGACGACGTCGCGCGGGTCCGCGACCTCGTCGACGGCGCCCAGCACCTCCGCCTGGGCGAGCAGGCCGGTCTCCTCCCCGATGCCCGAGCGGTAGTAGCGCTCGACCACGGCGTCCCACTCGCGGTTCAGGCGCGCGGCGCGCTCGCGGTACTCGTCGGGCGTGGAGAAGCCCTCCAGCGCGGCGCCGAGCGCCTCGAGCGCCTCGCGGGCGTCCGCCACCAGCGGCAGGCCCGCGTGCTTGACCCCGTCCAGGCCCGCGACGTTGACGTTGACGAACTCCACGTCGGGGTTCTGGAACGCCGTGCGCGAGGCGGTGGTGAAGTCGGAGTACCGGGTGCCGATGCCGATGACGAGGTCGGCCTCGCGGGCCACCTCGTTGGCGGCGGTGGTGCCCGTGGAGCCGATGGCGCCCAGGCACAGGGGGTGGTCGTAGGGCAGCGTGCCCTTGCCGGCCTGCGACTGGCCCACGGGGATGCCGGTGGCCTCCACGAAGGCGCGCAGCGCGTCGTCGGCGCCGGAGTAGGTGACGCCGCCGCCGGCGACGATCATCGGGGCCTTCGCCGCGCGCACCATCGCCGCCGCCCGCTCGACGAGCTCCCTCTCCGGCACCGGCCGGGCGACGCGCCAGGTGCGCTCGCGGAACAGCTCGACGGGGAAGTCGAACGCCTCGGCCTGCACGTCCTGCGGCAGGCACACCGTGGCCGCGCCGGTCTGGGCGGGGTCGGTGAGGACGCGCATCGCGCCCAGCAGCGCGGCGCTCAGCTGCTCGGGCCGCCAGACCCGGTCGAAGAACTTCGACAGGGGCCGGAACGCGTCGTTGACCGACACGTCGTAGCCGTAGTCGTGCTCGAGCTCCTGGAGCACGGGCGAGGCCACGCGGGTCGCGAACACGTCGCTGGGCAGCAGCAGGACGGGGATGCGGTTGATGGTCGCCAGCGCGGCGCCGGTGAGCATGTTCGAGGAGCCGGGACCGATGGACGCGGTGACGGCCAGCGTCTGCAGGCGGTCCTTCTGCCGGGCGTACCCGACGGCCGCGTGCACCATCGCCTGCTCGTTGCGGCCCGTCATGTAGGGCACCTGCGCCGGCGGCGTCCAGCCGTCGCCGACCCCGGCGCCCAGCTCGGCCTCCAGCAGGGCCTGACCGACGCCGGCCACGTTGCCGTGGCCGAAGATGCCGAACACGCCGCCGAAGAACTGCTGGCGGACGCCGTCGCGCTCGGAGAACTGCGCCTGCAGGAAGCGGACGACCGCCTGCGCGACGGTCAGCCGCACGGTCTGCTGCGAGGGGTTGGGGACAGCGCTCATCTCGATCTGCTCCGGTCGGGGTCTGGCGGTGGTCTGGCGGTGGTCTGGCGGTGGTCTGGCGGTGGTCTGGCGGGGATCGGGCGGTGTTCTCAGGCGGGCGCGTCCGCCGCGGCGGGCGCGCCGTACAGGGGCAGGCGCGGGTCGACCGGCACGCCCTCCCAGGTGCTGCGCACCCAGCCGTGGGCCGGGTCGTCGCAGATCCTCCAGGCGCGCTCGTCCGCGGGCCCGGCCATGACGTTGAGGTAGTACATGTCGTACGCCGGCGAGGCCATCGAGGGCCCGTGCCAGCCGTGCGGGATGAGGACGACGTCGCCGGAGCGGACCTCCTCCAGCACGTCCACCGGCCGCTCGGCCTCGCCGTAGACCCGCTGGTACCCCACCCCGTCGTCCAGGCGCGGCGTCCCCGCCGGGCCGAGGCCGCGGAACTCGAAGTAGTAGACCTCCTCCAGCTCGCTCTCCACGTCGCTGGTGCGGTCGTGGCGGTGCGGCGGGTAGGAGGACCAGTTGCCGGCGGGGGTGAGGACCTCGCAGGCGATGAGCTTGTCGGTCTCGAACGCCTGCGGGGTGGCGAAGTTGTTCACCTGCCGGCTGCACTGCCCGGCGCCGCGCAGCTCCACCGGGACGCCGGAGGCCGGGCCGTAGCGGAACGGCAGCCGCCGGCGCGCCCGCGCGCCCGGGAACGACAGGACCGCTCCGGCGGCGCTGCTGACGGTCAGGTCGCTGTCGCGGCCGACGTAGGCGAAGTCGGTGACGCCCTCGAAGACGGAGGCGCGCCCGGCCAGCTCCAGCACCTCCCCGTCGACCTCGACGCGCGCGGACCCCGACAGCGGCAGGACGAGGACCTCGTCCCGGCCGGTCGAGAACGTGCGCTCACCGCCGGGCGGCAGCGTCAGCGTCCGCAGGCTGGAGAACCCCCAGCCCGCGGACTCGGGCGTGACGACGAGGTCGAAACCGTCCCGGGCCGCCGAGCCGGCGGGGAGGTGGAGCTGCTGCGCCACGGTGCGCGTCTCCTCTCTGAGGTGCTGGTGCTCCGGGACCCCGGGGGCCCCGGGGGCCGGGCTGGTCAGTGGACGAGCGAGACGGCCGTGCGCACGGCCGCGGCCACGTCGTCGTCGGGCGGGTACAGCAGGGTGCGCCCGACGGTCAGCCCGCGCACCGACGGCAGCGACAGGGCCTTCTGCCACGTCGCGAACGTCTCCTCCGGGGAGGTGCTCGGGTCGCCGCCCAGCAGCACCGTGGGCAGCGTCGTGGACTCCATGACGCGCTCCATGTCGTCCACCACGGGCAGCTTCAGCCAGGTGTAGGCGGTCGTGCGGCCCAGGGCCTGCGCGACGTTGACCGACTTGACCACGCCGTCGGCGGACAGGTCGTGCACCACCCTGCCGCCCTCCCAGCGCGACCAGAAGGGCTCGATCATCGCGATCAGCCGCTGCTCGGCCAGCTCGCTGATCGCGTCCGCCGAGGCCGTCAGCGTCGGCAGCGTGCCGGGGTCGTCCAGGGCGATGCGGGTGAGGAACTTGCCGCCGTCGAGGTTGGCGTCGGCGATGGCCCGCGCGTCGTACCCGGTGAAGCGGTCGTCGAGCTCGAACGAGGCGCCCTGCAGGCCGCCGCGGTTCATCGACCCGAAGACGACCTTGCCCTCCAGGGCACCGAGCAGCGTGAGGTCCTCGATGATGTCGGCGCTGCCGAGCAGGCCGTCCACGCCCGGGTCGGCCAGGGCCACCTGCAGGCGGTCCAGCAGCTCGGTGCGGCTGGCCATCGCCATGGGCCGCGAGCCGACGCCGTTGGCGCCGCGCGCGGGGTGGTCCGCGGCGATGATCATCAGGCGGCCGTCGTCGGGCAGCAGGCGCTCGCGCCGGCGGCGGGCGCGGGCGGCCCGCGCGATCCGCTCGGGCTCGAACGCGCGCAGGTGCGACACCTCGGCGTAGTCCCGGGCGGCGGGGGTGTTCTCAGGCACGGGCCGCGACCTCCTCGAGCAGGGCCTCGACCTCGGCGGTCGTCGGCATGGCGGTGGAGCACTCCCGGCGGGTGGCGACGATCGCCCCGGCCGCGTTGGCGAAGCGCAGGACGCGCTCGAGGTCCCAGCCGGCGAGCAGCCCGTGGCACAGGGCGCCGCCGAAGCCGTCACCCGCCCCCAGGCCGTTGACGACCTCGACCGGGGTGGGCGGGACCTCCACGACGGTGTCGCGGGTC
Organism: Kineococcus terrestris; assembly: GCF_041020755.1. Taxonomy (NCBI): domain Bacteria; kingdom Bacillati; phylum Actinomycetota; class Actinomycetes; order Kineosporiales; family Kineosporiaceae; genus Kineococcus; species Kineococcus terrestris. The sequence goes on along the minus strand of NZ_JBEUEI010000017.1, from coordinate 13,011 downwards.
ATGCCGAGCACGCCGCGCGGGCCCTGCTTGACGATCGCGACCTCGACGCCGGCGTCCAGCAGCGCCTGCGCGGCGCGGCGCGGCTCGGTCTCGCCGACGGCGACCTCGCACTCCTCCCTGTTGCCGACCGCCACGGTGACGTGCGGCAGCGCGCGGCGCACCTGCTCGCTCGCCGTGGCCGCGTCCGGCCAGAACATCGGCCGGTAGTCCAGGTCGAGGATCGTCAGCGGACGGCGGGCCCGGGCCTGCCAGGCGGCGTGGTGCGCGCCGCGGCTGGGCTCCTCGGACAGGCCGGTGACCGTCGCCCAGAAGACGCCGGCGCGGGCGATGGCGTCGAGGTCCAGCTCCTCGGCGCGGATCTGCAGGTCCGGCGCGGTCGGCTGGCGGTAGAACAGCAGCGGGAAGTGGTCCGGCGGGTACATCTCGCAGAAGGCCAGCGGCGTGTTGAGGCCGTCGACCCCGCTGACGAACTCGTCGGACACGCCGAAGCCGGCGAGCGCCTTGTGCACGAAGGTGCCGAAGGCGTCGTTGCCGGTGCGGGTGACGACGGCCGAGGACCGCCCGTGCCGGGCGGCGGCGACGGCGACGTTGGTCGCGCTGCCGCCCAGGTACTTGCCGAAGGTCTCGACGTCCTCCAGGCCGACGCCGTCCTGCAGGGGGTAGATGTCCACACCCACCCTGCCCATGGTCACCACGTCGTACGCGGGTGTCGTGCTCACGCGTCTCCTCCTGTCGCGTCGTCAGCGGTTCCGGTGCCACCGGACGCTCCAGCGCGTCCTGCCGGGGTGGTGCGCGAGCGCACCGGGGCCCCTCCCGGTGGGCGACCCGGGGGCCGCGGCGGTGCGGTGCGGCACGAGCCTCCTCCGCGGCCGTCCTGGTGTCAAGAGTATGTCAGGACAAATAGACTTGCTGACGTGAAAACCTGTCTTCGCTACGATGCGGCGTGGGCCGGTGACCGGCCCGCGCGACGACGCGTGAGCACAGGAGCCCTGGTGAGCGACCTCTTCGTGGACCTCGACCGGTCCAGCCCCGTCCCCCTCTACTTCCAGGTCGCCCGGCAGATCGAGCGGGCCATCGAGGCCGGCGAGCTGCCCCCCGGCTCCCGGCTCGACAACGAGATCACCCTGGCCGACCGCCTCGGCCTGTCCCGGCCCACGATGCGCCGCGCCATCCAGCAGCTCGTCGACAAGGGCCTGCTCGTGCGCAAGCGCGGCGTGGGCACCCAGGTGGTCCACGGGCAGGTCACCCGCCCGGTGGAGCTGACGAGCCTGCACGACGACCTGGCCGCGCACGGGCAGGCGCCCACCACGCGGGTGCTCGTCCACGAGGTCGTCGAGGCCGGCGACGAGGTGGCCGCGGGCCTGGCCGTGCCCGTCGGGCAGCCGGTCCTGCACCTGCGCCGGCTGCGCTGCTCCAGCGGTGAACCGCTGGCCGTGCTGGAGAACTGGCTGCCCGAGCCGTTCACCGACCTCAGCGCCGAGACCCTCGCCGAGCGCGGGCTCTACCAGCTGCTGCGCTCGCGGGGGGTGGGCATGCGGGTCGCCCGCCAGCGCATCGGCGCCCGCCGCGCCAGCGCTGAGGAGTGCCAGCTGCTCGACGAGCGCCGCGGCAGCCCGCTGCTGACGATGGAGCGCACCAGCTACGACGACTCGGGCCGCGCCGTCGAGTGGGGCCGGCACGTGTACCGGGCCAGCCGCTACGCGTTCGAGGTCACCCTCGTCGACCGCTGACCCGACCACCCCCCCACCACCCCGGAGGTGCCCGTGCGGCTCGGACTGCTCGGCGCGGGGCGCATCGGCGCCGTCCACGCGGAGACGCTCACCGCCCTCGAGGCCGTCGACGAGCTCGTCGTGGCCGACGCCGCGCCCGGTGCCGCGCGCGCCCTGGCCGAGCGCCTGGGCGGGCCGGGCGCGGGCGTGAGCGCCGTGGACGGCGCCGCGCGGGTGCTGGCCGCCGGGGTGGACGGCGTCGTGGTCGCCGCGGCCACCGACGCGCACCCGGAGCTGGTGCTGGCGGCCGTGGCGGCGGGCCTGCCGGTGTTCTGCGAGAAACCCCTGGCCCGCGACCCGCGCGACGCCGCGGCCGTCGCGGAGCGGGTGCGCGCCAGCGGGGTGCCCGTGCAGGTCGGCTACAACCGCCGCTTCGACGCGGGCGTGGCCGCCGTCCGCGACGCCGTCGCCTCCGGGGCCCTGGGGCGGGTGCACACGGTGCGCTCGACCACGCTGGACCCCGCCCCGCCGCCGCCCGCGTACCTGGCCGCCTCGGGCGGCATCTTCCGCGACTGCGCCGTGCACGACCTCGACGCCGTCCGGTTCGTCACCGGCCGCGAGGTCGTCGAGGTGTACGCCACCGGCGACGACGGCGGCGACCCGGTGTTCGCGCGGCACGGCGACGTCAGCACGTCGGCGGCCGTGCTGACCCTCGACGACGGCGCGCTGGCGCTGGTCTCGAACACCCGGTGCAACCCGCGCGGGTACGACGTGCGGCTGGAGGTCCACGGCACGGCCGACTCCGTCGCCGCGGGCCTGGACGACCGGCTGCCGCTGCGCTCGCTGGAACCCGGCGCGACGTTCCCCGCCGGCCCGCCGCACGAGTTCTTCGTGGACCGCTTCCGGGACGCCTACCGCGCCGAGCTGGCCGCGTTCACCGGGGTCGTCGCGGGCACGCGCCCCTCCCCCTGCACCGTGGACGACGCCCTGGAGGCCGGCTGGCTCGCCGAGGCGTGCGACCTGTCCCTGCGCGAGCACCGGCCCGTGCGGGTGGCCGAGGTGCGGCCCGCCGGCGCCCGCGCGTGAGCCGCGTCGTCGTCCTCGGCTCGCTGAACGCCGACCTGCACCTGGGCGTCGAGCGGCACCCCGCGCCCGGGGAGACGGTCCTGGCCGGGACCGTCGCGCACCGGTCCGGCGGCAAGGGCGCCAACCAGGCCCTGGCGGCGGCGCGCGCGGGGGCGCGGGTGCTCCTCGTGGGGGCGGTGGGAGACGACGAGCCGGGGCGCGCGCACCTGCGGCACCTGCGCGCGGCCGGCGTCGGCACCTCCGCCGTGCGCGTCCTCGCCGGCGTCCCGACCGGCACCGCCGTCGTCTGCACCGACGCGGCCGGGGAGGGCACGATCGTCGTCGCGCCGGGCGCCAACCACCGCGTGGGACCGGGCGACCTGGCCGCGCTGGACGGGCTCGGGCCCGGTGACGTGCTGCTCGCGCAGCTGGAGCTGCCGCTGGACGTCGTCGCCGACGGCGTGCGCCGGGCCTCGCGGCGCGGGGCCCGCGTGGTGCTGAACCTCGCCCCGTACGCGCCGCTGCCGGACGACGTCCTGGCCGCGGCCGACCCCGTCGTCGTCAACGAGCACGAGGGCGCCCTGCTGGAGCGGGACGGCGTCGCAGCGCCGTCCCTGCTCACGACCCTCGGCGCGCGCGGCGCGCGCTGGGGGGACCTGGAGGTGCCCGCCGAGCGCGTGCGCGTCGTGGACACCACGGGCGCCGGGGACGCGTTCTGCGGCGCGCTGGCCGCGCACCTGGCCGCCGGCGCCGACCGGGCGGCCGCGCTCGCGGCGGCCACCGCGGCCGCGGCCGCCTGCGTGCAGCACGAGGGCGCTCAGCCGCCCGCGAGCTCCGGGTAGCGCGCCCCGACGCGGTCGGCGACCGCGTCGAGCGCCGCGAGCCCCGCCACGACGTCGTCGGCCGGGCGCAGCGGTGTCGTGGTGGCGCCCTCGCCGACGCGCGCGGCGACCTCGGTGGCCTGGTGGTGCAGCCCGCCCGCACCGCCTTGGCTCCACGGTCACGCACGTCACGGTCGTGCCGGTGTCCACTCCGTCAGTCGTGCTGGGGGCTGGGGCGGCTCGACTCCGCGAACTTCTTCGCCTTGACCGGGTCGCTCAGCGTCCGGTTCAGCGCGGCGTCCTCCCGGGTGGCCTGGTCACCGCCGACCACGTGGTCCTGGTCGGCGAACAGCGCGTCCAGCCCTTGCCGCGCCACCAGCGCCGGGTCGTTCTTCCAGTCGTTCGAGCCGAACTTGGTCGCACCCATGCCAGCGGTCTGGTGGAAGTCGGTCGCCGTCGCCCCCGGCAGCAGAGCGGTGACGACGACGCCGTGCTCCCTCATCTCCTCGCGCAGCCCTTCGGCGAAGCTCAGCATGAAGCTGCGGGTGGGTCCGTAGATCGACTCGTACGGGGTCGGGGTCAGGGCCGAGCACGACGTCGTGACCAGGAGGTGACCGGCCCGCCGGGGAGCCATGTGCCGCACGACGTGCTTGGCCAGCCGCACCTGGCCCGTGACGTTGAGCGCGAGCATCGCCAGTTCGTCGTCGAGGTCGGTGTCGAGGAAGGCGCCGCCGAGGCTGCGGCCCGCGTTGAGGCACGCGACGTCCAGCGGGCGGCCGGTGGCCTCGACCGCGGCCCACACGCGGTCGACGCCCTGCGCGGTGGCCAGGTCGGCCTGCACCGGGACGACCACGACGCCCGGCAGGCGGGAGCCGAGGTCGGCGACGCGTTCGCTCGCGCCGACGCCCACGAGGTCGTACCCGCGGTCGGCGAGCTGACGGGCGAGCTGGAGACCGATGCCGGCGGAGGCGCCGGTGACGAGGGCCAGAGGCATGTGACTGCTCCTTCAGGTGGAGGTGTCGGGTCCGGTGGAGCCCGGTGGGCGACGTGAGGGGTCGGCGGGGGCGGATGTCCGGTCGACCCCCGCTCTGGAGGGACTCGCTGGGGGCCGGCGGTGAGGTGGCGGGCTCACCCTCACCGACGCGACCGTGCCGTCCGGTCTGCGCCGGCGGAAGGGTTCACCGTGGTCACGACGTCGGGGGACTGCTGGTCGTGCGCCGCACGACCAGCGACGCCGGGACCTGGTGGACCCGTGGGGCACGAGCCTGGCCGTCGATGCGTTCAGCTAGGAACCGGGCCGCCTGGACGCCGATGGCCAAGCTCCCGTTCTCGACGCTGGTCAGCGACAGGTGCCGGATCATCGCCAGGTAGGTGTTGTCGTACCCCACGATCGACACCTCCTCGGGAACGCTCAAGGTGAGGTCGTGCGCTGCGGACAGGGCACCGATGGCGGCGAGGTCGTTGTAGGCGACGATCGCGGTCGGTCGGCGACGTCCAGCCAGGACACGGCGCGCGGCGGCGTAACCGCTCTCCTCGCTCATCCCGCCGGGAACCACCACAGGCTCCAACCCGGCGGTGGACATCGCCTCCCGGTACCCCTGGACGCGGAGGTCCCCCACCCGTCCAGGGCCTCGCAGGTGCGTGACGGCGGTGTGGCCGAGGTCGACGCAGTGCTTCGTCGCGGCGGCCGCCCCCTCGACGTCGTCGTTGACGACGACGTCGACGGCGGCGGCGCCCGGGCCGAGGTCGGCGGGTTCGTACGTCCCGGCCAGCACGATCGGCACCACGGTCGCAGCCCGGCGCAGCTCCTCCCCGTCCTCGGTGGTCCCCACCACCACGATGCCGTCGACCTGTTGCCTGAGCAGCTGGTCGACCGGTAACCCACCGACCCGGCGAGAGGTCGCCGAGTCCACCAGCACCGGCGCCAGGCCGACCGTGTCCAGGGTGGCTGTCACGCCGGCCAGCAGATCCACGAACCACGGGTTGCGCAGGTCGTTCAACAGCACCCCGACCGTGCCGGAGCGCCGCGCCCCCAGCACCTGAGCCACCCGGCTGGGCTGGTAGCCCAACTCCTCGATGGCACGGGTGACCGCGTCGCGTCGAGCCGGGCTGACACCCGGATCGCCCCGCAGTACCAAGGACACCAGGGACTTCGACACACCGGCCCTGGCGGCCACATCGCGGATCGTGGTCGTTCGTCCCGTCGACACAGCAACCATCCTAACCTACACTGGACCGGTCCATTGTTGTCCATGTCTTCCGGTCAGAGCCCGACCAGGACTTCGACGTGGCACCGACGCACCGATGCAAAGGAGCCCCGTGGCACCGAAGATCTCGATGAACGTGACGACCACGTTCTTCGGCAACGTCGTCCAGGACATCCGTCTGGCCAAGGCGGCCGGGTACACCGGCATCGAACTGCAGAGCCCGAAGCTCTACCGCTACCTCGACGCCGGCTTCGACGTCCGCTCCTTGCCCGAACTGCTCGCCGGCCTGGAGGTCACCGGCCTGGGGGCCGTCCTCGACATCGAGCGCCAGGGCCCAGCTCGCGAGGAGTACCTGGCCGAGGTGGACCGCATGTGCAAGGTGGCGGTCGTGGTCGGCGCCCCCATCGTGCAGTTGTGCACCGGCCCGGTGGACTGGAACGTGGTCAAGGACTTCACCGCTGGGCGGCTGGCCGGTGACGACAGCCGCTACCGCGCGACTCTCGGCCTGGAGGAGGCGGAAGCCATCCGGGTCACCGCCGCCAACGTGCGCGCGGCCGCCGACATCGCCGGCTGGTACGGCTTGGACCTCTACCTCGAACCGTTGGCCTGGGCCCGGCTGAACCGCTGCCGCCACGCCCTGGCCCTCGTCGAGGAAGCCGGCCGCACCAACGTCGGCATCGCCCTGGACACGTGGCACTTCTGGACCACCGGCGACACCTTGGAGGAGGTCCGCGCCCTGCCGAAGGAGCTCATCAAGGCCGTCCACCTGTCGGACGGCCTGGACCTCGACCGCGCGCACGACGTCCCCGACCAGTCCCGCCACCGCAACGTCGTCATCGGCGGTGGCTCGATCCCGCTGCAGGAGTGGGTCGATGCCGTCAAGGCGACCGGCTACGACGGCTGGTGGGTCACCGAGATGTTCTCCGACCGCGCCAACGAGCACGATCCCGCCGTCGTGGCTCGGACCATGCGGGACCTCACCGCCATCCTCGTCAGCTGAAGGGACCAGACGTGCAACGCTTCGCCCTCATCGGCGCCGGCTTCATCGGCGCGGTCCACGCAGCCTCGCTGGCAGCACACCCGGACGTGGACTTCGTCGGCGTCCACGACGTCGACGTCTCCCGCGCAGGGGCGCTGGCCGCCCGGTACGGAACACGCGCCCTGGACGAGTCGCAGGTCTTCGACGCCTCGCGCCTGGACGCCGTCTTCGTCGCGTCCTCCACCGACACCCACGCTCAGCACCTGCGGTCCGCGGCCGACGCCGGGCTCGCCGTCCTGTGCGAGAAACCGGTCGCCGCCGACCTTGCCGAGGCCGTCGTCGTGGCGGACCACGTCCGAGCCAGCGGGGTGCTGGCGATGGTCGACTTCAACCGACGTCACGACCGCGACCACGCCGAACTGCGTCGCGTCGTCGCCTCCGGTGGCGTCGGTGACGTGGAGCTGATCCAGCTCACCTCCCGCGGGCCGAGCCTGCCGCCGCTGGAGTACCTGCGCTCTTCGGGCGGTCAGCTGCGGGACCAGACGGTGCACTTCTTCGACCTGGCCCGGTGGATCAGCGGTCAGGACCCCGTCGCGGTCTCGGTCACGGGGTCGGCGCTGGTGGACCCGGCCATCGCCGAGTTCGGTGACGTCGACACCTCGGTGGCGACGTTGGCCCTGCCCAGCGGCGCCCTCGTGCAGATCGACAGCGTCCGCCGCACCGGCTACGGCTACGACGAACGCATCGAGGTCATGGGCTCGACCGGCCTGGTGGAGTCACGACGCCAACGCCGCGGGAACGTCGCCCGCTACGGCGCCGGGCAGATCGTCCAGCACGGCCTGCACGATGGCTGGTTCGAACGCGTTCGACCGACCTACGCGGCCGCCCTCGCCGCGTTCGTCACCGCCCTCGAGAGCGGAGGCGAACCGCCCACCACCTTGGACGACGGCGTTCGCGCTCAAGCCATCGCCGAGGCAGCGAGCCGTGCGCTCGTGTCGCGCCGCGAGGAGGTCATCACCTACCCGTGATCTCCCCCGCGCGAGCGATCGTCCGGCCCGGACGAGTCCCCGCGCCGCGCTCGGTGAGCGGGGCTGCCACACCGCCGCGAGACCTGCCGAGCTCACGAGCGAGGTCAGCCTCCGGCGATGCGCACGCTTCCCCGTGCCCGGTCGCGAACGTCCTGCGGACCACCGCCGGTCGACCGGGGTAGCGGCGCGGACGGTGCAGGACCGTCGCCCACCTGCGCAGCTCCGGCCTGGCCGCGGCGCACTGCACCGTGGACCGGGCTCAGGCGGACCGAGGGCGTGAGCGGGGTCCGGCGGGGCAGGAACAGCGTCCACACCGCCTCGGCGCAGAACACCCCGCGCGCGGCGGCGGCGTCGGCGAACCGGCGTGCGGACGCCTCGTCACGCGAGCCGACGGCGTGCACGACCTGGCGCGTGGAGCGCTGCAGGGCGGCGGTGAACCGCTGCGCGATCCAGCCGGTGCCGAGCACGCCCCAGCGCAGGGCCGGGACGCTCGCCGGGTCGCGGGGACGCGGGGCGGGCAGGGCGGTGGGGACGCCGGTCACGCGCCCACCTCCCGCCAGGCGCCGCCGGCGCGCATCGAGGCGATCGCCGCGGCGGCGACCCGCTGGGCGGCGACGCCGTCGGCGGCGGTGGCCAGCGCCGGGTCGACCGGGCCGCCGCGGGCCGCGTCCACCCACGCCTGCAGCTCGAGGCGGTAGGCGTCGGCGAACCGGGGGCGCCAGTCCGCGTCGTACGCGCGGGCGCGGCGCAGGTCGGCGTCCACCTGCAGGCGCGCCGGCACGGGCAGCACGGCCGCGCCCGCGGACCCCACCACCTCGCAGCGCACGTCGTAGCCGTAGCGGGCGGCCAAGAACACCTCCACCGTGGTCAGCGCCCCGTCGGCGGTGCGCAGCAGCAGCTGCTGCGGGTCCACCAGCACCGGGTCCCCGGCCAGCGCCGCGGCGGGCGCGTGCCAGGACACCTCGACGACCGCGCTGCCCAGCAGCCAGGGCACGACGTCCAGGTCGTGCACCGCCGAACCGGTCACCGACGACTCCGACGTGGCGCCCGGGCCCGGAGCCACCCCGCGGCTGACGTGGTGGACCAGGCGCGGCTCGCCCAGCCGGCCCTCGCGCACCGCCTCGCGCAGGACGGCGTAGCCGGGGTCGAAGCGGCGCATGAACCCCACCGCGAACAGCGGCGCGCCGGGCGCCGCAGCGGCCGCGGCGACCTCCAGCGCGCCCTCCAGGGTGGGTGCGAGGGGTTTCTCGCACAGCACCGCCTTGCCCGCGGCCAGCGCCGCGGCCGCCAGCGCGGGGTGCGTGGCGTCCGGGGAGGCGATGACGACGGCGTCCACGTCGTCGGCCGCGCAGACCTCGGCGGGGTCGGCGCTGACGCGCGCTCCCCCGGCGTCCGCCGCCGCCGCGGCGGCGCGGGCGGTGTCCGGGTCGGCCACCGCGGCGACCACGGCGCCGCTGACGGACCGGTGCAGCGTGCGGGCGTGGTCGGCGCCCATGACCCCGGCGCCGACCACGCCCACGCGCAGGACGTCGTGCGTCACGCGCGCACCTCGCGCCGGCGCGCCGCCTGCGCGCGCAGCTGCTCGCGCGCACCGTCCACGTCGACGTCCTCGTCCAGGCAGCGGTGCACCAGCTCGGCCTGCGACTCGGGGTTGATCCGCCCGATCGGCTGGTCCAGGTCCAGGTCGGTGGGGAACGGGTACCCCTCGGCCGAGGCGGCGACGACGTTGCCCAGCTGCTGCGCGGAGGCGCCGGCGGCCCGGCGCTCGCGCAGCACCGGGTACAGGGCCTCGGAGACCGCCAGGCGGTCGACGGCCTCCAGGGAGCGCCCGAACGCGGAGGAGACCTGCAGCAGGTTCGCCATGCGCTTCACGTCGGCGGACACGTTGCTGCCCGCGCAGTGGAACAGGGCCGGGTTGAAGAACACCGCGTCGCCCTTGCGCAGCGGCAGCTGCACGTGGTGCTCGTCGAAGTACGCGCGGAACTCCGGCAGGCCGACGGCCAGGTAGCCGGGGCCGTACTTCTGCGAGTGCGGCAGGTACATCGTCGGCCCGGACTCCACGGGCATGTCGACGTGGGCGACGGCGCCCTGCAGGGTCATCACCGGCGAGAGGCGGTGCACGTGCGCGGGGAAGCGCACGGCGGTCTCCAGCGGCATGAACCCCAGGTGGTAGTCGCGGTGCGGGGTCTGCGCGGTGCCACCGGGGTTGACGACGTTGAGGTCGGAGATCACCTGGTACTGCGGACCGAGCCAGGCCACGGAGACGAGGTCGACGACGTCCGTGGCGAAGTAGTCGAAGAACACCTGCGGGTCGCGCAGCGCCAGCTTCTCCAGCGCCCCCCACACCCGGTCGTTGGCGCCGGGCTCGGCGAAGTGGTCGCCGCCGGCCACGCCCGCGGCGCGCTGCTCGTCGATCATCTCCTGGTAGACGGCGCTGGCGCGGTCCACGACGTCCGCCTCGAAGGCGCCGGCGAAGACGGCGATGCCGGCGCCGTCGGCCAGGACGTGCGCGATCTCGTCCTGCACCTGCGCGCGGTCTCCACCGGCGGCCAGGTGCGCGCGCAGCCGCTCGCCGTAGACGGGCACGCCGCGCTCGACGCGGTCGGCGGACGGGACGTCGGACGGGTCGGTGCCCACCTCCACGAGGCGGCGGAACTCGTCCAGGTCGCAGTCCTCGCGGGTCAGCCAGGAGGAGGGGCGGCGGGTGGTCGTCGCGGTCACGGTCACGTCCTCTCGTCGTCGGCCGCGGTGCGGCCGGGGGGTTCTGCGGTGAACCCGCCGTGCAGGACGCTACGGGCCCGCGGGGGCCCGGGGAGCTTGCCGGTCCGTCATTTTCCCACCATCCTCGGGCGGTGCCCCGCACGTTCCGCGTCCGCGACATCGCCCTGCAGGCCGGGGTGTCCGAGACCACCGTCGACCGGGTCCTCAACGGCCGGCCCGGCGTGCGGGCGACCACGGTGGACGAGGTGCACCGCGCGGTGGCCGACCTGGAGCGCCAGCGCACGCAGCTGCGGCTGACGGGCCGCACGTTCGTCGTGGACGTCGTCGTCGACGCGCCCGAGCGGTTCACGACGGCCGTGCGCGAGGCGCTGGAGCGCACGCTGCCGGTGCTGCGCCCGGCGGTGCTGCGCTGCCGGTTCGCCTTCTCCGACGCGGCCTCCCCCGCCGAGGTGGCCGGGCGGTTGCGCGAGGCCGCCCGGCGCGGTTCGCACGGCGTGGTGCTCAAGGCCCCCGACAGCCCGGAGGTCGTGGACGCCGTGGCCCGGCTGCGCGCGCGCGGCGTGCCGGTGGTGACGCTCGTGACCGACCTGCCCGGCAGCGCGCGCGTGGCCTACGCGGGCATCGACAACCGGGCGGCGGGGGCGACCGCCGCGTACCTCGTCGGGCGGTGGGGCGGCGGCGGGCGGCGCAGCGTGCTCCTGGCCCGCGGCCGCTCGACGTTCGAGGGCGAGGACGCCCGCTGCTCGGGGTTCCTCGGCACGCTGCGCGAGGGGTTCCCCGGCGTCCGCGTCCACCAGGTGCGCGAGGACGAGCGTCCCGGGGCCGCGCTGGGCGACCTCGTGCGCGCCGCGCTGCGGGCGGACCCCGAGCTGGACGCCGTCTACTCCGCGTACGCCTCCGGCGGGTCCGCGCAGGTGCCCCGGGCGTTCGCCGCCGAGGGCCGCCACTGCGGGTTCTTCCTCGTGCACGACCTGCACCCCGAGCACGAGCAGCTGCTGCGCACCGGCGGGGTGGACGTGGTGCTGCACCACGACCTGGCCGGCGACCTGCGCCGCGCCTGCCACGCCCTGCTGCAGGCGCGCGGGGAACTGCCGGGCGCGCCGCAGTCGTGGTCGTCCTCGGTGCAGGTCGTCACGCCCCACAACCCGCCGGTCCCGCTGCCGCTCGGCTGACGCCGCCCGCGCGGCGACCTATCGTCGGGTCGGGCACCGACGCCGAGCACCCTGGAGGACACCGTGACCGCCACCCCCGTCCCGCCGCGCTCCCGCACCGGCTGGTTCACGCCGGACGACTGCCGGCTGGAGGAGTTCCGCGCCGTCGTGGAGGTGGAGACCTCCCCGGCGGACTTCCCGCACGCCGACGCCGTCGAGCAGGGCGTCCTGGTCTACGGCGAGCGGTACCGGGAACCCGCGGGCACCCCGGAGGGCCGCCGGGAGGTGCAGGCCGAACTGGCCCGCGCGCTCGCCGACGGCCCGGGCGTCGTCCTGTTCCCCGGCGCCTTCGACCCCGCCGTCGTCGACCGCGCCACCGCCGAGTTCACGGCGATGGTCGAGGAGCAGCGCGCGGCCGGCGTGCAGGGGGGCGACCACTTCGCCAAGCCCGGCGCCAACGACCGCGTGTGGGGAGCGCTGGACAAGCTGGGCGTGCGCGCGCCGGAGGTGTTCGCGGACTACTACGCGAACGACGTCCTGGCCCTGGTCAGCGAGGCGTGGCTGGGCCGCGGCTACCAGGTCACCTCGCAGGTCAACGTCGTCAACCCGGGCGGCACGGCGCAGCGCGCGCACCGCGACTACCACCTGGGGTTCATGGACCGCGAGCAGGCGATGGCGTACCCGGCGCACGTGCACGCGCTGTCGCCCGCGCTGACGCTGCAGGGCGCGGTCGCGCACGTCGACATGCCGGTGGAGACCGGGCCGACGCTGTACCTGCCGCACTCGCACAAGCACCCCGCCGGGTACGTCGCGTTCCACGACCCCGCGTTCACCGCGTACTTCGAGGAGCACCGCGTGCAGCTGCCGCTGCGCAAGGGCGACGCCGCGTTCTTCAACCCGGCGCTGTTCCACGGCGCCGGGTCGAACGTGTCGGCGGACGTGCGGCGGATGGCGAACCTGCTGCAGGTCTCCTCCGCGTTCGGGCGGGCGATGGAGACGGTCGACACGACGGCCCTGTCGGCGGCCGTCTACCCGGTGCTGCGCGCGCGGCGGGCGGCCGGGGCCGGTGAGCGGGAGCTGCGCAACGTCGTCGCGGCCGCGGCCGAGGCGTACCCGTTCCCCACGAACCTCGACGCCGACCAGCCGATCGGCGGGCTGGCGCCGCAGAGCCAGGCCGAGCTGGTGCACCAGGCGCTGCGGGAAGACTGGGAACCGGACCTGCTGGGCACGGCCCTGGCGGCGCAGCAGGAGCGCCGCCGCTCGCGGCTGGGCTGACCACGGACGCGGCGGTCCCCGCACCCGGCCGGGTGCGGGGACCGCCGCGTCCGTG
>NZ_JBEUEI010000016.1:0-101528 GCF_041020755.1 Kineococcus terrestris | reverse complement strand
GCTCCGGGGTGTGGCGCAGCTTGGTAGCGCGATTGGTTGGGGAGGAAGAGGCCGCAGTTAAAAATCTTGTCACCCCTACCAGCAGGACCACGACCAGGGCCCGGCACCGCGCGCGGGGCCGGGCCCTCGTCGTGCCCGGGGTGCCGCGACCGCCGCACCCCCGCGGTCGCGGCGGTGCCCCCCGGGTGCCGCCGCGTCGCACGTCGGTGCCGGGCAGCGCGGAGGGGCGGGCAGTGGTGGGATCGACGGGTTCGCCGCCGGAGCGCGCCGCGGCCGGGCGGATCGACGACCCGGCCCGGGTGCGGGCCGCGCGCCGCCTCGCGGCCGCCCCGCCGAACCCCGCGCTGCAGCGCCTGGCCGCGCTGGCCGCGCGGCTGCTGGTCGTCCCCGCCGCCCAGGTGTCCCTGCTGACCGACGTGCAGACCGTCAGCGCCGTCGCCGGCCAGGACCCCGCGCTGGTCGGCTCCACCGGCCCGCTGCCGGAGTCGCTGTGCACGGTCGCGGCCGCCGGCGCCGGGGCCCTCGTCGTCGAGGACGCCGCCGCCGACGAGCGCGTCGCGTCCCTGCCGCCGGTCCGCAGCGGCGCGGTCGGCGCCTACCTGGGCGTCCCGCTGGTCGCCGACGACGGCCACGTCGTCGGCGCGCTGTGCGTGTTCGACCCCGCCCCGCGGGCCTGGCGCGACACGGACGTCGAGGTGCTCACCGAGCTGGCCGCCGCGGCCGTCGCCGAGCTGGAGCTGTCCGCGCTGTCGCTGCGCTACGAGAGCGACCGGCTGCGCTGGCAGCTGGCCGTGGCCGCCGGCGGGGTCGGCAGCTTCGACTGGGACCTGCGCACCGGGGACCTGGTGTGGGACGCGCAGATGCTGGCTCTGTTCGGCCTCGACGAGGAGAGCTTCGACGGCCGCATCGAGACCTTCGTGGCCGGTCTGCACCCCGACGACCGGGACCGGGTGGACCGGGCCCTGCGCGAGGCCGTGGACACCTGCGGCGCCTACCAGGCGGAGTACCGCGTCGTCCTGCCCGGCGGCGGCACGCGGTGGGTCGAGGCGCGCGGGGAGGCGCTGGCGGGCGCCGACGGGCGGGCCGCGCGCGTCATCGGCGCGGCGTACGACACGACCGCCGGGCACGAGGGCGAGGCGCGGGTCGCGCGCGTCCTGGAGTCCATGTCGGCGGCCTTCTACGCCCTGGACCGCGAGTGGCGGTTCACCTACGTCAACGCCGAGGCCGAGCGGCTGCTGCAGCGCGGGCGCGAGGAGCTGCTGGGCGGGGTGCTGTGGGAGCTGTTCCCCGGCGCGGCGGCTTCGGAGTTCGAGCGCGAGTACCGGCGCGCGGTCGCCACCGGCGAGCCGGTGACCTTCGAGGCGCACTACGCCGAGCCGCTGGACGGCTGGTTCGAGGTGCGGGCCTGGCCCGCCCCCGACGGGCTGTCGGTGTACTTCCTGGACGTCACCGCCCGCCGCGCCGCGCAGGAGCAGGCCGAGCGCGAGCGCGCCGCGACCGCGCAGGCGCTGCGGGCCGCCGAGGGCTCGCGGCTGCTGGCCGAGGAGGCGCGGCGCACCGCCGAGCGCACCGCCGGCCGCCTGGCGCTGCTGGCCCGGGTCAGCGACGACCTGAGCGCGACCCTGGAGGTCGAGGAGGCCGCCGCCCGGCTGGCCGCGCACCTGGTGCCCGCGCTGGGCGACTGGTGCCTGGTGACCCTCGTGCAGGACAGCGGCGCCCTGCGCGACATCGCCAGCCGGCACGGCGACGAGGCGCGGGTGCCGCTGCTGCACCGCTACGCCGCGCGCCGGCTGGCGGCGCTGGACCCGGTGACCTCGCCGGTGGCGCGCGCGGTCGCCGGCCGCCGCACCGTCGTGGTCCCCGAGCCGGCGGCCGAGGCGTTCGCCGCCGTCCTGCACGACCCGGTGGCCCGCGACCTCGTGCGCGAGCTGGCCCCCGGCACGGCGGTCGTCGTCCCGATGCGGGCGCGGGGGCAGACGATCGGCGTGCTGACGCTGTGCCGGGACGCGGGCCGGCCGCCGCTGGCCGGCGAGGACCTGCTGACGGTCGAGGACGTCGCCGAGCGCGCGGGCCTGGCGCTGGACAACGCCCGCCTGTACGGGCGCCAGCAGCGCATGGCCGAGGCGATGCAGCGCAGCCTGCTGACGGCGCCGGTGCAGCCGGACCACCTGCAGGTGGTGGTCCGCTACCGGGCCGCGGCGCGCGCCGCGCAGGTCGGCGGGGACTGGTACGACGCGTTCCTGCAGCCCGACGGCGCCACCGTCCTGGTCATCGGCGACGTCATGGGCCACGACGTGGACGCCGCCGCCGCGATGAGCCAGGTGCGCTCGCTGCTGCGCGGCATCGCCCACTCCGGCGGCGGCGCCCCCGCCGAGGTCCTGGCCGCGCTGGACGCCACGATGGTGGGGCTGGGCGTGGACACCACCGCGACGGCCGTGGTGGCGCGCCTGGAGCAGACCGGCGACGAGCGCGAGCGCGGGGTCAGCCGGATGCGCTGGTCCAGCGCCGGGCACCCGCCGCCGGTGCTGCTGGCCCCCGACGGCACGGTGAGGACCCTGGCCGCCGAGCGGCACGACCTGCTGCTGGGCATCGCGCCCGACCTGCCCCGCACCGGCGCGGAGACGACCGTCGAGCGCGGCTCGACCGTCCTGCTGTACACCGACGGCCTCGTGGAGCGGCGCGGGCAGGACCTCGACACCGGGCTGGTGGCGCTGCGCGCGGCGGTGGCGGACCTGGCGGGGGAGGACCTGGACGTCCTGTGCGACGGGGTGCTCGACCGCCTGCTGCCCGAGCGTCCCGAGGACGACGTCGCGCTGGTCGCCGTGCGCCTGCACCCGCAGGACCGGCCCCGGCCGCCGGTCGCGGGCCCGAACCGGGTGCCGCCCGCCAGGCCCCTGGAGCCCGGTGGCGCGTGAGGACGCTGGTGCTCGGGAGGGGAATCGTGCCTCTTCCGCACCGCGGTCGACGGAGGACCACCGGCCATCACCGCCAGCGAGGCCTGAGCGCGGCTCCTCGCGCTCGTCAAGCAAGTCGAGGACGACCGAGCCGCCGTGGTAAGCCCAGTCCTCGCTCGGGGTGCTCGAGGGTGCGACTGTGGCGTCCCCGTCAATCACACCGCCGTCGAGCCGTGGCACCGCCCGCCCTCAGGGCCAGCGGTGGAGGGTCCGCGCCACCTCCCGCCCACAGCGAGCCGGCCTCGTCATTGCTGCCGCGCTCGTGCCGGGTGCTGGGGAAGACGGGGGTCGGCAAGAGCATGGCCGGCCACGTGGTCGTCCGAACCGCGAGACGGCTCGTGCGCACGTCGAGGCTTCCAGTCTGAAGAGCGGGGAAGTACCCTGCAGCTCTTGCAGGAGGTGGTTCGCGCTCTCGGCGGAGGCGGTGCCAGTGTTCTACGCCCTGCTCTTCGTACCCTTTGGCTTGGCTTTGCTGCTCGTCCTCGTGGCCCTTATCGGAGCTGCTAAGAAGATTGAGGACGACTCGAGCAGGAGCGGTGGACTCTCAGGCAACCAAAAGTTCAGCTGGAAGCTCAACGAGAAGTGGGGTGCGAATCTCACTGTGTTCGGAGCTCTGGCGGCAGCGGTCCTAGCCGCCTCCCTCCTGCCCGCTGGCGAGGACAGCGAGTACCTCTCGGGGCAGCCGAACAGCACCTACGCCGTCGTGGCTGCGCTCTTCGCGTTCCTCATCCTCTCGTCGCCACTGGCCTTCCAGGTGGTCAGTGCTTCGGATCGGATCGCCAAGAAGTGGCGTTGGCAGATCGTGCTGTTCGCTGCGTCGTCGATCGCACTGCTCTGGGGCGTCCTCGGTCAGATCTTCGTCATCGCCTTGGTCGTCGCTGAGCTGTACCAGCGGGGACTTCCTTGGCCGCTCGCCCTCCTGTTGGGTGGCGCGCTCCTGACCTCGGCGATTGCGGTGCTGATGTTTGCGCACATCGCCTTGAGCGAACAGTTCCGGGCGGAAGGCTAAAGATCGACCAGCGCGAGCTCCGCTGAGAGCTGGAGATTCGGGATCGGTTCGGCGCCTGCGGCCTCAGATCTCATCCGCGTCGAGGCTGGGCCTGTGCGACTGGAGAGCGCATCACCTCAGTACTGGCGAGATCCCCGCTGGAAGCTGTGGTCAAGAAGCGGGCACCATCAGTGTCATCGCGCGAAACCAGGTGATCGCACCTTCGCTGATCTTCAACCACGCCCGCAGAGGTACGGCGATCGCTATCACCTCTTCAGATCGGGACGAGCGCCGCAGTCGGTCGGTGGACCGGAAGACGCTGCAGGAGATCAACCGCATGATCGAGGAGCCGTGGCGCGACGCCGGCCAGGGCATCGGCAAGCCGGGGCGGCTCTCGGGTGACCTCTCCGGGCTGTGGTCGCGGCGGATTACCGTCGAGCACCGCCTCGTGCATGAGGTCGTCGACGGGGCCGTGGTAGTCCACTAGGCGCGCCACCACTGCTGAGCGAGTCCTCTTCGCGGGCGGGACCACGTCCGGCGGCTTAGCCTCGACGCCGTGCTCGAGACCCCCGGGCCCGCGCCCGTGCCCCGCCTGCCCCCGCGCGCGGCGGACCCGCTGCGCGGGCCGGTGATGATGCACCAGCACTGGGACGAGCTGGCGTTCCTGCACTGGGCGGTGGACCCGGCGCTCGCGGCGCCGTTCGTGCCGCCGGGGACGGAACCGGACGTCCTGGACGGCGTCACCTACGTGGGGCTCATCCCGTTCACGCTGCGCGGGGCGGGGATCGGCCGGCTGCCCGCGGTGCCGTGGCTGGGCACGTTCCTGGAGACCAACGTGCGCCTGTACTCGCGGGACGCGGCCGGCCGGCGGGGGGTCGTCTTCCGCAGCCTGGACGCCGACCGCCTGGCCGTCGTCCTCGGCGCCCGCACCGCGTTCGGGCTGCCGTACCGGTTCGCGCGGATGCACCGCGCCCGCCGCGGCGACGAGGTCGGCTGGGCCACCACCCGCCCGGTGCGCAGCCGCGTGGTGGTGCGGGCGCGCCCCGAGCTCGTCGACGACGACGGCCCCGACGACGTCGCCACGTTCGTCACCGCCCGGTACGGGCTGCACACCGTGCGCGCGGGCCGCACGTGGTGGATCGCCAACGAGCACGAGGAGTGGCCGCTGCGCCGCGCCGACGTCCTCGACCTGGACGATGAGCTGCTGGCCGCCGCCGGCTTCCCCGGCCTGGCCTCGCGCCCGCCGGACCACGTGGCCTTCTCCGACCGCGTCACCACCCGCTTCGCGCTGCCCCGCCCGCTGCCCCGGGCCCGCGACGCGGGCTGAGGGACCCCCGTCCGGGGGTTGGGCGCGGAACACGGCAGCGGTTACCGTCGTTCCCACAGCCGCGGGGACCGCCCGCGACCGACACCTGGAAGGACCGCCGCCGCCGTGCGCGACGACAGCCCCGACGACCTCCCGTCAAGTACGTCGACGAGCTCCGGCTCGTCAGCCACTCCCGAGGACCCGCCGTCAAGTAGCCGGCGCTCCCGCTCCCGACGCACCGGGGGAGGGGGCGCGCCGTGACCGAAGTCCTGTACCTGGCCGCGGCCCTCCTGCTGGTCGTCGCCTGCGGCCTGTTCGTCGCCGCCGAGTTCGCCTTCCTCACCGTCGACCGCGCCAGCGTGGAGCGCGCCGCCGCCGACGGCCGCCGCGGCGCGGACGGCACCCGGCGGGCCCTGAAGACCCTCTCGACGCAGCTGTCGGGCGCCCAGCTGGGCATCACCGTCACCAACCTGGCCATCGGGTTCCTCGCCGAGCCGGCGATCGGGCGCCTCGTGCGCCCGCCGCTGGAGTCCGCGGGCCTGCCCGGCGCGCTGGCCGCCACGGCCTCGTACGCGGTGGCGTTCGCCCTGTCCACCGGCCTGACCATGGTCTTCGGCGAGCTGGTGCCCAAGAACCTCGCCATCGCCCGGCCGCTGGAGACCAGCGCCGCCGTGCAGGGGTTCATGCGCGGCTTCACCGCCGCCACCCGCCCGCTGCTGGTGCTCCTCAACGGCAGCGCCAACGCGGTCCTGCGCCGCGTGTTCGGCGTCGAGCCGCAGGAGGAGCTGGCCTCGGCCCGCTCCGCCGACGAGCTGACCTCGCTGGTCGCGCGCTCGGCCGAGCAGGGCACCCTGGAGCGGGAGACCGCCGTCCTCGTGCAGCGCTCGCTGGCCTTCGGCACCCGCCGCGCCGACGACGCGATGACGCCGCGCACGCGGGTCACCACGCTGTCGGCGGACGAGTCCCTGCTGGACCTGCTGGCCGCCGTCCACGCCACGGGCCGCTCGCGCTTCCCCGTCGTGGACGCCGGACCCGACGACGTCGTGGGCGTCGTCCACGCCCGGCAGGTCCTGGACGCCGACCCCGCCGAGCGCGGCACCACGACGCTGGGCGCGGTCGCCGCCCGCCCGCTGCTGGTCCCCGAGACGATGGAGCTGGACGCCCTGCTGGACGCGCTGAAGGGGACGCCGCTGCAGATGGCGGTCGTCGTCGACGAGTTCGGCGGGTTCGCCGGCGTCGTCACGTTCGAGGACCTCGTCGAGGAGATCGTCGGTGAGGTCGTCGACGAGCACGACGCGGAGCGCCCCCCGGCGCACCGCCTCGCCGACGGCGGGTGGCTCGTGTCGGGCCTGCTGCGCCCGGACGAGGCCAGCCGCCACCTGGGCGTGCCGCTGCCCGAGGACGACGACTACGAGACGATCGCCGGCTTGCTCGGCCTGCACCTGGGGCGCCTGCCCGTCACGGGCGACGTCGTGGAGGTGCCCGTGACGGTCCGCTCCGCGTTCGGCGACGAGGACGCCGGCCCGCGCGCGCGGGCCGTGCGGATGGAGGTGGAGGCCCTGGACGGCCTGCGCGTGGACCAGGTCCGCGTCGACGTCCTGCACGAGGACGGGCCCGCGGGCCCGTCCGGTGAGCTCGACGTCCGCGACGACGCCCCCGGGGCCGCCGTCCGCGTCGGCGCCCACGGCCACGGGGGGCGGCGGTGAGCGACTCCGTCGCGATCGTCGTCGCCGTCGTCCTGCTCGCCGGCAACGCGTTCTTCGTGGGCGCGGAGTTCTCCCTCGTCTCCGCCCGCCGCAGCGCGGTGGAGGCCCGGGCCGCGGAGGGCCGGCGCAGCGCGCGCACGACCCTGCGCGCCATGGAGGAGGTCTCGCTGATGATGGCGTGCGCCCAGCTGGGCATCACGCTGTGCTCGCTGGGCCTGGGCGCGATCGGCGAGCCGGCCGTGGCCCACCAGCTGGAACCGGTGTTCGCGGCGGCCGGCCTGCCGGAGGCCGCCGTCCACCCGGTCTCCTTCGCCATCGCCCTGCTGCTCGTGGTGTTCCTGCACGTCGTGCTCGGCGAGATGGTCCCCAAGAACATCGCGCTGGCCGGCCCGGACCGCGTCGCCCTCGTCCTGACCCCGGCGCTCGTGGTGTGCGCGAAGGTCCTGCACCCGGTGATCTGGTCGATGAACCAGGTCGCCAACCTCGTCCTGCGCGCCGTCGGCGTGCAGCCCAAGGACGAGGTGACCAGCGCCTTCACCCGCGACGAGGTCTCCGGGCTGGTGGCCGAGTCGCGTCGGGAGGGGCTGCTCGCCGACGGCGAGGAGGCCCTCGCCCTGGGCGCGCTGACGTTCGCCGACCGCACGGCCGCCGCCGTGGAGCTGCCGATCGCCACCGTGGCGACGGTGCCGGAGGACGTCCGCGTCGCCGACGTGGAGGACGTCGCCCGGCGCACCGGGTTCTCCCGGTTCCCGGTGCGCGCGGCGGACGGGTCGCTGACGGGGTACGTGCACGTCAAGGACGTCCTGACCGCCGACGACGCGGTGCGCGCCGCGCACGTGCCCTCGCGCTACCTGCGGCCGCTGGCCACGGTGCGCCCCGGCGACCCGCTGCGCACGGTGCTGCGGCGCATGCAGGGCACCGGCGCCCACCTGGCCCGCGTGGTCGGCGAGGACGGCGCGCTGCGCGGCATCGTGGCGCTGGAGGACGTCCTGGAGGAGCTGGTGGGCGAGGTCCGCTCGGGCACCGCCGGGTTCGCGGCCGCCCCCGGCAGCCGCGACCTCGTCGGGCGCTCGCGGGCCTGACCGGGCTCGACGCGAGCCGCCGGCCCCCGGGGGAGCTCCCGGGGGCCCGCGGGCGTCCTGGCACGATGCCGCGGTGACGACCGAGCAGACCCTGCCCGCCTGGGAGGCCCGCTTCCGCGCCGGCCGCGTCGGCCTGCCCGACTGGGCCGAGGAGGCGCCGCAGCGCTGCGCCGTGGTGGCCAGCGCGGCGGGCGTCCTGGAGGTGCACTCCTGGGAGGTGGGCGGCGAGCTGGTGCAGCTGACCGACCGCCCCGAGGGCACCTCCAGCGCGACGGTCGACCCGCGCGGGGAGCACGTCTGGTGGTTCGACGACACCGCCGGCGACGAGCACGGCGTGTGGCGGCGCCAGCCGTTCGGCGCGTCCCCCGGCGAGGGCGTCGAGGACCCGCTGGGGCTGCCCGCCGCCTACTCGGCGGGGCTGGCGCTGGGCCGCGGCGGCCTCGTCGTCGTCGGCCTCACCGACGAGGCGTGGGGCACCCGCGTGGAGGTCGTCGAGGACGCCGGCGGCACCCCGCGCGCGCGGCGGCTGTACGAGCACCGCGAGGACGCCTGGGTGGGCGACCTGTCGCCCGACGAGCGGTGGGTGGCCCTGTCGCACTCCGAGCGCGGGGACTCGCGCCACCCCGACCTGCGCGTCCTCGCCGTCGCCGACGGCGCCGTGGTCGACGAGCTGTCCGACGGCCCCGGCAGGGGCGTGCACCCGCTGGCGTTCGCGCCCGTGCCCGGCGACCCGCGGCTGCTGGTCGAGCACGAGCGCGCCGGCCGCGCCGAGCTGCTGGTGCGCGACGTGCTCACCGGCGAGGAGACGCCCGTGGTCCTCGGCGTGCCCGGCGACGTGGCGGGCGCGGAGTGGACGCGCGACGCCCGCGCCCTGCTCGTGCAGGTCGACCACGAGGCCCGCACGCTGCTGCACCGGGTCGACCTGGCCACCGGCGACGTCGAGCGCGTCGGCCCGGACGCCGGGACCGTCGGCTCGGTGACGGCCCGCCCCGACGGCGACGTGTGGACGACGTGGTCCTCGGCGGCCGAGCCGCCGGCGGTGCGCACGCTGTCCGGCGAGGTGCTGCTGCGCGCGCCCGGCCCGGCCGCCCCGCCGTCGGTGCCCGTGGAGGACGTGTGGGCCGACGGTCCCGGCGGGCGGGTGCACGCGCTGCTGCGCCGCCCGGCGGGCGCGGACGGCCCGCTGCCCACGGTCGTGGAGGTCCACGGCGGGCCCACCGCCCACGACACCGACGCCTTCCGGGCGTGGGCGTCGGCGTTCGTGGACCACGGGTACGCCGTCGTGCAGGTCAACTACCGCGGTTCCACCGGGTACGGGTCGGCGTGGCGGGACGCGCTGGAGGAGCGCGTCGGGCACACCGAGCTGGCCGACGTGGCGGCCGTGGCCGACCACCTCGTCGCCACCGGCGTCGCCGACCCGGACCGCCTGGTGCTGGCGGGCGCCTCCTGGGGCGGCTACCTGACGCTGCTGGGGCTGGGCGTGCAGCCGCAGCGCTGGGCCCTGGGCCTGGCCGGGGTGCCGGTCGCCGACTACGTGGCCGCCTACGAGGACGAGATGGAGGGGTTGAAGGCGTTCGACCGCTCCCTGTTCGGCGGGTCCCCCGAGCAGGTGCCGGACAAGTACGCGGACTCCTCGCCGATCACCCACGTCGACGCCGTGCGCGCCCCCGTCCTCGTCCTGGCGGGGGAGAACGACCCGCGCTGCCCGCTGCGCCAGATCGAGAACTACCTGGCGCGGCTGGCCGCGCGCGGCGCCCCGCACGAGGTGTACCGCTACGACGCCGGGCACGGCTCCCTCGTCGACGACGAGCGGGTGCGGCAGGTCAGCGCCGAGCTGGACTTCACCCGCCGCCACCTGCCGGCGGCCCTGGAGCCCGCCTAGAGGTCGCGGGCGTAGCAGACGCTGAGGGGGCTGTCGGCCCACGGCCCGAAGTTCGGCGTGCGCTCGTAGCCGAGCCGCTCGTACAGGGCCACCGCCTCCGGCTGGCGGGTGCCCGTCTCCAGCCGCACGCGCCGGGCGCCGCCGGCGCGGGCGGCGTCCTCGAGGGCGGCGACGAGGGCGCGCGCGACCCCGCGGCCGCGGTGGGCCTCGCGCACGTACACGCGCTTCATCTCCACCAGCTCGCCCGCGGGCTCCTCGTCGACGGGCACGAGCGCGATGCACCCGGCGGGCTCGCCGCCGACGAGGGCGACGAGGTAGCGCGCCGACGGCTTCAGCCCGGCGCCCTCGACCTCCTCGAGGGCGTCGGTGTCCTCCGGGTAGCGGCGGGCCAGCTCGGCGACCGCCTCGGCCAGCAGCGCGTCCAGGTCGGCGTCGCCGACGCGGCGCGCGACCACCTCCAGCTCCTGCTGCCCGCTCCTGGCGGGGCCGCTCACGCGCCGGCCCCCTCGACCACGCGGCGGCGGCGCTGGGCGGGCACGGGCGCGACCGCCGGGTCGACCGGGGCGCGGCCGGTGCGGTCCCAGCGCGTGGCCCACGCCAGCACCGCCAGCCCGGCCGCGGCCAGCGCGGCGGCCACCAGCGCGGGCGCCGCGTAGCCGAACCCGGCGCCGATGACGACGCCGCCGAGGAACGCGCCCAGGGCGTTGCCGGTGTTGAACGCCGCCTGGATCGCGGCCGAGGCCATGCTCGCCCCGCCGCCCGCGGCGACGATCGCGCGCGTCTGGATGGCCGAGCTCATCGAGAAGCCGGTGAAGGCGAACGCGAAGACGCCGGCCGCCGCGGCCGCCGGGTGCTGCGCCAGGGCGAACAGCAGCACGAACACGACGCTGCTGGCCGACAGCCCGAGCGCGAGGGTGCGCGGCACCGACCAGTCCGCCAGCCGCCCGCCCAGCAGGTTGCCCGCGGTGGCGCCCAGGCCGAAGAGGACGAGCACCCACGCCACCGACCCGGCGGCGAAGCCGGCGACGTCGGTGAGCAGGGGCGCGACGTAGCTGAGGACGGTGAAGGTGCTGCCGAAGCCGACGACGGTGACCAGCAGCGTCAGCCACACCTGGGTGCGGCGGAACGCGGCGAGCTCGGCGCGCAGGCCGCCGCTGCGCACCTGCACGGGCGGCACGAGCGCCAGCAGCGCGGCGATCGTGGCCAGCCCGACGACGCCGACGAGGGCGAAGGTGGTGCGCCAGCCGAGCTGCTGGCCGACCCACGTGCCGGCGGGGACGCCGACGACGTTGGCGACCGTGAGCCCGGTGAACACCAGCGCCAGGGCGCGGCCCTGCCGGCCGGCGGGCGCGAGGGCCCGGGCCACGACGGCGGCGGCGCCGAAGAACGCGCCGTGCGCGAGGCCGCTGGCGAAGCGGGCGCCCAGCAGGGCGCCGAAGCCGGGGGCCAGGGCCGTGGCGACGTGCGCGACGACGAACAGGACCATCAGCGCGACCAGCAGCTGCTTGCGCGGCACGGCGTGCGTGAGCGCCGTGATGGTGGGGGCGCCGACGACGACGCCGAGCGCGTAGGCGGTGACGGTCCAGCCGGCCGCGGGCACCGAGACGGCGAAGGCGGCCGCCACGTCGGGCAGCAGCCCCATGGCGACGAACTCGGTGGTGCCGATGCCGAAGGCGCCCAGGGCCAGCGCCAGGACGGCGGGCGGGGTGCGGGTGGTGGCGGGCGTGCTGGTGGGCCTGGGGGCGTGCGCGGGGATGGCGGGGCTCGCTTCCGGGTCGTGCGGGTGGGGGTGTCCGGCAGCGCTCCGTCGCCTGTCGACCCCCCGATCATCGCGCGCCGCGGCCCCGCCCGTCACCACGGGTCCGGCCCGCGACGCGCGACGGCCCCGGCGCGTCGGTGCGCCGGGGCCGTCGGGACGGAGGGGTGGGGTCAGGCGACGGGCTCGCGGGCCTCCTCGGCCAGCTTGCCGCTGCGGCGGTCGCGCAGGTACTCCTGCAGCTCCTTCTTCACCACCGGCGCCAGGATGTACAGGCCGATGATGTTGACGAGGGCGCAGACGAAGAGCATCGCGTCGGCGAGGTTGAGGACCTGCCCGAAGGTCAGCACGGTGCCGATCACGGTGAACACGCAGTAGATGACCCGGAAGGCCAGCACGCTGGCGCGGCTGCGGCCGAAGAAGTGGCACCACGCCTTCTCGGAGTAGTAGCTCCACGTGATGAGGGTCGAGAAGGCGAACAGCACGACGGCGATCGCGAGCACGATCGGGAACCAGGAGATGACGTCGGCGAAGGCGTCGGAGGTCAGGACCACGCCGTCCGCGGAGTTGCTGCCGGTCGCGGCGACCTCGGCGCGGGCGTCCAGCCAGCTCTGCGGGCGGGCGATGACGA
The DNA here is from genome assembly GCF_041020755.1 of Kineococcus terrestris. Taxonomy (NCBI): domain Bacteria; kingdom Bacillati; phylum Actinomycetota; class Actinomycetes; order Kineosporiales; family Kineosporiaceae; genus Kineococcus; species Kineococcus terrestris. Next base: position 89,223 of record NZ_JBEUEI010000016.1, on the reverse strand, counting down.
TGGTCAGCGCCGTCATGGTGCAGATGATGACGGTGTCGATGAAGGGCTCGAGGAGGGCGACGAAGCCCTCGGACACGGGGCGGCGGGTCTTGACCGCGGAGTGGGCGATGGCGGCGGAGCCGACGCCGGCCTCGTTGGAGAAGGCCGCGCGCTGGAAGCCGATGATGAGGGCGCCGAGCACGCCGCCGGCCACGCCCTCGGGCTGGAAGGCGCCGACGACGATCTCCTCGATCGCGCCGGGGATCTGGCCGGCGTTGCCGAGGATGACGATGAGGCAGGCGACGATGTAGATGATCGCCATGGCGGGCACCAGCTTGGACGTCACGCGCCCGATGGAGGAGATGCCGCCGAGGATGACCAGGCCGACGAGCACGGCCAGGACGATGCCGAAGACGAAGGCGGCGGTCGCGCTGCCCAGCGGGCCCTCGGCGCCGCCGGTGACGTTGCGGACCTGGGCGAAGGTCTGGTTGGCCTGGAACATGTTGCCGCCGGCCACGCCGAAGAAGAAGATCGCGACGGCGAAGACGGCGGTGAGCACGGTGCCGATGGCGGAGATCTTGATACGGCCGAAGGCGACCTTGAGGTAGCGGAACGGCCCGCCGGTGACGGTGCCGTCCTCGTGGACCTCGCGGTACTTCACGCCGAGGGTGCACTCGGCGAACTTGGTGCACATGCCGAGCAGGCCGGCGCAGATCATCCAGAAGGTGGCGCCGGGCCCGCCGAGGGTGACGGCGACGGCCACACCGGCGATGTTGCCGAGCCCGACGGTGCCGGACACCGCGCTGGTCAGCGCCTGGAAGTGCGTCACCTCACCCGGGTCGGAGTCCCGGCTGAACTTGCCGCGCACGGTCTCCAGCGCGAGCTTGAAGCCGCGCAGCTGGATGAAGCCGAAGTAGACCGTGAAGATGAGGCCCGCCAGGACGAGCCAGCCGACGATGAGCGGGAACGAGGCCCCGCCGATGCTGACGCTGAAGAAGATCACCGACGAGAGGGCCGAGGTGATCGGCTCGAAGACGCGGTCGATGGCGGACTCGATGCTCGGGAGGGTCCCGCTCCCGGTCGTCGACGCCGCCATGGCGCTGAGGGCTGCGTGTGGCATCCGCGCAGAGAAGCGCTTCCGGGGCGGGGAGTCAACCGCTACCGCACACCTCGGTGCGTGTCGCAACCCAGATGTCACACGCCGACGGGGCGGCGCACCACCGCCCGGGTCCGTCACCACCCGCGCGCAGGTCCCTCACAGCTCGCGCACGGCGCCCGCCTCGACGACCAGCCGGCGGGTCACCGCGACGGCCTCCAGCAGCCGCCGGTCGTGGCTGACGAGCAGCAGCGTGCCCGGGTAGGAGGCCAGCGCCTCCTCCAGCTGCTCGATGGCCGGCAGGTCCAGGTGGTTGGTCGGCTCGTCCAGCACGAGCAGGTTCACCCCCCGCGCCTGCAGCAGCGCCAGCGCGGCGCGCGTGCGCTCGCCCGGCGACAGGCTCGACGAGGGCCGGCCCACGTGCGCGGCGCCCAGGCCGAACTTCGCCAGCAGGGTCCGCACGTCCGCGTCCGGCCACGTCGGCACGGCCGCGCCGAACGCCCGTGCCAGCGGATCCTCGCCCACGAACAGCCCGCGGGCCTGGTCGACCTCGCCGACCTCGACGCCCGAGCCCAGCGAGGCGGCGCCCGCGTCGGGTGCCAGGCGTCCCAGCAGCAGCTGCAGCAGCGTCGTCTTGCCCGCGCCGTTGGGTCCGGTGAGCGCCACCCGGTCCCCGGCGTCGAGCTGCAGGTCCACCGGCCCCAGCGTGAACGCGCCGCGGCGCGCCACAGCCCCCCGCAGCACCGCCACCACCGAGCCGGAGCGCGGCGCGGCGGCGATCGACATCTGCAGCCGCCACTCCTTGCGGGGCTCCTCCACGACCTCCAGGCGCTCGATCATCCGGTCGGTCTGGCGGGCCTTGGCGGCCTGCTTCTCGCTGCCCTCGCGCATCTTCGCCCGGATGTTCTTGTCGGGCTCGCCCTTGCGGACGGCGTTGCGCACGCCCTTGGCCATCCAGTTCCGCTGGGTGCGGGCACGCGCCTCGAGCCCCGCGCGGGTGTCGGCGTACTCCTCGTACTCCTCGCGGGCGTGGCGGCGCTGCACCTCGCGCTCGGCGAGGAAGGCCTCGTAGCCGCCGCCGACGACGCGGACCAGCTGCTGCGCGAGGTCCAGCTCGACGACCCGGTCCACGGTGCGGGCCAGGAACTCGCGGTCGTGGCTGACGACGACGGCGGGGGAGCGCAGCTGGCCGACGAACCGCTCCAGCCGGGCCAGGCCGTCGAGGTCGAGGTCGTTGGTGGGCTCGTCGAGCAGGAAGACGTCGTAGCGCGACAGCAGCAGCGCCGCCAGCCCCGCTCGGGCGGCCTGCCCGCCGGACAGGCTCGTCATCGCCACGTCCGCGTCGACGGCCAGGCCCACGTCGGCGAGGACCTCCTCGCGCCGCTCGTCCAGGTCGGCGCCGCCCAGGGCCAGCCAGCGGTCCAGGGCGTCGGCGTAGCGGTCGTCGGCGCCGGGGACGCCGCCGGCGAGGTCCTGGGCGGCGGCGTCCATCGCGTCCTGCGCTGCGCTCACGCCGGTGCGCCGGCCGAGGAAGGCGGCGACGCTCTCCCCGGCGCGGCGCTCGGGCTCCTGCGGCAGGTACCCGACGGTCGCCGCGGGCGGCGACAGGCTCACCGTCCCCGACCCGGGGGTGCCCAGCCCGGCCAGCAGCCGCAGCAGGGTCGACTTGCCGGCGCCGTTGGCGCCGACGAGCCCGACGACGTCGCCGGGGGCGACGACCAGGTCCAGACCGGAGAACAGGACGCGGTCGCCGTGCCCGGCGCTGAGGTCCTTGACGACGAGGGTGGCGCTCACCGTCCGATCCTGCCCGGTCCGGGGGCCGCGTCCCCACCGGGTTCCCACCGGCTCCCCGCGATCCTCCCCGGACGCCGCAGCGCCCGGCCCCCGGGCGGGACCGGGCGCTGCGGGCGGGCGCTGCGGGTGTCAGGAGACGACGAGGTACAGCAGCCAGACGAGGCCGAAGGCCATGAAGCCGATCGCGGTGGCGATGACGCTCCACGTCTTCAGCGTGGTCGCGGTGTCCAGGCCGAGGAAGCGGCCCACCAGCCAGAAGCCGGAGTCGTTGACGTGGCTGAAGGTGATGGCGCCGGCGACGACGGCGATGGTGATGCAGGCCAGCTGCAGCGCCGACAGGTCCGGGGTCTCGGCCAGGGCGGGGGCCAGCAGGCCCGCGGCCGTGGTGCCGGCGACCGTCGCCGAGCCCTGCGCGACGCGCAGCGCGATGGCGATGATGAACCCGGCCAGGATCAGCGGCAGGCCGGCGTCGTTGAGGATGTCGGCCAGCGCGCCGCCGATGCCCGTCTCGGTGAGGACGCGGCCGAACATCCCGCCCGCGCCGGTGATGAGGATGATCGAGCAGACGGGGGCCAGGGCGTCGTCGACGACGTCCTCCAGGCGGCTGCCGACGCGGCCGCGGTTGGGCCGCACGACGAGCAGCAGCATGGCCAGCACGCTGGTGATGAGCAGGGCGACCGGCGTGGCGCCGATGATCTGCAGCACCACGATGAGCGGGTTCTCCTCGTCCGCGCCGTAGTTCTGCACGGCCGTGTTGGAGGCCGTCCCGCAGAAGATGAGGACGAGCGGCAGGAGCAGGACGAGCAGGATGACGCCGAAGGAGGGGCGGGGCTGGTCCACGTCGCCGCCGGGCTTGCCCAGCAGGTCCGGCACGTCGACGTAGCCGGCGCGGCGGGCCAGGACGAGGGCGAGGCGGTAGCCGGCCAGGTACCAGGTCGGCAGGCCGACGAGCAGGCCGATCAGGACGACGAGACCGACGTCGGCGCCCAGCAGGGCCGAGGCCGCGACGGGACCCGGGTGCGGCGGCACGAGCGCGTGCATCATGAGGAACGCGCCGGCCGCGGGCAGCGCGTACAGCAGCAGGCCGCCGCCCAGGCGCCGCGCCACCGTGTAGACGATCGGCAGCATGACGACGAAACCGGCGTCGAGGAAGATCGGGAACCCGTAGAACAGCGAGGCCACCGACAGGGCGAGCGGCGCCCGCTTCTCCCCGAACCGGTCGATGAGGGTGTCCGCGAGCACCTTCGCGCCGCCGGAGATCTCCACGATGCGGCCCAGGACGGCGCCGAACCCGACGAGCAGGGCGACCGTGGCCAGGGTGCCGCCGAAACCGCCGGTCAGCGTGCTCACGAGGTCGGCGGCGGGGATGCCGGCGACGACGGCGGTCAGGAGGCTGACGATGACGAGCGAGTAGAAGGCGTGCAGCTTGACCTTGATGATGAGGACGAGCAGCACGGCGATCGCCGCGAGCGCGGTGATCATGAGGAAGGTGGTGGAGCGCGTCGTGGTCGTCGCCTCGGTGGAGGCGGCCAGGGCGACCAGCGACGCGGCGTGTGACGTCGTCAGCACGAGGGGTCCTTCGTCGTCGAGGGATGGGTCGCGCCCGACTGTACTCACAACTTTCTATACAAAACGACGCCCGGCGGCCGCGGCGCCGCCCCGGACGCGCGACGGCCCGCCCCCCGGTGGTGGGGAGCGGGCCGTCGCGCGGGCGGTTCAGGCGGTGAGCTCGGCGGCCACCAGTTCCGCGATCTGCGCGGTGTTCAGCGCCGCGCCCTTGCGCAGGTTGTCGCCGCACACGAACAGGTCGAGCGTGTTCGGGAAGTCCAGCGCCTGCCGGATGCGGCCCACGACCGTCGGGTCGCCGCCCACCGTGCGCGCCGGCGAGGGGAACACGCCGTTCGCCAGGTCGTCCTGCACGTCCACGCTCGGCGCGGCCTCCAGCGCGGCGCGCGCCTCGGTGACGCTGACGTCGGAGGCGAACGTCGCGTGCACCGCCAGGGAGTGCGTCGTCAGCACCGGCACCCGCACGCAGGTGGCGGACACCTTCAGGTCGGGGATCCCGAGGATCTTGCGGGACTCGTTGCGGACCTTCAGCTCCTCGCTGGTCCAGCCGTCGTCCTTCAGCGACCCGGCGACCGGGATGACGTTGAGGACGAGGTTCTCCTGGAACGGGGAGTCCTCGCCGAGCTTGGCGGTCACCGCGGCGGCGGTGTCCCCGGAGCGCTGGCCCAGCGCGCGCTGGCCCGCGACGACCTCGAGCTCGTCGTACAGCCGGTCCACGCCGGGCTGCCCGGCGCCCGAGGCGGCCTGGTAGCTGGCGACGACGAGCTCGGTGAGCTGCCACTTGTCGTGCAGGGCGCCGAGGGCGTCCATCATCGTCAGGGTCGTGCAGTTCGGGTTGGCGATGATGCCCTTGGGGCGGTTCCGCGCCGCCGCGCCGTTCACCTCGGGCACGACCAGCGGGACGTCCGGGTCCATCCGGAACGCGCCGGAGTTGTCCACGGCGACCGCGCCGCGCTCGGCGGCCACGGGCGCCCACCGCGCCGACACCTCGTCCGGCACGTCGAACATCGCCACGTCGACGCCGTCGAAGACCTCCGGCGACAGCGCCCGCACGACGACGTCCTCGCCGCGCACGCGCAGGACCTTGCCCGCCGACCGCGGCGAGGCCACGAGGCGGATCTCGCCCCACACGTCGGGGCGCTCCGACAGGATCCCCAGCATCACCGAGCCGACGGCGCCGGTGGCGCCGACGACGGCCAGGGTGGGCTTGCGGGTGGTCGTCTCGCTCATCGTCCCGTCCCTCCGTAGACCACGGCCTCCGCCTCGGCGTCCAGCGCGAACGCGGTGTGCACCGCGCGCACCGCGTCGTCGAGCTGGTCGGCGCGCGTCACGACGGAGATGCGGATCTCCGACGTGCTGATCATCTCCATGTTGATGCGCTGCGCGCCCAGGGCGTCGAAGAACTTCGCCGACACCCCCGGGTGCGAGCGCATCCCGACGCCGATCAGCGACACCTTGCCGATCTGGTCGTCGTACTCCAGCCGCTCGAAGCCGATCGAGGACTTCACCTTCTCCAGCGCCGCGGTGGCGCTCTGGCCCTCCGCCTTCGGGAGCGTGAAGGAGATGTCGGTGCGGCCGCTGGCGCCGATCTGGTTGTTCTGCACGATCATGTCGATGTTGATCTCGGCCGCGGCCACCGCGGTGAAGATGGCGGCCGCGGTGCCGGGGGTGTCCGGCACGCCCACGACGGTGATCTTCGCCTCGCTGCGGTCGTGCGCGACACCGGAGATGATCGGCTGTTCCACGGGTTCCTCCGAGGCGGTCTGGCTGAGGGCGGCGGGCACGGGGGCGTCGGTCACCCACGTCCCCTCGTGCGGGCTGAAGGAGCTGCGCACGTGGATCGGCAGGTCGTAGTTCCGGGCGTACTCCACGCAGCGCAGCATGAGGATCTTGGCGCCGCAGGCCGCCATCTCCAGCATCTCCTCGCTGGAGATGCGGCTGATCTTGCGGGCCGCCGGGACGATCCGCGGGTCGGCGGTGAACACGCCGTCGACGTCGGAGTAGATCTCGCAGACGTCGGCGCCCAGCGCGGCGGCCAGCGCCACCGCCGTCGTGTCCGAGCCGCCGCGGCCCAGCGTGGTGATGTCCTTGGTGTCCTGGCTGACGCCCTGGAAGCCGGCGACGATCGCGATGGCGCCCTCGTCGAGCGCGGAGCGGATGCGGCCGGGCGTCACGTCGATGATGCGGGCCTTGCCGTGGGCGGAGTCGGTGATGACCCCGGCCTGCGAGCCGGTGAACGAGCGCGCCTCCAGGCCCAGGTTGGAGATCGCCATCGCCAGCACGGCCATCGAGATGCGCTCGCCGGAGGTGAGCAGCATGTCCAGCTCGCGCGCCGGCGGCATCGGGGAGACCTGCTCGGCCAGGTCGATCAGCTCGTCGGTGGTGTCGCCCATCGCCGAGACGACGACGACGACCTCGTGCCCGGCGCGCTTGGTGTCCGCGATGCGCCGCGCGACGCGCTTGACGCCGTCCGCGTCCGCGACGGAGGAGCCGCCGTACTTCTGCACCACGAGAGCCACGACGGGCGATCCTACCGATCGCGCACGACCGGTCCGCGCGCGCCGTCGGCGGCCCCGGGCCCGCCCGCGCTCAGGGGTGCAGGGCGTCGAACTCCGCGTCGGAGGCCGTCTCGGCGTCCACGTCCAGGCGCAGGTGGCCCAGCAGCGACTGCAGCACGCGCAGCGCGGCCGTCGCCCGCAGCCCCCACGTCGACAGGTAGGAGAACTGCCACCACCACAGCGCCTCGGTGACGTCGCCGCGCTCGTGGTGGCGCAGCCCGTGCACGAGGTCGGCGGCCACCGAGGCCAGGTCGTCCGACAGCGCCCCGCGCACCAGCTTGGCGTTGGTCAGCGGGTCCACGACGTCGGCGTAGTCGTCCACGCCGTCGAGGACGTTGGCCAGGCCGGTGCGCAGCGGGTCGACGTCGGGGTCGGGCCCGGCGTCCGGCTCGAAGCGCCGCGCGGGCACCACGTCGGCCACCGCGCCCAGCCGCGCGCCCGTCACGAGCGCCTGGCTGACGGCCAGCAGCAGCACCGACAGCGCCGTCTCGTCCATCCGGCCCGCGGCGACCTCGGTGACGGCGTCGAGGTAGGCGCGCGCCTCGGCCGCCGTGGCGGCGGCCAGCTCCGCCCACTCCCCGGCGCCGGCCGGTGCCCCCGGCTCGCCCGGCGACCCGGCTCCCACGTGGTCAGGCATCCAGCGACCTCCGTCCCGCGAACGCCCGTCCGAGCGTCACCTCGTCGGCGTACTCCAGGTCGCCCCCCACGGGCAACCCCGAGGCGAGCCGCGTGACCTTCAGCCCCATCGGCCGCAGCAGCCGCGCCAGGTAGGTGGCGGTCGCCTCGCCCTCCAGGTTGGGGTCGGTGGCGATGATCGTCTCGGTCACCTCGCCGGAGGACAGCCGGCCCAGCAGCTCGCGCACCCGCAGGTCGTCCGGGCCCACGCCCTCCATCGGGCTGATCGCGCCGCCGAGCACGTGGTAGCGGCCGCGGAACTCGCGGGTGCGCTCGATGGCGACGACGTCCTTGGACTCCTCCACGACGCAGATGACGCTGGCGTCGCGGCGCGGGTCGCGGCAGACCCGGCACAGCTGCTCCTGGGCGACGTTGCCGCACACCTCGCAGAAGCGGACCTTGCTCTTGACCTCGACGAGGACCTCGGCGAGGCGGCGGACGTCGCCCGGCTCGGCCGCCAGCAGGTGGAACGCGATGCGCTGCGCGCTCTTGGGGCCGACGCCCGGCAGCTTGCCGAGCTCGTCGATGAGGTCCTGGACGACGCCTTCGTACACGCGGTGAGCCTACGTGCCGGGTACGACGCTCAGCGGCCGTCGTCGGTGGCGATGACCGTGCCGCCGAGGATCTGCTCGACGACGGCCGCGCCGACCAGCCGCGAGTCGTCGGCGTCCTCGTCGTCGCGGCTGGGGGTGTCCTCGACGCCGGGGGCCCCGGCGGTCCCCGGCGCCGCGGCGGCCGGGGACGGCGTCCGCTCGGGCGCCGGCCGGGCGGGCCGGGCCCGCGGGCCCGCGGGAGCCCGGTCCTGCGGGCCCGCCGGAGCCGCCGCCGGGGCGGCAGCGGCCGACGGGGCCGCGGGGCGGTCGGGCTGCGGGGCCGGCGACCGGCGCGGAGCGGACAGCAGCTCCTCGCCGGGGTCCTCGATCGGCTCCTCCGGCGGCACCCAGCCGTCGTCGGCCTGCGGCGGGGCCGACGGTGCCGGTGCGGACGCCGGGCGGGAGCTCCCCGGAGCGCCGGGCCCGCCGGGGCCGCCCGGGCGGGCGGGCGGGCGCTCGGCCGGCGCGGGCCCCGAGGACGCCGGAGCGGCGGGACCGGCGGGAGGCGCCGCGGGGCGCGACCACTCCTGCGAGGAGGGGCGCCGGGACCGCGCCGGCCGGCCGCCGCGCGCCCCCGCACCGCCCCGCCCCGCGGCCCCGCCGGCGCCGTCCAGGCCCGGCGCGGTGGCCTGCACGCTCGCCTCGATGCCGGTGACGTCCAGCAGCGCCTCGGCGACGAACCCGGGGTGGCTGCCGCGGGTGAACGCCGACGCCAGGCCGGCGGTCGTGAAGTGCAGCGTCAGCACGCCGCCGCGGCAGTCCGCCACGGTGGCGTTCTCGCTGACCAGCGACCACGTCGTGCGCTTGAGGGCGAACAGCGCGCCGAGCACGTCCGTCCACAGGCGGCGCACCGTCTCGCCCTCGCCGGTCCCCGGGACCGCCGGGGCGGGAGCGGTGGGAGCGGTGGGAGCGGTGGGAGCGGTGCCGGCGGGGGGTGCGGCGTCGGGCGCCGGGGCGGGCTCGACCGGTGCGCCCGGGGTGCGCGCCACGGGCCAGCCGCCCCGCTCGGCGGCGGCCGGCTCGGCGGGAGCGTCCTGCGCCGCGGCAGCGGCCGGTGCCGCCGCGGGGGCGGGCGCTCCGTCCGCCGGTGCGGGACGGGCGGCGGCGGGCGCGTCAGCCGCGGGCGCCGCGGCGGGGGGCTCCGCGGCGGCGGGGGGCTCCGCGGCGCGCGCGGGCAGCGGCGCCGCCGGGGCGGGCGCCGCCGCGACGGACGGGGCGCCGGGCAGCGGCAGGCCGGTGCTCAGCCGCCGCTCGATGCGCTCCACGCGCGGGGCCAGCCCGCCGTCCGGGTCGGCGCCCGGCAGCAGCAGCCGCGCGCACAGCAGCTCCAGCTGCAGCCGCGGCGACGTCGCGCCCGTCATCTGCTCCAGGCCCGCGGCGACGACGTCGGCCGCGCGGGAGGTCCCGGCCCGTCCCAGGTGCGCGGCCTGCGCGCGCAGCCGGTCCAGCTGGTCCTCGGGCAGCCCCAGCGCGTGCCCGGCCTCCTCGCCCACGGCGGCGACGACGACGAGGTCGCGCAGCCGCTGCAGCAGGTCGTCGGCGAAGCGGCGCGGCTCCTGGCCGGAGTCCACGACGCGCTCGACGACGCGGAAGACCGTCGCCGCGTCCCCGGCCGCGAGGGCCTCCACGACGTCGTCCAGCAGCGCGGCGTGCGTGTACCCCAGCAGGGCCACCGCCAGGTCGTAGGTGACGCCCTCGTCCCCGGCGCCGGCGATCAGCTGGTCCAGCACGGACAGGGAGTCGCGGACCGACCCGCCGCCCGCGCGGACCACCAGCGGCAGGACGCCCTTGCCGACCCGCACGCCCTCGCGGCCGGCCAGGTCGGTCAGGTAGGTGGTCAGCGTGGCCGGCGGCACCAGCCGGAAGGGGTAGTGGTGGGTGCGCGAGCGGATCGTCGTCAGGACCTTGTCCGGCTCGGTCGTGGCGAAGACGAACTTCACGTGCGGCGGCGGCTCCTCCACCGTCTTCAGCAGCGCGTTGAAGCCCTGCGGGGAGACCATGTGCGCCTCGTCGACGATGAAGACCTTGAAGCGGTCGCGCGCGGGGGCGAAGGTCGCCCGCTCGCGCAGGTCGCGGGCGTCGTCCACGCCGCCGTGGCTGGCCGCGTCGATCTCGACGACGTCGACGCTGCCGGGGCCGCCGCGGGCCAGGCTCGTGCACGACTCGCACACCCCGCAGGGCGTCGGGGTCGGGCCCTGGGCGCAGTTCAGGCAGCGGGCCAGGATGCGCGCGCTGGTGGTCTTGCCGCAGCCGCGCGGGCCGGAGAACAGGTAGGCGTGCGTGACGCGGCCCTTGGCCAGCGCCTGGGACAGCGGCGCGGTGACGTGCTCCTGCCCGATGACCTCCGCGAAGCTCTGGGGCCGGTAGCGGCGGTACAGGGCGGTCGTCACGGCACCGAGGCTAACCGCCGGACCCGACACGACCCAGACCCCCGCGGGCGGGGGAGGGGTGGACGCGAGGGACCCCCCGTGCACCCACCAGAGCCCACCTACCCTTGCTGCCTTCCGGCCCTGGGGGGGTTCAGCGGGGTGACGCCGCACGAGGGGTCTGAGCAGCACTCTACGTGCCGTGCCCGCGCCCTCCAAACGCGCCCGCGGCGTGACTGCGAACGCGACCGCGGCCCGGCTCCGGACGCGCCCGCGTCGTCGGCACTCCCGGCGGGGCGCTACGCTGGGAGCCCTGGAGGATTCGCCTAGTGGCCTATGGCGCACGCTTGGAAAGCGTGTTGGGTTAACGCCCTCGCGGGTTCAAATCCCGCATCCTCCGCGGCCGACGGCCCGTCCCGGTGCTCCTGGGGCGGGCCGTCGTCGTCCCGGCCCGCCCGTGCGTCCTCCCGCCCGCGGGGCCGCCCAGCGCCTAGACTCCCGCGACGTGATCTTCCAGGCCGTCGGCGAGGGGCGCCCCTACCCCGACCACGGGTTCAGCACCCCCGCCCAGTGGGCCGACGTCGCGCCGCGGCAGGTGCGCCTGTGCGAGCTGACGACGACCAAGCGGACCCTGGACCTCGAGGCGCTGCTCGCGGAGGACTCCACGTTCTACGGCGACCTGTTCGCGCACGTGGTCTCCTGGCGCGGACGGCTCTACCTCGAGGACGGGCTGCACCGCGCCGTGCGGGCGGCCCTGCACCAGCGACAGGTGCTGCACGCCCGCGTCCTCGTGCTGCCGGACTGAGCGGGAGGGGCGGACGTGGACGAGCGGCGGGAGGGCGGCGGCGCCCCGGGCGGCGCGCGCCAGGACGAGGACCGGGACGAGCGCGACGACCAGCTCGACGAGCAGCCGGGCGACCAGCCCGAGGACCAGCGCGACGACCTGGACGAGGTGGCCGTCGAGGAGGCGCTGTCGCGGCGCCGGCACCGCCGGCTCGTGCGCCAGCGCGTCGTCTTCGCCGTCGTCGTGGCGGCCGTCCTCGCCACGGGCGGGGTCGCCGCCCTCGTGGCCACCGACCGGATCCCCGCCGCGCTGCGCCCGACGCCGTCGGCGGCGCCCGCCGGCCCGGTGTGCGCGCCGGCCGACCCGGCGCTGGCCGCGCCCGCCGACGTCACCGTGGCCGTCCTCAACAGCACGGGGCGCCGCGGGCTGGCCGCCGGGGTCGCCGCCGAGCTGCGCGCGCGGGGGTTCGTCGTCAGCGACGTCGCCAACGCCGCCGAGCCCGCCGGCCCGGTCAGCGCCGTCGTGCGCCACCCCCCGCAGCTGCTGGAGCCGGCGCGCGCGGTGGCCGCGCGCGTCCCGGGCGCGCAGCTGGCCGAGGACGCCGAGGTGGGCGTCGTCGAGCTCGTCCTGGGCGACGCCTACGCCGAGCTGGCCCCGGAGGACGCCCTGCAGCCGCCGCCGGCGCCGCTGCCGCCCGGCTGCTGAGCCACCGCCGCGGGGACGGCGGGAACGACGAGGGTCCCCGGCGCGCGCCGGGGGCCCTCGTCCTTCGAGCGGTGGCGGTGGGATTTGAACCCACGGAGGAGTCGCCCCCTCACACGCTTTCGAGGCGTGCTCCTTAGGCCGCTCGGACACACCACCGCGGACAACCTTACACGGCGGCCGCCGGTCGCCGTGACCGCCGCGGGGCGCCCCCGCGTCCCGCGCTCACGACCGCCGGGCGGCGAAGAAGCCGTCCAGCAGTTCCCCGCACTCCTCCTCGCGGACCCCGCCGACCACCTCGACCACGTGGTTCAGGCGGCGGTCGCGGACCACGTCGCGCAGCGAGCCCGCCGCGCCGAACCGCGGGTCCCACGCGCCCAGCACCAGCCGCTCCACGCGCGCCAGCACCGTCGCCCCCGCGCACATGACGCACGGCTCCAGCGTCACCACGAGCGTGCAGCCGTCCAGCCGCCACCCGCCGCGCGAGCGCGCCGCCGCCCGCAGCGCGAGCACCTCCGCGTGCGCCGTGGGGTCGCCGGCCGCCTCCCGCTCGTTGCGGCCGGCGCCGAGGACCTCGCCGCCCGGGCCGACGACCACCGCGCCCACGGGCACGTCGCCCGTCGCCAGGCACGCGCGCGCCTCCTCCAGCGCCGCCCCCATCCAGCGCAGCCACTCCGGCCGCGGCGCCGGCCCGCTCAGCGCAGCGACTCCAGGACGTCGGCGAACCCGAGCAGCTCCCCGACCTCCGCGGTCGCCTCCGCCGGGTCCGCGCCGCTGGCCGACAACCGCAGCAGCACCGGTGCGGGGCAGCCGAGGTCCTCCAGCAGGTGGGGGTCGCCGGCCCACACGTCCTCCTCCGGCACGGCCGGGGCGGCCAGGTCGGCGACGTCCGGCTCGTCGCCGGCCCCGTCGTCCGCCCCCTCGTCCCCGCCGTCCCCGTCGTCGAGGTCCGCCGGCTCGTCCGGTTCCTCCGCGCCCGCGGGGCCAGGCCGGCGCAGGCCGGCGTCGGCGGCGGGCAGTTCCGCGAACAGCTCGGCGAACCGGCTGGAGCCCGCGGCCACGGCGTCGGAGACGAACACCCGCACGTCGTCCTCGCCGCGCCCGTCGCCGCCGGCGCGGACGAGGGCGAACCACTCGTCCTCGCGCTCGAGGACGGCGACGGCCTCGCCGCCGTCCTCGTCGGCCGCGCCGCGCAGCACGTCGCCCAGTTCCTCCGGGGAACCCGCCTGCACGTCCACGTCGACCGCGCGCCAGCCGCCGCCGTCGGGTACCAGGACCGCCGTGAAGTACGCCACGGGCTCATCGTGGCAGCCGCACCGCGCGGCGGGCCAGCGTCCGCGCGGCGCCCGCGGGCGGTGTCCCGGGCGCCGCGGCGGCAGTAGGTTCGTCGCCCATGCGCCTGTCCGTCATCGACCACCCCCTCGTCGCCCACAAACTCACCGCGCTGCGCGACCGCGGCACGGACTCCCCGACGTTCCGCCGCCTGGCCGACGAGCTCGTCACGCTGCTCGCCTACGAGGCCACCCGCGACGTGCGGGTCGAACCCCACCCGGTCACCACGCCGGTGTCGCCGACCGTCGGGGTGCGCCTGTCCACCCCCAAGCCGATCGTCGTGCCGATCCTGCGGGCCGGGCTGGGGATGCTCGACGGGATGGTCCGCCTGCTGCCGACCGCGGAGGTCGGGTTCCTGGGGATGATCCGCGACGAGGAGACGCTGCAGGCGACCACGTACGCGAACCGCCTGCCCGACGACCTGTCCGGCCGGCAGTGCTACGTGCTGGACCCGATGCTCGCCACGGGCGGAACGCTCGTCGCCTCCATCACCTACCTGCTCGAGCGCGGCGCGCGCGACGTCACCGCCATCTGCCTGCTCGCCGCCCCCGAGGGCCTGGAGGTCGTGCGCACCGCGTTCGACGACGTGGCGGCCGTCACCGTCGTCACCGCCGCCGTCGACGAGCGGCTGGACTCCTCCGGGTACATCGTCCCCGGCCTCGGCGACGCGGGGGACCGGCTGTACGGGGTCGTCTGAGAACCGCCCGCGACCCGTCCGGGAGCTCGCGGCCCGCTCGCCGGCGCCCGGCGGGGGAGATCGTCACCACCTCCCGCGTCGTGCAGGATGAGCCCCGCGCGGGCCTCCCGCGCGGTCCCCGGTCCGCACGCAGTCCGCACGCAGGAGGGAACGAGCATGAGGTGGCGCAGGGTGCTGTGGTGGGTCCTCGTGGTGTTCGCGCTGTACGCGGTGTACCGGGCGCCCGACCAGGCCGCCGACTTCGTGCGCAGCGTCGGCGAGGCCCTCGGGCAGGTCGTCAGCAGCATCGCCGGCTTCTTCGACGGCGTCCTCACCGGCTGAACCCCGCGTCGTCGAGGAGCTGGTCGCGGTGAGCTGGTGGCGACGGGCGTCCGCGGGCCGCGCGGGTGAGCTGATCCCCGGGCCGGACGGCGCGGACCTGCTGCGCGACCTGCCCGCCGAGCCGCCGCCCGACCCGGGCGTCGAGGACCGCGCCGACCGCGCCGCCCCGCCCCGGGGCGACCGCCGGCCCGCGCGTCGCGGTGCCGAGCCCGTCGGCGCGGACGTCGGGGACCTGCCGCGCTCGGTGCGCCGGTACGTCCTGCCGAGCGAGCGGCTCGTCGTGGCGGTCCGCCGGCACCCGGCCCGGCTGGCCGAACCGGTCGCCAGCGCCGCCGCCGGGTTCGCGCTCTGGCTGTGGCTGAACCTGGAGCTGCTGGACGGGACGCCGTACCTGCCCGAGCTGCTGCTGCTCGGCTGGGCGGCGCTGTTCGCGCGCGCGGTGTGGCACCTGCTGTCCTGGCGGGTCGACTGGTTCGTCGCCACCGACCGCCGCCTCCTGCTGACGTACGGGGTGCTCAACCGCCGCGTCGCGATGATGCCCGTCTCGAAGGTCACGGACATGAGCTACAACCAGTCGCTGCCGGGCCGCCTGCTCGGTTACGGCGAGTTCGTCATGGAGTCCGCCGGGCAGGACCAGGCCCTGCACGACGTGGACTGGCTGCCCGTGCCCGACCAGCTCTACCTCAGCATCGTCGCGGAGATCTTCGGGGTGGACGCGGTGCGCGAGGCGAAGGACAAGCTGCGGCGGCGCTGAACGAGCTGCGGCGCTGAACGAGCTGCGCCCGCGACGGCGAACGCCCTCCCCGGCCGGGCCGGGGAGGGCGTTCGCGGTCGCGGGGCGGTTCAGCCCTGGGCGGCGCGGTACTGCTCGATGATGCTGGTGGAGATCGGGCCGCGCGGGGCGACGGCGATGCCGGCGCCGGCGGCCCACTCGCGCACCGCGCGGGCGTCCACGGCACCGGTGGCCGCGGGGGCCGCCTTCTTCGCGGTGGACTTCTTGGCCGCCGACCGGGCCGTCTTCTTCGCCGGCGCGGCCGCCGGGGCGCTCGTCTCGGCGGCGGGGGTTTCCGCCGGCGCGGCGGGCTCCTCGACCGGGGCGGCCGTCTTCTTCGCCGCGGTCTTGGCGGTGCTCTTCTTCGCGGCCGTCTTCTTCGCCGGGGCGGCCTTCTGCGCGGGGGCGCTCTCCGGGGCCGGGGCGCTCTCCTGCGCCGGCGCGCTCTTCTTGGCCGGGGTGCTCTTCTTGGCGGTCGTCTTCTTCGCCGGGGCGGCGGCGGGCGCGGCCTGCGTGCTCGACAGCGCGGCCGGCAGGTCCTCCCAGCTGACCGAGGTCGCCGGGCGCGAGGTCGAGGGGTTCCAGGAGACGCCGTTCGCGTTCACCGTGAACGTGCCGACGCGGCGGCCGTTGCGCTTGACGGGGATCTCCAGGTCGACACCGCCGACGGGGAGTTCGGTGGCCACCTTCAGCGCGACGTCGTGACTAGCCATGATGAGCTCCGGGGGAGAGGTGACGGGTTGTTCGTTGTCGCCCATGAAACCACAGCGGAGCGCGGGTTCGCGCACCGGAACTGGGCATTCCCGGCATTTCCCGCCGTCCGGAGGAGCCGTTCTTCCCACCGCGCCGACCGGTGGTCGCGCACCGTTCCCGGACGCTGCGCACCCGCTGTTCCCGGACGCTGTTCCCGGGTGCTGTTCCGGGCGGTGGCCGGCCGGTTCGCGGGAAGCGCTCGCCGTTCCCGCCCGGCGCCCGCCGGTGCCGCGGAGCCGGAGTTCCGCCCCGGTGTTCCGCGCCGTCGTCCCCGGCCGGCGCCCGGTGGTCCGTTCCGCGCTCCGTCCCGGCGCGACCGGCCGCAACTCGACCGGCGGGTGGAAACCGCCGCGCGGTGCGGGTGTCGCCGGCGAGGGACGCGGACGGGGTGCGGACGGAGTGCGGGCGGGGTGCGGCAGAGGTGCGGACGGGGTCGGTCCCCGGTGGCGGAACCGGCCGGGGTTCACCGGCGGTCCGGTGGGTCCCGCGGTGGCCGCGCCGGGCGGGTGCCGCGGTGGTCCGGCGGCGCCCGGAGGAGCCGGAGCGCCCGGGGAGGGGTGCGGCCGGGGTGCGGCCGGGCCGGGACCGCCCACCGGGTCGGCGTCGCCGGTCGGGCGCTCGCTGCGGGTGCGTGCGGCGGCGGGGCGCTCCGGGGCGCTCCGGGACGCGGCTCGGACGGCCGCGGGCGCGGGGCGGCGCCGGGTGGTGGGGGAGGGGTCGTCGCCGGCGGCCGGACCGCACGACCCCCGGAAGCACGACAGCCGCCCCCCGAGGACGGGGAGCGGCTGACCGGTGCGGTGCGCCCGAAGGGATTCGAACCCCTAACCTTCTGATCCGTAGTCAGATGCTCTATCCGTTGAGCTACGGGCGCGGACGCCGTGCAGCGCGCGGCGACGAGGAAGAGCATAGCGGGTGCGTGGCCCGCTGCCCAATCGACTGCGGCGCAACGGTCCTGACGCCGCCGCGGAGGGCCGGGAGGGGTCCCGGACGCGACGAGGCCCCGCCCCGCGGGTGCGGGACGGGGCCTCGGCCGAGCGCGGAGGTGGCGGGATTTGAACCCGCGAGGGGGTTGTAGCCCCCAACCCGCTTAGCAGGCGGGCGCCATAGACCGGACTAGGCGACACCTCCGTGGAGCACAGCTCCGTCACCGAGGCTAGCAGCCCCGCACCACCCCGGACGGCCACCCGGACGCCGCCCGGACGGCCGCGGCGGTCCACCCGCGCCGCCGCCCGGCACGAGGTCCCCCCAGGTCCCCCGAGGTCCTGCGCAGGTCCTCCCCCGACCGCGCACGTGCGTCCGCGGTGCCCGCGCCGGGCGGCGTGCCAGCATCGCCGCGTGGTCGACGGTGCGCCGGGGGGCGCGGGACGAGGACGGCGCGGGGGGACGGGGCGCGGCCCCGGTCGCCGCGCCGTGGTGGTGGTCGGCGGGGCGGCCGTCGTCGCGGGCGGGGGCGCCGCCGCGTGGGCGCTGAGCCGCGGCGGGGACGACGGCACCGGTGCGCGCGCCGCCGCCGACGCGCTGGCCCGCGCGTGGCAGGAGGGCCGGTTGTCGGACGCCCCGCTCCAGGGCGCCCCCGCCGACCCCGACGCCGAGCTGGCGCGCCTGAGCGGCGGTCTGCCCGCCCCCGCCGTCACCGTGGCGGGGGTCGACACCGAGCGGGCCGCCGACGGCACCGCCGACGCCCGCCTCGAGGTCTCCTACGACCTCGCCGCCCTCGGCGCCCCCGACGGGTCCGTGTTCACCCACCCCACGACCGCGCGCCTGACCCGCCTGCCCGACGCGGCGGACGGTGACGCGACGGGCGGCTGGCGCGTCGTGTGGGAGCCCGCGCTCGTCCACCCCGACCTCGCCGGGGACGCCGTCCTCGCGCTCGAGCGCGCCCTGCCGCCCCGCGCGGACGTCCTCGCCCGCGACGGCAGCCCCGTCGTCACCGCCACCGACGTCGTCGTCGTGGGTGTGCAGCCCTCGCGCACCCCCGACGCCGGCGCCACCGCCGACCGGCTCGGCCAGCTCCTGGACGTCGACGCCGCCGCCCTGGCCGCCCGCGTGCGCGAGGCCGCCCCCGACGCCTTCGTCACCGTCCTCACCCTGCGGCGCACCGACTACGACGCCCAGCGCGAGGACCTGCAGGCCGTCCCCGGCGCCGTCTTCCGCGAGTCCACGCTGCCGCTGGCACCCACCCGCGCCTTCGCCCGCGCCCTGCTCGGCGGGGTGGGCGAGGTCACCGCCGAGGTCGTCGAGGCCTCCGGCGGGCGCTACCTGCCCGGCGACGTCGGGGGGCGCTCGGGCCTGCAGGCCCGCTACGACGAGCGGCTCGCCGGACGCGCGGGCGTCGCCGTGCGGGTCACCGGCGGCGACCTGGCCGCGTCCCGGGAGCTGTTCGCCGTCCCCGCGCAGCCGGGGGAGCCCGTGCGCACCGGTCTGGAACCGGGCCTGCAGCGGGCCGCGGACGAGGCGCTGGCCGGCGTGGGGTCCGAGTGCGCCCTCGTGGCCGTGGACACCCGCACCGGCGACGTCGTGGCCGTCGCCAACGGCCCGGCCGACGGCGGCGACCGCGCCCTGACCGGCCGCTACCCGCCCGGGTCGACGTTCAAGGTCGTCACCACGCTGGCGCTGCTCGCCCAGGGGCTCGACCCGGCCGAGACGGTGTCCTGCCCGGCGACGTTCACGGTCGACGGCCGCTCCTTCCGCAACTTCGAGGGCGAGGTGCTGGGCGACGTGCCGTTCCGCACCGACTTCGCGCTCTCGTGCAACACGGCCTTCGCCTCCCTCAGCGGCCGCCTCGGCGAGGGCGAGCTGCGCGACGTCGCCGCCCAGCTGGGCGTCGGCGCGGAGTGGGCGACCGGCGTGGACGCCTTCGCCGGGGACGTGCCCGTCACGGAGTCCGCCGTCGACCAGGCCGCCGCGAGCTTCGGGCAGGGCCGCACCCTCGTCAGCCCGCTGGCCGTCGCGGTGATGGCCGCGGGCGTCGCGGCGGGAGGGCCGCGGCTGCCGCGGGTGGTCCTCGACCCCGCGCCGGAGGCCCCGGCGGGCCCGGCCGCGCCCGCGCCCGACCCCGCCGCGCTGGCCGTCCTGGCCGACCTCATGCGGGACGTGGTGACCGGCGGCACGGCCACCGTCCTGGCGGGGGTGCCGGGGGAGCCCGTGCACGCCAAGACCGGCACCGCCGAGCACGGCAGCGGGGACCCGCCGCCCACCCACGCGTGGACGACGGGCTGGCAGGGCCCGCTCGCCTTCGCCGTCTTCGTCGCCGACGGCGCCAGCGGCGGGTCCGTCGCCGCGCCCGTGGCGGCGGACTTCCTGCGGCGCAGCGCCTCCGTCGCCCTCTGACGCGCCGCGGCGGCGTGCCGCGAGCGTGCCGGGAGCCGGTCGGGACCCGGTCGCGAGCGGGGCGGGACCCGGTCGCCGCGACCGCGCGGCCCCGCCGGTCCCGCCGCCGGTCGCGCCGCGCGCGACGACACGTCCGCGCGGTTCCCGCGGGGAATTGCCACGGAGGCCGGGTTGGGGTGAAGATGCTGCAGTACGCCCTGTGGGCTACAGACGGGCCCGGCTCATCCCCCCCGAGCCGGACCGTGGACGGCCCCCGCTCCCCCCCAGCGGGGGCCGTCGTCTTTCCCGGCCGTGACCGCCCCGGCCACCTCCCCCGGCTGGCGCCGACGACCCGCCGCGCCGCGACCGCCGTGTCCACAGGACCGCCCGCCCGCCGTCGTCCACACCCCCGCCGGCCGGCGCCCGCGCCCCGCGCCCGGCGGCGCCCACGGTGTCCCTCCCCGTCCCCGGAGGTGACCCGTGACCCCTGCCCGACACCCGCGCCCCGGCGGCCCCCCGCCCGCGCGCGAGGCCGTCCTGCTCACCCGCGACGAGGCCCTGGCGGCCGCCGTCACCCGGCTGGCCGGCGCCGCCGGGTGCCCGGTCCGGCGCGTCCCGGATAGCCCGGGCGGCCCGGACGTCCCGGGCGGCCCCGGCGTCCCCGCGGCCCTGGTGCTCGCCGGTGCCGACGCCGGCGCCGCGCAGGTCGCAGCCGCCCGCGCCGGCGGCGCGGACGTCGTCGTCGTGGGCACCGCGCCGGCGGCCGCCTCGTGGTGGCGGGCCGTCACCGAGCTGGGCGCCGACCACGCGGCCCTGCTGCCCGAGGCCGAGGACTGGCTGCTGGACCGGCTGGCCGAGGCCGCCGCCGGCCGCGGGGCGCCCGGGCGCGTCGTGGGGGTGGTCGGCGGCACCGGGGGCGCCGGCGCCAGCGTCGTGGCCGCCGCGCTGGCGCTGGCCGCGGCCGGGCGCGGCCACGGCACCCTCCTGCTGGACGCCGACCCGGTCTCGGGCGGCCTGGACCTCCTGCTCGGCGCCGACGAGCTGCCGGGGCTGCGCTGGGGCGACCTGGCCGGGGTCAGCGGGCGGCTGCGCCCCGACGTCCTCCTGGGCGCCGTCGAGGTGACCGCGGACCTGCACCTGCTGGCCGCCGACCGCCACCGGCCCGCCGCGCCCCTGGACGCCGCGCTGCCGTCGGTGCTCGACGCCGCCCGCCGCGGCTTCGACCTGACGGTGCTCGACCTGCCCCGCGCGGCGCCGCTGGCCGCGGAGGCCGCGGCCGGCTGCGAGGAGCTGCTCGTCGTCGTCCCCGGCACCGCCCGCGGCGCCGCGGCGGCGTGCGCCGTCGTCGACGCGCTCGCGCCCGGTGCCGGCACGTCCGTCGCGCTCGTCGGCCGCGCGGCGCCCGCGGGCGCCGCCGGCCTGGACGCCGACACCCTCGCCGAGGTCGTCGGCGCTCCCGTGAGCGCCTGGCTGCGCACCGAGCGCGACCTCGACGTCTCGGTCGAGCGCGGGGAGGGCCTGCCCCGCGGGCGCCGCAGCCCGCTGGCCGCCTTCGCCGACCGGTGGGCCCGCGGCCTCGCGCCCGACGGCGTCCCGTCCCGGCGCGCCGTCCCGGTGTCCCGGTGAGCGCGGGCACCGCCGCGGTCGCGCTCGACCCCGGCGTGGTCGCCCGCGTCCGCGACCGGCTCCTCGCCGGACCCGCCGTGCCCACCGGGCTCACCGGCGACCGGGGCCTGACCGAGCGGGTGGCCGCCGCCGCGCGCGCCGAGGGGCTCGTCCTGGGCGCGCCCGGCCTGCTGCGGCTCGTCGACGCCGTGCGCGCCGAGCTCACCGGCTGCGGCCGCCTGCAGCCGCTCGTGGAGGCTCCCGGCACCACCGACGTCCTCGTCAACGGCGGCGGCCGCGTGTGGGTCGACGACGGCGGCGGGCTGCGCGCGGCCGCGACGGCGCTGAGCGGGGAGGAGGAGGTGCGCGAGCTGGCCGTGCGCCTGGCCGCCACCGCCGGCCGGCGCCTGGACGACGCGAGCCCGTGGGTGGACGCGCGCCTGCCCGACGGCACCCGCCTGCACGCGGTGCTGCCGCCGCTGACTCCCGAGGGCACCCACCTGAGCCTGCGCGTGCCCGCCCGGCGGCGGTGGTCGCTGGCCCAGCTGGAGGCCGCGGGCAGCGTGCCGGCGGCCTGGGGCCCGCTCCTGCGCGCCGTCGTCGCGGGCCGGCTGTCGTACCTCGTCAGCGGCGGCACCGGCACCGGCAAGACGACGCTGCTGCAGGCGCTGCTCGGCGAGGTGGGCGCGCGGGAGCGGCTCGTCCTCGTCGAGGACGCCGGCGAGCTGCGGCCCGAGCACCCCCACGTGGTGCGCCTGGAGGCCCGCCACGGCAACGTCGAGGGCCGCGGCGCCGTCGGGCTGGACGTCCTGGTGCGCCAGGCCCTGCGGATGCGCCCCGACCGGCTCGTCGTCGGCGAGTGCCGCGGCGCGGAGGTCCTGGAGCTGCTGGCGGCGCTGAACACCGGCCACGCGGGCAGCGCCGGCACCCTGCACGCCAACTCCGCCGCCGACGTCGTGGCGCGCGTGCACGCCCTCGCCGCCTCGGCCGGTGCCGCGGCCGCGGCCGTCGACGCCCAGCTGCTGGCCGGCGTCGACGTGGTCCTGCACACCGGCCGGGCGGGCGGTGCCCGCGCGCTGCTGGAGGTCGCCGTCCTGGAGGGCGTCGGCACCGGTCCGGCGCGGGGTGCCCGCGCCGTGCCCGCCCTCACGCGCTGCCCGGACGGGGACGGGGCGGACGCCTGGCGGACCGGTCCCGGCTGGCCGCAGCTGATCGCCCGGCTGCCCGCCGCGGTCACCGGCCCGCTGGCCGACGGGCGGAGGCGGGCGTGAGCGGCGCGGTCCCGGCGGCGCTGGGCGTCGCCCTCCTCCTCGCAGCGGCCGCGGGTGCCGCCGGAGCGGCCGGAGCCGCCGGAGGACGGTCGCGCGCCCGTCCGCCGCGCTCGGTCCGCGGGGCCCCGTGGCCGTCGCGGGTGGCGCGGGACGGTCTGGCCCGCCGGGCCGGGCGGCTCCCGCGGGGCCGTGGTGCGGCCGGGCACGACGGTGACCTGCGCGCCGGTGCCCGGCTCGCCGAGCGCGCGGCCGCGCTCCTGGCCGCCGGCGCGGCACCCGCCGAGGCCTGGGCGCACGCCGCGGCCGGGCCGGCCGGGCAGAGCGGTGGCCGGGCCGCCGCGGGGGCACCGGGCGGACCCCCGGCGCACGCACCGCACGCCGTGCGCGCGGCGTGGCTGCTCGCCCAGCGCTGCGGCGCCGCACCGGCGGCGGTCCTCGAGGTGTGCGCCGCCGGCCTGCACGACGAGGCCGACGCCCGCGCCGCGGTGCGGGTGGCGCTGTCCGGGGCCGCCGTCAGCACTCGCACCGTCTCGCTGCTGCCCCTGCTGGGCCTGGCGCTGGCGGCCGCGCTGGGCGCGCCGCCCTGGCAGGTCCTGCTCGGCTCGCCCGCCGGCCTGGTCTGCGCCGCCGCGGGCGGCGCCCTGCTGTGGGCCGGCCGGGCGTGGAGCGCCCGGCTCGTCCGCTCGGCGCGCGCCTGGTGACCGGTGTTGCGGTGGCCGCCCTCGTCGGCGCTCCGGAGCCGGGACCGGCGGGGATCCCGGCGGCGCTGGCCGTGGCCGCGCTGCTCCTGGCCGCCGTCCTCGCGGGTCGCGCGGGGACGTCCGGCGGGCGCCTCCGGGAGGGTCGGCGGGACGCGCGGGACGGACCACGCCGCCGCACCGGGCCCACCGGGCCCACCGGGCCCACCGGGCGCACCGGGTCCACCGGGTCGACCGGGCCCGACCCGCTGGCTCCGGCGGGTCCCGCGGACGGCGAGCGCGCCGACGTCCCCCTGCTGCTGGAGCTCGTCGCCACGGCCCTGGACGCCGGCCTGCCGCCCGCGACGGCCGTCGGGGAGGCCCTCGCGGCGCTGCGCGAGGCGACCGGCGAGCCCCTGGAACCCGCGCTGGACGGGGTGTGCGCGCGCGCCGCCGGGGGCGCCGACCCGGTCGCCGCGTGGACGCTGCTGCCCGCCCACCTGGCCGAGCTGGCCGAACCCCTCGTGCTCGCCGCCCGGACCGGGGCGCCGCCGGCGCGCCTGCTGCGCTCGGCGGCCGTGCGGCTGCGGCGCGAGCGGCGCCGCGCGGCCGAGGAGCGCGCCGCCCGGCTCGGTGCCCTGCTGGTGCTGCCGCTGGGCCTGTGCACCCTGCCGGCGTTCCTCGCCCTCGGCGTCGTCCCCGTCGTCCTGTCCACCGCCGGCCCGCTGCTGCGCGGGGTGCTGCCGTGAACCCACCGCACCACCCCTCGCGCCACCCCGGGGACCACAGGGCGCCGCGGGCCCGGCCGTCCACAGCCCGCCCCCGCGGCCCGCCCGCCCCGGTCCCGACGCGGACACCGTGAGCCGTCCCGCCGGCACCGCCCGGCCCCGTCCCAGGAGGAGACATGACCCGCACCGACCCCACCACCACGACCACCCCGCCGCCGTCCGCGACGACGCCCGCGACGTCCGCCGCCACGTCCGCCGCCACGTCCGCCGCGACGTCCGCCGCGACGACCACCCCGACCGGCGCCGACGAGCCCCGCGACGCGGGCATGGCCACGGCCGAGTACGCGATGGCCACGCTCGCGGCCGTCGGCTTCGCCGGCCTGCTCGTCGCCCTGCTGCGCAGCGACGAGGTGCGCGGACTGCTCCTCGGCGTCGTGCGCCAGGCCCTGACCCTGGCGTGAGCGCACCGCGTCCCGCCCCGGGCGGCCCTCCCGCCGACCACCGGGGCCACCGGGGCCACCAGGGCCACCGGGGCCACCGGGGCCACCGGGGCCACCGGGGCCACCGGGGCCACCGGGGCCACCGGGGCCACCGGGGCCACCGGGGCCACCGTCCGGGGCGGGGCGCCGCCGACCGCGGGTCGGCCACCGTCGAGCTGGCCGCGGCGCTGCCGGCGGTGCTCGTGCTGCTGGTGGTGGTCCTGACCGCCGCCCGGCTCGTCGTGGTGCAGCTCGACTGCGTCGACGCGGCGCGCACGGGCGCGCGCGCCGCGGCCCGCGGCGAGGCCGAGGACGCCGTCCGCGCCAGCGCCGCCGCCCTGGCGCCGCCCGGGGCGCGCGTGGCGGTGCGGCGCACCGCCGGCCTCGTCGTGGTGGACGTGAGCAGCCCGCAGAGCCTCGCCGGCCCGCTCGGCGGCCGCGTCCTGGCCCGCGCCTCGGCCACCGCGGCGCTGGAGCAGCCGGTGGGGGCGGGGTGAGGCGCCCGTGCTGAGGGCCCCGGCACCTGCGCGCGGCACCGGCGGCCCGGACCGCGGCAGCGGGACGGTCCTCGTCCTGGCCCTGGGCTGCGTCGCCCTGACGGCGCTGCTGCTCGTGCTCGCCCTGGGCGGTGCCGTCGTGGCCCGGCACCGCGCCGCGTCCGCCGCCGACCTGGCGGCGCTCGCGGCCGCCGACGTCCTCCTGGGCCGCGCGGGCGGCGAGCCCTGCGAGCGGGCGGCCCGGGTGGTCACCGCGCACGGCGCCGCGGCACCGGACGCCGCGGCGCCGGTGCTGGTGGCGTGCGCCCCCGCGGCCGACGGGTCGGTGCTCGTGCGCGTCGCGGTGCCGGTGAGCGGCCCGCTGGGCGCCCTCGGGCCCGCCCGCGCCGCCGCGCGGGCCGGCGCCGCCGACCCGACCGCTCACCCGCCCGCCGGCAGCGCTCAAGGGACCGGCCGGTGACCCGTCCCGTCCGCGCCGCTGCCCGCGCCGCTGCCCTCGCCGCTGCCCTCGCCGCTGCCCGTGTCACCCGGGCCACCGGGCGGCAGGGCCGCCAGCAGCACGTCGAGGACGGCCACGGCACCGGCCTTGTCGAGGGGCTCGTTGCCGTTGCCGCACTTGGGCGACTGCACGCAGGCCGGGCAGCCGTCCTCGCAGCGGCACGAGCGCACCGCGTCGCGGGTGGCGGCCAGCCACCCGCGCAGCCGGTCGGCGCCGCGGTCGGCGAAACCGGCGCCGCCCGGGACGCTGTCGTGCACGAAGACGGTGGGCCGGCCGGTGTGCGGGTGCGCCGCGGTGGACAGCCCGCCGAGGTCACCGCGGTCGCACGTCGCCAGCAGCGGCAGCAGCCCGATCGAGGCGTGCTCGGCCGCGTGCAGGGCACCCGGCAGCCTGGCCGCCGCCCCGCCGGGGCCCTCCGCCCCCAGCGCCCCCAGCGCGACCTCCTCGTCGAGGGTCCACCACACCGCCCGCGTCCGCAGCCGCCGCACCGGCAGGTCCAGCGGCTCCTCGCCGAGCACCTGCCCCGTCCCGGCGCGCCGGCGCAGGAAGCCGGTGACCTGCGACGTCACCTCCACCACGCCCCGCGAGACCGTCACCGGCCCGTGCTCGGCGCGGGAGTCCTCGGCCAGCACCCGCACGTCGTGCGAGGTGCGCGCGTGCGTCGTCCAGCCCGGCTCCTCGCGGTGCACCAGCGCCAGCGACTCCTCCAGGTCCAGCTCGTCGACCACCCAGGTCTCCCCGCGGTGCACGTGCACCGCCCCCCGGTGCACCTGCGCGTCCGCCGACCCGGCCTCCACCGTGCCCAGCACCCGCCCCGTCCCGGCCTCCAGCACCCGCACGGTGCCGCCCGCGCCGCGCAGGTCCGTCAGGTCGCTGGCCCGGTCCCGGCGCGTCCAGTACCAGCCGGTGCTGCGCCGGCGCAGCAGGCGCCGCTGCACGAGCAGCTCCACCACGCCGGCCGCCGCGGGCCCGAAGGCGGGCAGGTCCTCCTCGGTCAGCGGCAGCTCCTGCGCCGCCGCGCACAGGTGCGGGGCCAGGACGTAGGGGTTGTCCGGGTCCAGGACGGTGGCCTCCACCCCCGCCCCCAGCAGCGCCTCCGGGTGGTGCACGAGGAAGGTGTCCAGCGGGTCGTCGCGCGCCACGAACACCCCCAGCGCGGGTGTCCCGCGGCGCCCGGCCCGGCCCAGCTGCTGCCAGAAGGACGCCCGGGTGCCCGGCCAGCCGGCCACCAGCACGGCGTCCAGCCCGGCCACGTCCACGCCCAGCTCCAGCGCACGCGTCGCGGCCATGCCCCGCACCCGGCCGGTGCGCAGGTCCTGCTCCAGCGCCCGCCGCTCCTCCGGCAGGTACCCGCCGCGGTAGGCGACGACCTGCTCCGGCAGGTCCGGGCCCACCTCCGCCAGGCGCCGGCGCGCGCCCGCCGCCACGGACTCGGCGCCCGTGCGGCTGCGCACGAAGGCCAGCGTCCGCACCCCGTCCTCGACGAGGTCGGCGAGCAGGTCGGCCGTCTCCGCCGTCGCGCTGCGCCGCTGCGCGGCCGGCGCGCGCCCCGGCGCGCCGGAGGGGTCCCCCAGCGGGTCGCCCCGGTCGTCCGGGACCGGCTGGACCATCGGCGGCTCCCACAGCGCCACGGTCAGCTCGGGCCGCTGCGAGGTGTCCGCGGTGACCGCCACGACGTCCACCCCCGTCAGCCGGCGGGCCGTGGTGGCGGGGTCGGCGACCGTCGCGGAGGCCAGCACGAACACCGGGTCGGCGCCGTAGCGGCGCGCCAGGCGCCGCAGCCGGCGCAGGACGGCCGCCGCGTGCGAGCCGAACACCCCGCGGTAGCCGTGCAGCTCGTCGACGACCACGTAGCGCAGCCGGCGCAGGAAGGACGCCCAGTGCTCGTGCCCGGGCAGGACCGAGCGGTGCAGCATGTCGACGTTCGTCAGCACCAGGCCGGCGTGCTCGCGCACCCAGCGGCGCACCTCCGGCGGGGTGTCGCCGTCGTAGGTGGCCGCCACCACCCCGGGCACGTCCAGCGCCCGCAGCCGCGACTCCTGGTCGGCGGCCAGCGCCTTCGTCGGCGACAGGTACAGCGCGGTGCACACCCGCCCGCCCCAGCGGGCCGGACCCCGCTGCGCGCCGGCTCCCTCCCCGCGGTCCCCACCGCCGTCGCCGCCGCGCAGCGCGGTCAGCACGGGCAGCTGGAAGGCCAGCGACTTGCCCGAGGCGGTCCCCGCGGCCAGCACGGTCGAGCGGCCCGCGCGCACGTGCTCGGCGGCCTCGACCTGGTGGCGCCAGGGCAGCCCGCCGGTGCTGCGCTCCAGCGCCGCCACGACCTCCGGGTCCGCCCAGCCCGGCCACGGCACGCGCTCGCCGGCGCGCGCCGGCAGCACCTCCACGTGCCGCAGCCGGCCCGTGGCCGCCCCCCGCCCCAGCAGCGCCCGGGCGGGTCCGGCCGCGGCGCCCGGGCCCGCGGGGTCCGGGGTGCCGGTGCGCGCGCTCACGCGGGGAGTCTGCCCCCGCCGCGGTCCGCGCCGGGCCGCGGCTGCGCTCCACGACGCGCCCCTCACGCAGCGCGATGGTTGAATGCCAGGGGCGCGCCGATCGGCGCGCCGGAGAACGGCCAGCAGCGAGGAGGGGTCTGCGTGGACCTGTCGGTGACCAGCCGCGAGGAGAGCGGCCGGACCGTCGTCGAGGTGTCCGGTGAGATCGACGTCTACACGGCACCGACCCTGCGCGAGCGGCTCAACGAACTCGTGGGCGCCGGGCACCACCACCTCGTGGTGGACATGGAGGGCGTGGAGTTCCTCGACTCCACCGGGCTCGGTGTGCTCGTCGGCGGTCTCAAGCGGGTCCGCTCGCACGACGGCTCCCTGCACCTGGTGTGCCAGCGCGAGAAGATCCTCAAGGTCTTCCGCATCACGGGCCTGACGAAGGTCTTCCCCATCCACGACACCGTCGCCGACGCGATCGCGGCCTCGGCGTCCGTGGACGGGGCCGGCGCCACCTCCTGAGGACGTGCCGACCGTCGCCCTGCGGTTCTCGCCGCTGGCCGAGCACGTGCGCACGGCGCGACTGGTGGCCGTCTCGGTCGCCCGCCGCGCCGGCTTCGGCGAGGGCCAGCTGGACGAGATCCGCATCGCCATCGGTGAGGCGTGCGCCCGCGCCGTCGGGCGCAGCCCCGCCGACGGCCTCGTCGACATGCGCCTGTGCGACGACGACCGCCGCCTCGAGGTGACGGTCCTGGAACGCCGCCACGACGGCGCGCCGCTGCCGCCGGAGACCGAGCCGGAGGACCCGCTGGCCCTGGCCCTGCTGGAGGGCATGGCCGACCTGGTCGCCGTCCCGGGGACCA
The DNA here is from genome assembly GCF_041020755.1 of Kineococcus terrestris. NCBI lineage: Bacteria > Bacillati > Actinomycetota > Actinomycetes > Kineosporiales > Kineosporiaceae > Kineococcus > Kineococcus terrestris. The sequence goes on along the minus strand of NZ_JBEUEI010000016.1, from coordinate 60,830 downwards.
CGGACGACCCGCGGGAGGCCGGCGGCGAGGGGGGCGTGCTGCTGTCGTGGCAGCTGCCCCCGGAGGAGCCCGCCGACGTGCCGGGCGCACCGCTGGCCCGCGCCTCGCGGTACGCGCGGTGACGGGGCCGCGCGCCGCGTAGCAGTCGGCGGCGGGCGGCCCTAGTCTGGTCCGACCTCGGTGATCATGGCGTCCTGACGGCGCCGGCACCGCCCCGCGTCGAGGAGGACCGGATGCCTCTCGCCACCCTGAGCGCTCTCCCCGCCGTCGCACCGGCCCCGGCCGGCGCGACCGACCTCACCGGCACGGGCCAGGTGGTGGTCGCGGGGGTCGCCGTCGTCGCCCTCGCCTCGCTGGCCGCCGCGGTGGTCTTCCGCCGGCAGGTCCTCGCCCACGGCGAGGGCACCGAGGGGATGCGCACCATCGCCGCCGCCGTGCAGGAGGGCGCCTCGGCGTACCTGCGGCGGCAGTTCCGCACCCTGGTGTGGTTCGCGGCGGCCGTCGTGGTGCTGCTGCTGGCGCTGCCCGCGGAGGGCTGGGACCTGCGGGCCGCCCGCAGCGCCGCGTTCCTCGTCGGCGCCGTGTTCTCCGCCGCGATCGGCTACCTGGGCATGTCCCTGGCGGTGCGCGCCAACCTGCGCGTCGCCGCCGCCGCGCGCGAGGGGGCGGGCGGGCGCGAGACGGGCATGCGCATCGCCTTCCGCACCGGCGGCGTGGTCGGCATGACGACCGTCGGCCTGGGCCTGCTGGGCGCCGCGGTCACCGTGCTGGTGTTCCGCTCGGACGCGCCCACCGTGCTGGAGGGCTTCGGCTTCGGCGCCGCGCTGCTGGCGATGTTCATGCGCGTGGGCGGCGGCATCTTCACCAAGGCCGCCGACGTCGGCGCCGACCTCGTCGGCAAGATCGAGCAGGGCATCCCGGAGGACGACCCGCGCAACCCGGCGACCATCGCCGACAACGTCGGCGACAACGTCGGCGACTGCGCCGGCATGGCCGCCGACCTGTTCGAGAGCTACGCCGTCACCATCGTCGCCGGTGTCATCCTCGGGCAGATCGCCTTCGGCGAGGCCGGTCTGGTCCTGCCGCTGCTGGTGCCGGCGATCGGCGCGGTCACCGCGGCGCTGGGCGTGGTGCTGGTGCGCGCCCGGCCCGGGGTCTCGGGCCTGACGTCCATCCAGAACGGCTTCTACGTCTCGGCGGTCATCGCCCTCGTCGGCACGGCCGTGGCCTGCTTCCTCTACCTGCCCGGCACGTTCGCCGAACTGCCCGGCGCCGCCGACGACGTCCGCATCCTCGACGGCGACCCGCGGCTGGTGGCGCTGGCGGCGGTGTTCCTCGGCGTCCTGCTGGCCGTGCTCATCCTGTGGATCACCGGCCACTTCACCGGCACCGAGGCCACCCCGACCCGCGACGTGGCGGACTCCGCGCGCACGGGCGCGGCCACGGTCGTCCTCTCCGGCATCGGCCTGGGCCTGGAGTCGGCGGTCTACACGACGCTCGTGCTGGCCGGTGCCGTGTTCGCGGTGTTCCTGCTGGCCGGCGGGGTGCTCACGCTGGCGATGTTCCTCATCGCGCTGGCCGGCTGCGGCCTGCTGACCACGGTCGGCGTCATCGTCGCGATGGACACCTTCGGCCCCGTCAGCGACAACGCGCAGGGCATCGCGGAGATGAGCGGCGACGTCGACGGCGACGGCGCGGCGGTCCTCACCGAGCTGGACGCCGTCGGCAACACCACGAAGGCCGTCACCAAGGGCATCGCGATCGCCACGGCCGTGCTGGCGGCCACCGCGCTGTTCGGCTCCTACCAGGAGGCGGTGCTCTCCCGGATCCAGGAGGTGCAGGCCACCCTGCAGGAGGCGCCGTCGGCGTACCTGAGCCGCACCATCGGCGACGTCAGCATCACGACGCCGACGACGCTGGTCGGGGTGCTGCTGGGCGCGGCCGTGGTGTTCCTGTTCTCCGGCCTGGCCGTGAACGCGGTGGGCCGCTCGGCCGGCGCGGTGGTCGTGGAGGTCCGCCGGCAGTTCGCCGAGCGCCCGGGGATCATGACGGGCGAGGAGGAGCCGGACCACGGCCGCGTCGTGGACCTGTGCACGCGCGACGCGCTGCGCGAGCTGGCGACCCCGGGCCTGCTGGCGGCGTTCGCGCCCATCGCGGTGGGCTTCGGCCTGGGCGTCGGCCCGCTGGCCGGGTTCCTGGGCGGCGCGATCGCCGCCGGTGTCCTCATGGCCGTGTTCCTGGCCAACTCCGGCGGCGCGTGGGACAACGCGAAGAAGCTCGTCGAGGACGGCCTGCACGGCGGCAAGGGCTCCGAGGCGCACGCGGCGACGGTCATCGGCGACACCGTCGGCGACCCGTTCAAGGACACCGCGGGCCCGGCGATCAACCCGCTGCTGAAGGTGATGAACCTCGTCGCGCTGCTCGTGGCGCCCGCCGTGGTGACGCTGAGCATCGGCCCGGACGCGAACAACTGGCTGCGCTACGGCATCGCCGCCGCGGCCACGGCCGTCATCGTCGTCGCGGTGGTGATCAGCCGCAGCCGCCGCGTGGACATGTCGGCGCCCACCACCGGGCCGGGGCGCGCGGTCGCCGGCGAGGAGGACGCGCTGAGGGACGGCGCGGTGGACCTGACGGGCCGCGAGCGCCGCGCCCGCCGCGCCGACCGCGACTGACGACCCCGCCGACCCGGCCGACCCGGCACCCGCCCCCGGGCGGGTGCCGGGCGCCTTGGCAGGATCGCGGGGTGGATCCCAGGGAACTGCTGGCCCGGCTGCGCGAGGACCTCGCCGAGGCCGGCTACACCGTCGACGGCGTGCAGGAGCTGGTCGGCGACGTCGCCTCCCGCGCGCTGGACCGCGAGCAGGCGCTGCCGGCGCTGCGGGCCGCCGAGCGCGCGGGCGGGGCGGCGTCGGTGCTGCTGCGCTGCTGCACGCTCGGCCGGGAGGTGACGCGGGCCGAGGTGGACGCGGCGCTGCCGCGCACCGGCACCGACGGCGCGGCCGCCCTCGGCCTGGTGGCCGCGGCGGGCGCCGCCCCGGGCGACGCGGTGCGCCCGCTGGTGGACCTGCGCCCGTACCGCGTGGACGACGACGCCGCCGCCCCGGCGGACTGGTGGCTGGTCTCGGACCTGGGCGAGCTGGCCACCGGCAGCGCGCTGGCCCCCGACCACGTCCTCGGCGTCGGCGGGGCGTCCCTGACGCTGGCGCGGGCCACGGTCCGCACGCCCGTGGGCTCGGTGCTGGACGTGGGCACCGGCTGCGGGGTGCAGGCCCTCCACGCGGCCCGGCACGCGCGCCGCGTCGTGGCCACGGACACCTCCGAGCGCGCGCTGGACCTCGCGGCCGTCAACGCCGCCCTCAACGGCGTCGCGCTGGACCTGCGGCAGGGCTCCCTGCTGGAGCCGGTCGCCGACGGCGAGCTGTTCGACCTCGTGGTCTCGAACCCGCCGTTCGTCATCACCCCGCGCCGGGAGGGCGTGCCGCAGTACGAGTACCGCGACGGCGGGATGCCCGGCGACAGCCTGGTGCGCCGGCTGTTCCAGCAGGTCGGCGGTGTCCTGGCGCCCGGCGGGGTGGCGCAGCTGCTGGGCAACTGGGAGTACCACGGCGAGGACGACTGGGCGCAGCGCCTGGAGGGCTGGCTGGAGGGCACGGGCCTGGACGCGTGGGTCGTGCAGCGCGAGGTCGCCGACCCGGCCCTGTACGCCGAGACGTGGATCCGCGACGGCGGCCAGAAGCCCGGTGCGGCGTTCGACGAGCTGTACGCGGCGTGGCTGGACGACTTCGAGGCCCGCGGCGTCACGGGCGTCGGCTTCGGCGTGGTGACGCTGCGCCGGCCGGTGGACGGGCCGCCGACGCTGCGCCGCTTCGAGGAGGTCCTGTCGGGGGTGGACGACCCGCTGGGCGGGGTGTTCGCCGCGGGGCTGGCCGCCCACGACCGGCTGGCCGGGATGGACGACGAGGCGCTGGCGGGCACGGCGCTGCGGGTGGCGCCGGACGTCAGCGACGAGCGTTACCACGCTCCGGGGGAGCCGGACCCGCGCGTGGTGCTGCTGCGCCAGGGCGGTGGGCTGCGCCGCGTCGTGCAGGCCGACGGGGACCTCGCGGGCCTGGTCGGGGCGTGCGACGGGGAGCTGACGGTGGGGCAGGTCGCGGCCGGTCTGGCGGTGCTGCTGGAGGAGGACGCCGCCGCGCTGCGGGCCCGTCTGCTGCCGCGGGTGCGGGACCTGGTGCGCGACGGGCTGCTGCTCCTGCCGGGGGCCTGAGGGACCCCGCGGGCACCCCCGGGCGCCGCGGGGCGTTCGCCCGCTGCCGGGACGGCGTGCGAGGCTGGCGGGCGGACGACGTGGACGAGACGGCCGGCGGTGCGCCGGGCGGGGGGTGCGCCGCAGGCGCGGGGAGGACGGCAGTCGGTGGCGGGGAAGTCCCAGACGAGCGCGGGCACGAGCGACGGCCTGCGCCGGCTCGTGATCGTGGAGTCGGCCAGCAAGATCGCCAAGATCGCCGACTACCTGGGTCCCGGGTACCGCGTGGAGGCCAGCGCCGGCCACATCCGCGACCTGCCCCAGCCCTCGCAGCTGCCCGAGGACGTCAAGAAGGGCCCCTACGGCAAGTTCGCCGTGGACGTGGAGAACGGGTTCGACCCCTACTACGTCGTCGACGCGGACAAGCGCAAGACGGTCGCCGAGCTCAAGCGCGCGCTCAAGGAGGTCGACGAGCTCGTCCTGGCCACCGACCGCGACCGCGAGGGCGAGGCCATCGCCTGGCACCTGGTGCAGGCGCTGCAGCCGCGCGTGCCGTACCGCCGGATGGTGTTCGGCGAGATCACCCGCGAGGCGATCCGCCAGGCCGCGCAGGAGATGCGCGACATCGACGACCGCCTCGTCGACGCGCAGGAGACCCGCCGCATCCTGGACCGCCTGTACGGCTACGAGCTGTCGCCGGTGCTGTGGCGCAAGGTGCGCGCGGGCCTGTCCGCCGGGCGCGTGCAGTCGGTGGCGACCCGCCTGTGCGTGGAGCGCGAGCGCGAGCGCATGGCGTTCCGGGCGGCCTCGTACGCGGACGTGACGGGCCGCTTCAGCCCCCAGGGGGAGGCGGGCGAGTTCTCCGCGCGCCTGGTGCAGCTGGACGGCGCCCGCGTGGCCACGGGCCGCGACTTCGAGGACACCGGCGAGCTGAAGCGCTCCTCGGCCTCGGCGGGCGTCGCGCACCTGGACGCGGCGGCCGCCCAGGCGCTGGCGCGCTCGCTGGACGACGCGGCGTTCGCGGTGCGCTCGGTGGAGGAGAAGCCGTACTCGCGGCGCCCGGCGGCGCCGTTCATCACCTCCTCCCTGCAGCAGGAGGCCTCGCGCAAGCTGCGGCTGAACGCGCGCGCCACGATGCGCGCGGCGCAGCGGCTGTACGAGGGCGGCTACATCACCTACATGCGCACCGACTCGATCCAGCTGTCGGCGCAGGCGCTGTCGGCGGCGCGGGCGCAGGCCCGCGAGCTGTACGGGCCCGAGTACGTGCCGGACGCCCCGCGCGCGTACGCCTCGAAGTCGAAGAACGCGCAGGAGGCGCACGAGGCGATCCGCCCCGCCGGTGAGACGTTCCGCACCCCGGCGCAGGTGTCGGGGGAGCTGCGCGGGGACGAGTTCCGCCTGTACGACCTCATCTGGAAGCGCACGGTCGCCTCGCAGATGCACGACGCGCGGGGCACGACGGCCACGGTGCGCCTGGGCGCGACGTCGGCCGACGGGCGCGACGCGGAGTTCTCCGCGAGCGGCACGATCATCACGTTCCGCGGGTTCCTCGCCGCCTACGAGGAGGGCCGCGACGAGGTCCGCGACGCCGGACCGGACGCCGCGGACACCGAGCGCCGGCTGCCGCCGCTGGAGCGCGGGCGGGCGCTGAGCGTGGCGGACCTGGCCGCGGACGTGCACGAGACGTCCCCGCCGCCGCGCTACACCGAGGCGACGCTGGTGAAGACGCTGGAGGAGAAGGGGATCGGTCGCCCCTCCACGTTCGCCTCGATCATCTCCACGATCGTCGACCGCGGGTACGTGCGCTACAAGGGTTCCGCGCTGGTGCCCACCTGGCTGGCGTTCGCGGTGACGCGGCTGCTGGAGGAGCACTTCCCGCGGCTGGTGGACTACGACTTCACCGCCGAGATGGAGAACGACCTCGACGCGATCAGCCGCGGCGAGGCCGAGCGGGTGGACTGGCTGACGCGCTTCTACTTCGGCGCGGGCGGCCCGGCGGGTCCGGCCGGCGCGGCCGCGGCCCCGGACGGCGCTCCGTCCGGCGGTGCCGCCACCGGTGCCGCGGAGGGCATCAAGGGCCTGGCCGACGACCTGGGCTCGATCGACGCCCGGGAGATCTCCACGGTCCCGATCGGCGAGGGCATCGTCCTGCGGGTGGGTCGCTACGGCCCGTACCTGGAGGGCCCGGACGCCGAGACCGGTGAGCTGCTGAAGGCGTCGGTGCCCGAGGACGTCGCGCCGGACGAGATGACGGTGGAGAAGGCGCGCGAGCTGCTGACCTCCCAGTCCGACGACGACCGCGTGCTGGGGCAGGACCCGGCGAGCGGCCGCACCGTGGTGGCGCGGGTGGGCCGCTACGGCCCGTACGTCACCGAGCTGATCGAGGACGACGCGCCGGCCACGGCCGTCGAGGAGCGCGCCGCGGCGAAGAAGACCGCCAAGAAGGCGGCGAAGACCAAGCCGCGCACGTCGTCGCTGTTCAAGGACATGTCCGTGGAGACCGTCACGCTGGAGCAGGCGCTGGCGCTGCTGTCGCTGCCCCGGGTGGTCGGCGCCGACCCGGAGTCCGGCGAGGAGATCACCGCGCAGAACGGCCGCTACGGGCCGTACCTCAAGCGCGGCACCGACTCGCGGTCGCTGGCGAGCGAGGACCAGATCTTCGACATCACGCTGGCGGAGGCGCTGGCGGTGTACGCGCAGCCCAAGACGCGCCGCGGGCAGGTGGCGCGGCCGCCGCTGAAGGAGCTGGGCCCGGACCCGGAGACGGGGCAGCCGATCGTCGTCAAGGACGGCCGCTTCGGCCCGTACGCGACGGACGGGACGACCAACGCGACGCTGCGCAAGGACGACGACCCGGAGACGCTGACGCTGGAGCGGGCCGCGGAGCTGCTGGCGGACAAGCGCGCCAAGGGCCCGGCGCCGAAGAAGACCGCGGCGAAGAAGACGGCTCCGGCGAAGAAGACGGCCGCGAAGAAGACCGCCGCCCGGAAGACGGCGGCGAAGAAGACGGCGCCGGCGGAGGGCTGAGCGGGCCCGGGCGGGTCCGGGGCGGTCCCGGGGCGGTGTCGGCGCCGGGTCCTACCCTGGCGACCGTGACCGATACCGCCCTCCCGGGGACCTTCGTCGCCCTGGAGGGCGGTGACGGCTCGGGCAAGTCCACGCAGGTGCGGCTGCTGGCCGAGCACCTCGCCGGCACCGGCCGCGAGGTGGTCGTGACGCGCGAGCCGGGCGGCACGGAGCTGGGCCGCGAGGTGCGCGCGCTGGTGCTGGCCGCCCCGGGCGGGCCGGCGCTGGACCCGCGCGCGGAGGCGCTGCTGTTCGCCGCCGACCGCGCCCAGCACGTCGCGCAGGTCGTGCGCCCGGCGCTGGCGCGCGGCGCGGTGGTCGTCACCGACCGGTACGTGGACTCCTCGCTGGCCTACCAGGGCGCCGGGCGCGCGCTGGCGGTGGACGAGGTGGAGCGCCTGTCGGCGTGGGCGACGGCCGGGCTGCTCCCGGACCTGACGGTGGTGCTGGACGTGGACCCGGCGACGGCCGCGGCCCGGCGGGGGCGCGACACCTCCCGGGCGGGGGAGGACCGGCTGGAGGCGGAGTCGCGGGCCTTCCACGCGCGGGTGCGCGAGCAGTTCCTGCTGCTGGCCCGCCGCGACCCCGCCCGCTACCTGGTCCTGGACGCGACGGCGCCGGCGGACGTGGTCGCGGCGCGGGTGCGCGGGCGGGTCGCGGAGCTGCTGGGGGCGGCCACCGGGGCGGGGCGGGCGTGAGCGCCGCGCCGCCGGGGGCCCCGGGCGCGACGAGCGGCGTGTGGTCGCAGGTCGTCGGCCAGGAGCCGGCCGTGGCGGTGCTGTCGCGCGCGGCCGCGGCGGCGCGCGCGGCGGCCGCCGCCACGACCGCGAGCGCCGCGGCCGTGGCCGGGGTCGCGGCGGCGGGCATGACGCACGCCTGGCTGCTGACGGGCCCGCCGGGCTCGGGGCGGTCCGTGGCCGCCCGCGCGTTCGCCGCGGCCCTGGCGTGCGAGGACCCGGCGCGGGTGGGCTGCGGGACGTGCGCGGGCTGCCGCACGGCGCTGTCGGGCGCGCACGCCGACGTGACGGTGTTCGCCACCGAGCACACGTGGATCCGCCGCCAGGACGTCGAGCCGCTCATCGCCACGGCGCAGCGGCGCCCGTCGGTGGGCCGCTGGCGGGTGATCGTCGTGGAGGACGCCGACCGGCTCAACGAGACGTCCGGCAACGTGCTGCTGAAGACCATCGAGGAGCCGCCGCCGCAGACGGTGTGGCTGCTGTGCGCGCCGGCCGTCGACGACGTGCTGCCCACGATCCGCTCGCGCGCCCGGCACGTGCCGCTGCGGGTGCCGCCGGCCGACGCGGTGGCCGAGCTGCTGGTGCGCCGCGACGGCGTGGACCCGGCGATGGCGGCGTTCGCGGCGCGCGCGGCGCAGAGCCACGTCGGGCTGGCCCGGCGCCTGGCCCGCGACGAGGGTGCGCGCATCCGGCGCCGGGAGGTCCTGCGGCTGCCGGAGCGGCTGCGCGGGGTCGGCGACGCGGTCGTGGCGGCCGGGGAGCTGGTGGAGGTCGCCGCGGAGGAGGCGAGCGCGTCCACCGCCGAGCGCGACGCCCGGGAGAAGGCGGAGCTGATGCGCTCGCTGGGCGCCGACGGCCCCTCCCCGGTGCCGCCGGCGGTGCGCGCGCAGGTGCGGGCGCTGGAGGAGGACCAGAAGCGGCGGGCGCGGCGCGCGCAGAACGACGTGCTGGACCGCGCGCTGGTGGACCTGCTGGGCTTCTACCGCGACGTGCTGGTGGTGCAGCTGGGCGCGCCGGTGGAGCTGGTCAACGGCGACGTGGCCGCGGCGCTGCGCCGGGCGGCCGCCGAGTGCTCCCCGGAGGAGACGGTGCGCCGCACGGAGGCGGTCCAGCTGGCCCGCGAGCGCCTGGCGCAGAACGTCGCCCCGCTGCTGGCGGTGGAGGCGATGGCCCTGCAGCTGCGCCCGCGCGAGCGCTGAGGACGGCCCGCGCGAGCGCTCCGGCGACCGCCCGGGCGGCCCCGCCGGAGGTCCGTTGACACCCGTCGGCGGCGTGCCTAGCTTGCCGATCACGTCAGCGCGGACGCTCCCGGCGGCCGCGGCGTCGCGCCTCCTGGAGGAACCGTGGCCCAGCTGCTCAACGACCCCGCCGAAGCCGTCCCCGACGCGCTGCGCGGCATGGCCGCCTGCCACCCCGACCTGCACGTTGACCTGGAGAACCGGGTGGTGCGCCGCGCCGGCGGGCCCCGGCCGGGCAAGGTCGGCCTCGTCTCCGGGGGCGGGTCGGGCCACGAGCCCCTGCACGCGGGGTTCGTCGGCCACGGGATGCTCGACGCCGCCTGCTGCGGCGCGGTGTTCACCTCGCCCGTGCCGGACCAGGTGCTGGCGGCCACGAAGGCCGTGGACTCCGGCGCGGGCGTCCTGCACGTGGTGAAGAACTACACCGGCGACGTCCTGAACTTCCGGATGGCGGCGGAGGAGGCCGACGAGGAGGACGTGCGGGTGGAGACGGTGCTCGTCGACGACGACGTGGCCGTCACCGACAGCACGTGGACGGCGGGCCGGCGCGGCACGGGCGCCACCCTGTTCGTGGAGAAGGTCGTGGGCGCCGCGGCGGAGGAGGGGCTGGAGCTGGCGGAGCTGGCCGCGCTGGGCCGCGAGGTGGTCTCGCGCAGCCGCAGCTTCGGGGTGGCGCTGACGGCGTGCACGACACCCGGCTCGGACCGGCCGGGCTTCGACCTGGCGGCCGGCGAGATGGAGGTCGGCATCGGCATCCACGGCGAGCCGGGCCGCGAGCGGGTGCCGCTGGCCCCGGCGCGGGAGGTGGCGCGCACGAGCGTGACGGCGATCGCCGACGACATGCCCCTGGACGGGGAGGTGCTGCTCATGGTCAACGGGATGGGCGGCACGCCGCTGCTGGAGCTGTACGTGCTGGCCGCGGACGTGCGCGCGGCCGTGGAGGAGCGCGGCGGGCGGGTGGTCCGCGCGCTGGTGGGCAACTACGTCACGAGCCTGGAGATGCAGGGCAGCATGGTCAGCGTGTGCCGCCTGGACGAGCGGCTGACCCGCTGGTGGGACGCGCCGGTGCAGACGCCGGCGCTGCGCTGGGGCCGGTGAGCGCGGTGGGGGGGACGGCGCTGGACGCGGACGCCGCGCGCGCCTGGGTGCGCCGGTTCGCCGAGCTGGTGCAGGAGTCCGCGGTCGAGCTGACCGACCTGGACCGCCCGATCGGCGACTCCGACCACGGGGTGAACCTGCGCCGGGGGGCCGTCGCGGTGCTGGCGGCCCTGGACGGCCCGGACGCGCCGGCGACGGCCGCGGACGTGCTGCGCGCGGCGGGCACGACGCTGGTGAGCACGGTCGGCGGGGCCAGCGGCCCCCTGTACGGGACGGCGCTGCGCCGGGTGGGCAAGGCGCTGGTGGGGGTGGACGCCGCGGGCGGGCCGGAGCTGGCGCGGGCGCTGCGCGCGGGCGTGGACGCGGTGGTGCGCCTGGGCGGCGCGGAGGTCGGCGACGCGACGATGGTCGACGCCCTGCTGCCGGCCGTGGAGGCGCTGGAGCGGGAGGTGGCGGCGGGGACGGCGCTGCCGGAGGCGGTGGGGGCCGCGGTGCGCGCGGCGCAGGAGGGCGCGGAGTCCACCGACGCGCTGGTCGCGCGCAAGGGCCGGGCCAGCTACCTGGGCGAGCGCAGCGCCGGGCACCGCGACCCGGGCGCGGTGTCGTCGGTGCTGCTGCTGCGGGCGCTCGCGGACGCGCTGGGGGGTCCCGCGTGAGCGTGCGGCTGGTCCTGCTCTCGCACAGCGCGACGGCGGCGGCGGGGGTGGCGGAGCTGGCCGGTCAGGTCGCCGGCGGGGCGGTGCTGGAGGCGGTGGGCGGCACGGCGGACGGGCGGCTGGGCACGGACGCCGGCGCGCTGGAGGCCGCCGCCCGCCGCGGCCTGGACGCCGGCGACGACGTCGCGGTCCTGGTGGACCTGGGCAGCGCGGTGCTGATGGCGAAGGCGTGGCTGGCCGACCTGGACGACGAGGAGCTGGAGCGGGTGGCGCTGGTGGACGCGCCGTTCCTGGAGGGCGCGGTGGCCGCCGCGGTCACCGCCGCCACCGGCGCGGACCTGACCGAGGTGGTCGCCCGCGCCGAGGAGGCCCGCGCCCTGCGCAAGCGCTGACCCGCACGCCAGCCTCCACCCGCGTCCACCCGCCTGCGGTTCCGCCGCCCCTCCTCGCTCTCCACCCGCCGTGATCATGCACGGTTGAGTCCTCACCCATCCGTGATCACCGTGATCTCGCTGGGAATCCCAGCAAGATCACGGTGGGGTGGAGGGGGCGGGGAGGGGAGCCGGCAGCGGGGGCGGCCGGGAGGGGTCAGTCGAGGATCGCCCGGGTCGTCGAGCGCTGCTCGGTCAGGACTCCGCTGATGAGCTCCTGCGTGCGGTTGATCTCCGCGACGGCGCTGTGGATGTCGCCGAGGGAGGCCACGACCTCCTGGACGCGCGCCTGGATCGCCGCCACGGTCGCGCTGACGTCGGCCGTGGCGCGGGCCGTCTCGGTCGACAGCTCCTTGACCTCCCCGGCCACGACGGCGAACCCGCGGCCGGCGTCCCCGGCGCGCGCGGCCTCGATGGTCGCGTTGAGGGCGAGCAGGTTGGTCTGCGCGGCGATCGACTGGATGGCCCGCACGACCTGGTCGATCTGCTGGCTGGCCTCGCCGAGGGCGGCGACCTGCGCGTTGGCCTCGTCGGCGAGCTGCTCGCCGCGCGCGGCGACGGCGGAGGCGGAGGCGACGTTGGCGTCGACCTCGTCGATGGAGGCCAGCAGCTGCCCGCCGGCCTCGCGCAGCCGCGCCTCGGAGGCGAAGCGCTCCAGCGCCTGGCCGACGAGGAAGGCGGTGTTGCGCAGGGCGCTCTGCCGGCTCGGGTGCATGATCAGCGTGCGGGTGGCGAAGAAGTCCATCGTGCCGATGAACTTCCCGCCGACGGTGATGGGCAGGCACACGCCGGACTTCACGCCCGCGGCCTGGGCGGCGGGGCGGCGCACGCAGTCGGTGAGCTCACCGAGGTCCTCCACGAAGACGAGGTCCTGGCGGGCCCAGGTGCGCCCGGACAGCCCGACGCCCTTGGCGAAGGAGGCGCTGCGGGTGACGCGGCGGAACTCCTCGCCGGCGTCGCCGGACTCCTGCGCGAACCGCAGGACCTGCGCGTCCTCGTCCAGGCGCCAGAACGAGCCGTACTGCCAGTCGAAGTCGCGGCGGATGGTCTCCAGCGCGGTCGTCAGGGCCTGCTGCTCGTCGCGGGCGGTGACCAGCTCGCGGATGACGGTGGAGACGGCCTCGGTGTCCTGCGCGGACTTCTCGCGCCGCACGGACTCGGCGACGCGGGTGATGGCCTCGGAGACGAGGACGCCGACGGTGCGCAGCACGGCCAGGCGGCCGGGGGAGGGCTCGATGCGCTCGGTGGTGAAGAAGTCCATCGTCCCGACGACCTGCCCGTCCTCCACGACGGGGAAGCAGATGCCGCTGCGCACGCCGGCGCGCACGGCGGCGGGGGCGCGCACGCAGTCGGCGAGCTCGCCGAGGTCGGGGACGAAGACGAGGTCGCGCTGGCGCCAGGCGCGCCCGGACAGCCCGACGCCCTCGGCGAAGCTGGCGTCCAGCGTCACCCGGCGGAACTCCTCGCCGGCGTCGCCGCGCTCGACGGCGAAGCGCAGGACGCGGGCGGCGGGGTCCAGGCGCCAGTAGGAGCCGTACGCCCAGTCGAAGCGGTCGCGCACGACGTCCAGGGCGGTGCCGACGGCCTGGTCGACGGTCGTGGCGGCGGCCAGGGCGACGACGACGGCGGTGACGGCCTCGACGTCGGCCTGCTGCTCGGCGAGCTGCTTGAGGGTCTGCGGGGCGGGGTCGCGGCGCTTGGCGAACATCGGGTTCCTCCGGGTGTGGGGAGCACGGCGGCGGTGCCGGTCGGTCGTCCCCGGCGCCCGGGGCCGGACCCGCGGAGGAGCGTCCACGGTGTCGTCGGCGGTGCACGGGCCCGCCTTGAGGGGCGTGTGAGCCGTCTCACGCGCCCGCCGGGTCAGCGGCGCGCGGGGACGGGCACGACGTCGAGGTCGGCGGCCACGTGCACCTCGACGTCCGCGCCGGCGTCGGCGAGGGCCGCGCGGGCCTCGGCGGCGAACTCACCGGGGTCGGTGTAGCGCTGGGAGAAGTGGGTCAGGACGAGGCGGCGCACCCCGGCGCGCGCGGCGGCGGTCGCGGCCTGGCGGGCGGTCAGGTGGGCGTAGCGCTCGGCGAGGTCGCGGTCGCGGTCCAGGAACGTGGACTCGACGACGGCGAGGTCGGCGCCGCGCAGGACGGCGTCGAGGGCCGGGTGGTCGCGGGTGTCCATCGCGATGGCGAACACCTGCCCGGGGCGCGGCTCGGTGACGTCGGCGAGCCGCACGCCGCGCAGGACGCCCTCGCGCTGCAGGCGCCCGACGTCGGGGCCCGCGACGCCGGCGGCGGCCAGCGCGCCGGGGACGAAGCGGCGCCCGTCGGGTTCGGCGAGGCGGTAGCCGACGGCGGGGACGCGGTGGTCGAGCAGCCGGGCGCTCAGGCGCGCGCCGGCGACCTCGGCGACGGGGACGTCGTCGTCGTGGGTGGCGTCGACGGCCTCGACGAGGGCGTGGACGTCGGCGTCGGCGACGGCCGCCAGCGCCCGCAGGTGGGCCTCGGCGTCGCGGGGTCCGTGGACGGTGACGGTGCGGCCGGGGGCGTCCAGGGCCATCCGGGCCAGCACGCCGGGCACACCGAGGCAGTGGTCGCCGTGCCGGTGGCTGACGCAGACGCGCTCCACGCGGGGGGAGGCGACACCGGCCAGGACCATCTGGCGCTGGGTGCCCTCGCCGGCCTCGAAGAGGACGGAGGTGCCGTCCCAGCGCAGCAGGTAGCCGTTGTGGTTGCGCGTGCGGGTGGGGGCCTGGCTGGCGGTGCCGAGGACGACCAGCTCCCGCGCGGACACGGCGCCCACTCTGCCAGCGCTGGGACGTCCGGGTGACGCCCGGTGGCGCCCGGGTGACGGCGTCACCCGCCCGGCCCTCCCGCGGACGGGTGCCCGGGGCATCGAGCTCACGCAGCGCGCACGCTCGTCGCACGGCCCGCCGCCCCCGGCGGCGGGTTCCTCGAGACGGGAGTCACCGTGCAGCGCAAGAAGATCCTCGCCGTGTCCGCCGCCGTCGCCGTGACCGCGGGGCTCGCCACCGCCGGCAGCGCCGTCGCCGTCGGCACCGGCAAGAGCGACGCGGCCCGCTCCTCGGCCGCCGTGCAGGCCCTGCGGGCGAGCGGCGCCACCCCCGCGGGGGCGGGCCCGGAGGCCACCACCGCCGCGACCGACGTGGGCGCCGGTGCCGTGCGCCTGTCCGGCCGGGACCGCTACGAGACCGCGGCCGACGTGTCCTCGACGTTCTGGGACGCCGAGACGACCGCGATCGTCTACCTGGCCTCGGGCACCTCCAGCGCTGACGCCCTGTCGCTGGGCCCCTCGACGATGCTCGCCGGGCCGCTGCTGCTGACCGAGCGCGACCGGCTGCCGGAGGTGACGCGGGCGGAGCTCGTGCGGCTGCAGCCCTGCTACGTCGTCGTCGCGGGCGGTGCGGCCGTGGTCTCGGACGCCGTGGTCCTGGACGCCGAGCAGTACGCCGACCCCGCCAAGTGCGGCGACGTCCCCACCGCCCCCTGACCCCGGTCCCGCTCTCCCGCCACCCCCTCCCGTGGATCCGCCCCACCCCTCCGTGATCTTGCTGGGAATCCCGGCAAGATCACGGGGGAGGAGGCGGTGAGGTCCGCCCACCCCTCGTGATCATGGATGGGTGAGCGCTCGACCGTCCATGATCACCGCGGGGGCGGGACTTCCGGTCCTGTGAGTTGAGCGGAACAAGCTCAACTCTGGCAGTGTTGTGCCCAGCGACCCCGCACACGCACTCGCCAGGAGGTAGCCCGTGGACCTCAAGCTCACGACCCGCGCGCAGGAGGCCCTGGCCGACGCCGTCGGCCGCGCCACCACGGCCGGTCACCCGCAGGTCGAGCCGCTGCACGTGCTCGCCGCGCTCGTCGCGCAGGAGAACGGCGTCGCCGGCCACCTGCTCACCGCCGTCGGCGCCGACCGCGCGACGCTCGTGCGCCGCGTCGACGGCGCGCTGGCCTCGCTGCCCAGCGCCTCCGGCAGCGCCGTGGCCCAGCCGCAGCTGTCGCGCCCCGCCGTGCAGCTCATGCAGGCCGCCGGCGACGAGGCGCGCGCCCTCGACGACGCCTACGTCTCCACCGAGCACCTGCTGCTCGGCGCCGCCGCCGGGCAGTCGGCGGCCGGGGAGGCGCTGCGCGCCGTCGGCGCCACCCGCGACGCCCTCCTCGACGCGCTGCCGGACGTGCGCGGCGGCGCGAAGGTCACCACCCCCGACCCCGAGGGCACCTACCAGGCGCTGGAGAAGTACGGCGTCGACCTCACCGCGCAGGCGCGCGAGGGCAAGCTCGACCCGGTCATCGGCCGCGACGCCGAGATCCGCCGCGTCGTGCAGGTGCTGTCGCGGCGCACCAAGAACAACCCCGTCCTCATCGGCGAGCCCGGCGTCGGCAAGACCGCCGTCGTGGAGGGCCTGGCCCAGCGCATCGTCGCCGGGGACGTGCCGGAGTCGCTGCGCGGCAAGCGCCTCATCGCCCTGGACCTGGCCAGCATGGTCGCCGGCGCGAAGTACCGCGGGGAGTTCGAGGAGCGCCTGAAGGCCGTCCTGGAGGAGATCCGGCGCAGCGAGGGGCAGGTCGTCACGTTCATCGACGAGCTGCACACCGTCGTGGGCGCCGGCGCCGCCGAGGGCTCGATGGACGCGGGCAACATGCTCAAGCCGATGCTCGCCCGCGGGCAGCTGCGCCTCGTGGGCGCCACCACCCTCGACGAGTACCGCGAGCGGATCGAGAAGGACCCCGCGCTGGAGCGCCGCTTCCAGCAGGTGTTCGTCGGCGAGCCGAGCGTGCCCGACACCATCGGCATCCTGCGCGGCCTGCGCGAGCGGTACGAGGCGCACCACAAGGTCGCCATCTCCGACGCCGCCCTCGTGGCCGCCGCGACGCTGTCCGACCGCTACATCTCCGGCCGCCAGCTGCCCGACAAGGCCATCGACCTCGTCGACGAGGCCGCGTCCCGGCTGCGCATGGAGATCGACTCCTCGCCCGTGGAGATCGACGAGCTGCGCCGCGCCGTGGACCGGCTGCGGATGGAGGAGCTGGCGCTGTCCAAGGAGGACGACGCCGCCTCGCGCGAGCGGCTGGACGCGCTGCGCGGTCAGCTGGCCGACCGGCAGGAGCAGCTGACCGCGCTGACCGCCCGCTGGGAGCAGGAGAAGGCCGGGCTGAACCGCGTCGGTGAGCTGAAGCAGCGCATCGACGAGCTGCGCTCGCAGGCCGAGCGGCTGCAGCGCGAGGGTGACCTGGGCGGGGCCAGCGAGGTCCTGTACGGGCGCATCCCCGCGCTGGAGCGCGAGCTGGAGCAGGCGCAGGCCGCCGAGAGCCAGGCCGCCGAGCACAAGCCGATGGTCGCCGACGAGGTGGGCCCCGACGACATCGCCGAGGTCATCGCCGGCTGGACCGGCATCCCCGCCGGCCGCCTCCTCGAGGGCGAGACCGAGAAGCTGCTGCGCATGGAGGAGTTCCTCGGCGCCCGGCTCATCGGCCAGGCCGAGGCCGTGCGCGCGGTCTCGGACGCGGTGCGCCGCAGCCGGGCCGGGGTCGACGACCCCGACCGCCCCACGGGTTCCTTCCTGTTCCTCGGCCCGACCGGCGTCGGCAAGACGGAACTGGCCAAGGCGCTGGCGGACTTCCTCTTCGACGACGAGCGCGCCATGGTCCGCATCGACATGAGCGAGTACTCGGAGAAGCACGCGGTGGCCCGCCTCGTCGGCGCCCCGCCCGGGTACGTCGGCTACGAGGAGGGCGGCCAGCTGACCGAGGCCGTGCGCCGCCGGCCGTACTCGGTGGTGCTGCTGGACGAGGTGGAGAAGGCCCACCCGGAGGTGTTCGACATCCTCCTGCAGGTCCTCGACGACGGTCGCCTGACCGACGGGCAGGGCCGCACGGTGGACTTCCGCAACGTCATCCTCGTGCTCACCTCGAACCTGGGCTCGCAGTTCCTCGTCGACCCGGAGCTGTCGCAGGCCACCAAGCGCGACGCGGTGATGAGCGCGGTGCGGGCGAACTTCAAGCCGGAGTTCCTCAACCGCCTCGACGACGTCGTGGTCTTCGACCCGCTGTCGACGCAGGAGCTCAGCCGCATCGTCGAGCTGCAGGTGCAGCGGCTGGCCGGGCGTCTGGCCGACCGCCGCCTGAGCCTGGACGTCAGCGACGCGGCGAAGGACTGGCTGGCCATCACCGGCTACGACCCCGCCTACGGGGCGCGGCCGCTGCGCCGGCTGGTGCAGCGGGAGATCGGCGACCGGCTGGCCCGCGCGATCCTCGCCGGCGACGTCCGCGACGGCGACACCGTCGAGGTGGACGTGGAGGACGGCGGTTTCTCCGTCGACCTCGACGCCCCCGGGCAGGGCGCCGGGTCCTCCGGGCTCGTCGTGCGCCGGGCCGAGAGCGGCGTCACCGCGCGCTGACCCCGCGCGGGGCGGGCCCGCCGGACCACCCGGTCCGGCGGCCCGCCCCGTCCTCGCGGGGGTTCACCCCTCCGGCCGCACCGCCCCGGCGAACCGCGCGGGCGTGGTCCCCAGCACCCGCCGGAAGTGCCGCGTCAGGTGCGACTGGTCGTGGAAACCCGCCCGCGCCGCGGCCTCGGCGGGCCGGGTCCCGGCCAGCAGGAGCCGCCGGGCCAGGTCCACGCGCCGGGCCGTCAGGTAGGCGTGCGGCGGCAGGCCGTGGTGGTGGCCGAACGCCCGCACCAGGTGCGCGGGGCTCGCGCCCAGCAGCGCCGCCGCGTCGGCCAGGGCGATCCCGTCCACCACGTGCTCGTCGAGCAGGTCGCGCAGCCGGCGGGCCAGCGGGCTGTCCGCGTGCCGCACCGGTTCCGCCCGCCCGGCCGCGCGCGAGCGCAGCGCGTCGACGACCAGCGCCGCCCGGGCCGCCGCCTCGAACTCCTCCCCGGGCCGGCTGGCCGCCTCGTGCAGCGCGGAGACCGCGTCCCACGCGCGCGGGTCGCCCAGCGCCGGGTCGCCCGCGAAGAACCCCGCCGCGGCGGCCGGCAGCGCGTCCGGCTCCAGGTAGACCACGCGCTTGCGGAAACCCTCCGGCGTCGCCGCCCGACCGTCGTGGGCGACGTGCGGGGGCAGGACCGTCACCGCGCTGCGGTCGCCGGCGTGCCGGTGGCGCTCCAGCCCGTAGTCCACGGCGCCCTCGTCGACGAGCAGGACCGTCCAGGTGTCGTGGGTGTGCATCGGGTAGGCGTGACGGGTGAAGCGCGCCCGCAGGACCTCCGCGACCCCCGGCACGCCGGGGCGCCGGCTGCGGACGAACTCGCCCGGGCCCGGACCCGCCGCAGCGCTGCTCGCCACCGCAAGAACGTACAAGACCGGCCCGCGACCGGTCCGCACGATCGAGGGGTGAGCACCGAGACCACCACGGCCCCCGCCACCGGGGACGCCCCGCCGCGCCCGGCCACCAAGACCGCCGTCCTGCTGCGCGACGACCTCGCCCCCTGGCAGCGCCTGAACGTCACCGCGTTCCTCGCCTCGGGGGTCACCGCCCGCCACCCGGACCTGGTGGGGCTGCCGTACGCGGACGCCGACGGCCAGGCCTACCTGCCCCTGCTCGGTCAGCCGGTCCTCGTCTTCGAGGCCACCGGCGCGCTGCTGGCCACCGCCCGGCAGCGCGCCCTCGTCCGCGGCGTCGACGTCGCGGTCTTCACCGCCGACATGTTCGCCACCGGCCACGACGCCGCCAACCGCGCCGTCGTCGCCCGCGTGGCCGGCGCCGACCTGGACCTCGTCGGCCTGGCCGTGCACGGCGCGCGCGGCGCCGTCGACAAGGTCGTCAAGGGCGCCCGC
The DNA here is from genome assembly GCF_041020755.1 of Kineococcus terrestris. Lineage (NCBI taxonomy): Bacteria > Bacillati > Actinomycetota > Actinomycetes > Kineosporiales > Kineosporiaceae > Kineococcus > Kineococcus terrestris. Next base: position 41,569 of record NZ_JBEUEI010000016.1, on the reverse strand, counting down.
CTGCACCCGTGAGGCGGGCGGAACCCCGTGGAGGTGCGCGGTCCGTCCTGCCAGGCTGACCGCGTGCGCGGTGAGGGAGGGGCCAGGCTGCGGTGGCGGGACCTGCCGCCGCACGTGCGCGACGGGGTCGGCGACGTGCTCGGCTCGCCGGTCGTGCGCGCCGACAGCCAGGCCGGCGGGTTCTCGCCCGGGTCCGCCGACCGGGTCGTCACCGCCACCGGACGCCGCGCGTTCGTCAAGGCCGTCGGACCGGAGCCGAACGCGCACAGCCCGCAGCTGCACCGCCGCGAGGGACGCGTCAGCGCGGGGCTGCCGCCGTCCCTGCCGGTGCCGCGGCTGCTGGGGACGGTCGACGACGGCGGCTGGGTCGCCCTCGTCCTGGAGGAGGTCGACGGGCACCAGCCGGCCCTGCCGTGGCGGCCGGCCGACGTGGCCGCGGTGCTGGACGCCCTGGCCGCGCTCGCCGCCGGGGCGACCCCGTGCCCGGTGCCGGACCTGCCCGCGGCCGCCGACGCCCTGCGCGAGGACTTCGCCGGCTTCGACCGCCTGGCCGCCGACGGTGTCCGGCTGCCGGCCCTCGGCGAGCTGCGGGGGCTGGCCCGCCGGGGCGTCGCGAGCCTGGGCGGCGACACCCTGGCGCACGCGGACCTGCGCGCCGACAACGTGCTGCTCACCGCCGGCGGCGCCGTCCTCGTCGACTGGCCGCACGCCTGCCGCGGCCCGGTCTGGCTGGACGCCCTCCTGCTGCTCGTGGAGGTCGAGCGGTACGGCGGTCACGACGTCGACGCCCTGCTGGCCACTTCGCCCACGACCCGCGACGCCGACCCCGGTGAGCTGACCGCGGTCCTGGCCGGGCTCGCCGCGTACTTCCTCGACGGTGCCCGCCGGCCCGCGCCGCCGGGCCTGCCGACGCTGCGGGAGTTCCAGCGCGTGCAGGGGGAGGCGCTGCTGGCGTGGGTGCGGCGGCGGGCGGGACTGGCGGCCGGCTGAGCCCGCCGCGCCGCCCACCGGCCGCTGCGCGAGGGTGGTCCGGTGAGCCGACTGGACGTCCTGGACTGGCGCCGCCGCACCGCGGCCCTGTACGCCGCGGTGCGCGCCGCGCCCGACCCGGCGACCGGGCACGGCCTGTGGCGCGCCGGGCGCGACGAGCTGTTCGCCACCCACCCCGCCTCCCCGCTGGCGCCCGAGCGCCGCGCCGCGTTCACCGGGCTGCCCGTCGCGCCGTACGACCCGGCGCTGCGCGCCGAGGTCGCCGTCGAGCACGCCCCGCCGCAGCGGCACGACGTGGCGACCGGTACCGACGGCACCGTGCACCTCGAGCGCGTCGGCCGGGTGCGGCTGCCGGACGTGGGGACCCTCGACGTGTGGTGGCTCGACCAGTACGGCGGAGGGCTGTTCCTGCCGCTGCGCGACCCCGGGCCCGGCTACGGCGGTGGGCGCTACCTGCTGGACACCGTCAAGGGCGCCGACCTCGGCGGGCGCGACGGCCGCCTCGTCGTCGACCTGAACTTCGCCTACGCGCCCAGCTGCGCCCACGACCCGGCGTGGGCGTGCCCGCTGCCCCCGCCGGGGAACGTCGTCGACGTGCCCGTGGTGGCCGGGGAGCTCGCCGCGCCCTGAGCCGGTGGGTGCGGCCGGCCCGTCGCGCTCGGGGCGCGGACCCGGCCCCCGCGTGCCAGGGTCGGGGGCGGTCGAGCAGCAGGCCTCCCACCCCCCACGTCGAGGAGCGAACGATGTTCGACCGGCTGAACACCCCCGAGAAGATCTTCAGCTACAAGCTGGGCGCCGCGCTGACGATGGAGCGCGACGTCCTGGCGCTGCTCGGCCGTCTGGAGGAGGCCGCCCAGCGCCCCGAGCTGAAGCAGCTGCTGCGCGAGCGCGCCGCCGAGACCAGCGTGCAGGTCGAGGCCCTCCAGCAGTGCTTCTCCCTGCTCGGGGAGGAGGTCGACGACTCCCCGTGCCCGGTGACGAAGGCGCTGGCCGCCGAGGCCGAGGCCACGCTGAAGAAGACCGACGACTCCCTCGCCGACGCCGTCGTCCTGGCCGCCGCCCTGGAGACGGCGCACCACGAGCAGGCCGTCTACGAGACGCTCGCCGTGCACGCCCGCGCCCGCGGCGCCCGCGAGGTGGCGACCCTCCTGGGGTCCAGCCTCGCGCAGGAGCAGACGGCCGCCTCGAAGGTGAAGGCGCTCGCCGAGCGGATCGCGATGTCCGGTGTCGCCACCGAGGTCGAGGGCGGCAGGAGCACCGGCGTGAAGGCGGGCATCGCCGCCGGGGTGGCCGCCACGGTCGGCGTGGCCGCGGCCGCCGCCTCGAAGGTGGCCGACGAGAGGGCGAAGGGGCAGGCGCGCGAGGCCGCGGAGGAGTCCCTGCGGACGGAGGCGGCCACCACGACGGCCACCACGACGGCCACCACGACGGTCACCGCGCCGGCCACCGCCCCGGTCACCGACCCCGGGGCGACCGGGGCGGAGAAGTTCGACGACAGCGCCCTGCAGGCGCGCATCGCCGAGAGCGAGGAGCGCGGCGGCTCCCAGCACTGACGGCAGCCCCGCGGCCGGTCCGGGAGCGGGCCGCGGTCTCAGTCGACGGGCAGCGACGGCGCGGGCAGGCCCCCGCGCAGGTCCACCACGGAGGGTCGCCCGCGCCCGCGCCGCCACGCCCCCAGCAGCGCCTCCACGGCCTCCTCGTCGGCGCTGCAGCGGAACAACCCCTGCGTGTAGACGCGCTGGGCCTCCTCCGGCTGCCGGTGCCAGGCGAACTCCTCGCCGAGGAACAGGTAGGCCTCCACGTCGCCGGCGCGCTCGCGCAGCACCTGCTCGGCCAGCGCGACCGCCTCGGCCAGGTGCCCGCACACCAGCAGCGCCGACACCACGTAGCAGCGCGTGTCGGGGCTGACGTGGTCGCCGGTGCCCAGGGCCTGCCGGGCCAGGCGCAGCGCGCGGGCCCCGTCCCCGGCGAACGCGGCGTGCTCGCTGGCCGCGACCAGCAGCCGCCCGCGCGAGACGGAGTCGCCGGGCACGGCGCCCAGCGCCCAGGACTCCAGCAGCTCGGCGACGGCCCGCTGGCCCGGCGCGTCGTTCGCCGCGCTCAGCTCGACGGCCTCGAGGTCGGTGGTGCTGACAGGTGCTCGCACCGTCGCGAATCTAGTGATCCGGCCCCGGCGCGTCTGCCCCGCGCACGCCGTCCGGCCGCTGTTCAGCCGTTCGGCGCAACCCCGCGGAGTCCCCGGGAGCGCGCTCTCAGTACAGGGAGGGCAGCGGGCCGGTGCCGTCCAGCTCCACGAGGACGGGCGCGTGGTCGGAGGCGCCCTTGCCCTTGCGCTCCTGCCGGTCCACCGTCGCCCCGCTCACCCGCGCCGCCAGGGCCGGCGAGCCGAGCACGAAGTCGATCCGCATGCCCTGCCGCTTGGGGAAGCGCAGCTGCGTGTAGTCCCAGTACGTGTAGACGCCCGGCCCGGGCGCGTGCGGGCGCACCACGTCGGCGTACCCCGCCTCCTCCAGCGCGCGGAACGCCGCCCGCTCCGGCCCGGACACGTGGGTGGCGCCCGCGAAGAACCCCGGGTCCCACACGTCCTCGTCGGTGGGGGCGACGTTGAAGTCGCCGACCAGCGCCACCTGCGCGGCCGGGTCCTCGGCCAGCCAGCGCCGCCCCGCCTGGCGCAGGGTCTCCATCCACACCAGCTTGTAGGCGTAGTGCGGGTCGTCCAGGCCGCGGCCGTTGGGCACGTACAGGCTCCACACCCGCACCCCGCCGCACGTGGCGCCGATCGCGCGGGCCTCCACGACCGCCGGGTCCCCGAAGACCGGCACGTCCGGCGCGAAGGTCGTCGCGACGTCCTCCAGGCCCACCCGCGAGGCGATCGCCACCCCGTTCCACTGCGACAGCCCGTGGTGGGCCACCTCGTAGCCCAGGTCGCGGAACGCCTGCTCGGGGAACTGCTCGTCCTTGCACTTGGTCTCCTGCAGGGCGACGACGTCGACGTCGCTGCGGTCGACCCAGGCGAGGACGCGGTCCAGGCGGGCGCGGACGGAGTTGACGTTCCAGGTGGCCAGGCGCACGCCCCGGACGCTACCCGCCGCGCCCGACACCCCCGCCGGCGCTGACTAGGCTGGGGCCCCGTGACACCCCCCGCCGCCAGCTCCGCGCGCGAGCGCCTCGCCGCCCTCATCGCCGCCGAGGCCGTCGTCCGCGGCCGCGTGACGCTGTCCAGCGGCGCCGAGGCCGACCACTACGTCGACCTGCGCCGCACCACCCTGGACGGGGAGGCCTCCGCCCTCGTCGGCCCGGTCATGCTCGACCTGGTCGCCGACTGGGACTTCGCCGCCGTCGGCGGGCTGACGATGGGCGCCGACCCGGTGGCCCTGGCGATGGTGCACGCCGCCAACGCCACCGGCTGGGCCGACGCCCACGGCGCTGCCCTGGACGCGTTCGTGGTCCGCAAGGCGGAGAAGACGCACGGCCTGCAGCGGCGCATCGAGGGCCCCGACGTGGCCGGGCGCCGCGTGCTGGCCGTGGAGGACACCTCCACCACCGGCGGGTCGGTGCTCACGGCCGTCGAGGCGCTGCGCGCGGCGGGCGCGCAGGTCGTCGGCGTCGCCGTCATCGTCGACCGGGACACCGGCGCGCGCGAGCGCGTCGAGGCCGCCGGCCTGCCCTACCGCGCCGCGTTCGGGCCGGCCGACATCGGGCTGGGGGGCTGAGGTGGGCACCGCCGGCACGGTGGTCACCGTCCTCGTCGTCCTCCTGCTCCTCGTGGCCGTGGTGTGGTCGCTGAGCACGCGCGCGGCCCTGGTGCGCCTGCGCGACCTGGCCGTGGAGGCCGGGGCGCTGGCCGAGCGGCGCCGCTCGCGGCTGGCCGAGCTGCACGCCGCCGGCGCCGCCGACGAGCGCGCCGTGAGCGACGCCGAGCACCGGCTGGCCGGGGACGTCGCCTTCCACGCCGCGGCCGTGCGCGCCTACGACGCCCGGCTGGCCCGGCCCCCGGCCTCGTGGGTGGCGGCCCTGTCGGGCATGCACCCGCTGGGCGCGGCGGCCGACCGGTCCTGAGCGCGGGGCCCGTGGCGCCCGCCGGGGGGTCCCGGCCGCTGCCGGCGGCCCTGAGCGCGGTGCTGCCGCGGCTGCGCTGCCCCGTGTGCGGGCAGCCGCTCACCGCCCGGGAGCGGACGCTGACCTGCCCCGCCGGGCACGCCGTCGACGTCGCCCGGCAGGGCTACGTCAACCTCGCCGTGGGCGCCGGCGCGCACCCCGGTGACGGGCCGGCGATGGTGGCGGCCCGCGAGGCGTTCCTCGGCGCCGGCCACTACGCGCCCGTGTCCGCGGCCCTGGCCGCGGCGGCCGCCGCGGAACCGGGGACCGGGCTGGTCGTGGACGTCGGCGGCGGCACCGGGCACCACCTGGCCGTCGTCCTGGACGCGCTGCCCGGCGCGGCGGGCGTGTGCGTGGACACCTCCGTGCCGGCGCTGCGCCGCGCCGCCCGCGCCCACCCGCGCGCCGCCGCCGTCGGCGCGGACGCCTGGCGCGGCCTGCCGCTGGCCGACGCGTGCGCCGACGCGGTCCTCACCGTCTTCGCCCCGCGCGGCGCGGCCGAGGTCGCCCGCGTCCTGCGCCCGGGCGGGCGCTGGCTCGTGGTGACCCCGCGCCCGGAGCACCTGGCGGAGCTGCGCGGTCCGCTGGGCACGCTGGCCGTGGACCCGCGCAAGGACGAGCGGCTGGCCGCCGACCTGGCCGCGTTCGAGGTGCTGGGCCACGAGGACGTCACCGTCGTCCGCGACCTCGACCACGCCGCCCTGCGCGCGCTGGTGGGGATGGGACCGAGCGCCCACCACCTGAGCGCGGACGAGGTCGCCGCCCGCGCGGCGGACCTGCCCGACCCGACCCCCGTCACCGTCGCCGTGCGCCTGACCACCGCCCGCCGCCCCGGCTGACAGCCAGCCCGCTGCCCCGGCTGACAGCCAGCCTGCACGACCGGCGCGACACGCCGTCCCCGCCGTCGTCCGCAGCGGCGTGTCGGCGAGCGCCCGCAGGCTGGCTGTCAGCCCCCGCTCGTCGTCCACAGGCCGTCCCCGCGGGAGCGCCGCTGCGGGCAGGGTCTGGCGGCGTGGAACCGGTCGCCGCCCTCGGACGCCTCGGCGGCGCGGCCCGCACCGCGGAGCTGACGGGCCTGGTGGCGCGGGGCACGCTGCTGCGCGCGGTGGCCCGCGGGGAGGTCCTGCGGCCGGCCCGCGGCGTCTTCGCCCTGCCCTCCTGCGAGCCCGAGCACCTGGCCGCCGTCGGTGCCGACGGCGTCCTGACGTGCGCGTCCGCCGCCCGCGCGCACGGTCTCGACCTGCTGGCACCGCCCGGCCGGCCGCACCTGCGCTGCCCGCGCGGCAGCGAGCTGACGTGGCCGCGCGCCCTCGTGCACCGCCGGGGGGCCCGCGCGGACGGCCGGGTCGCCGACGTGCTCACCACCGTCCTGGACTGCGCCGGCTGCCTGCCCCTGCCCGAGGCCGTCGCGGTGGCCGACAGCGCGCTGCGCCGCGGGCTGCTGCCGGCGGACGACCTGGACGCCGCGGTCGCGCACCTGCGCCCCGGCGACCCGCGCGCCCGTCTGGCCCGCGCGGTGGACGGGCGCTCGGAGTCGCTGCTGGAGTCGGTCGTGCGCGTGGAGCTGCGCGCGCGGGGGCTGAGGGTGGAGCTGCAGGTGGTGCACGAGGACGTCGGCCGGGTCGACCTGCTGGTCGACGGCTGGCTCGTGGTGGAGCTGGACGGGTTCACCCACCACGCCGACCGCCGCTCCTACCGCGAGGACCGGCGGCGCGACGTGGAGCTGGCGCGTCGGGGCCGGGTCGTCCTGCGCTTCACCTACGAGGACGTGCTGCGCCGCCGCGCCTGGCTCGTCGACGCCGTCGCCGACGTCCTGAGGACCGGCCGGCCGGGCGCGCTGGGCCGGAGCTGACAGCCAGCCCGCCGCTCCGGCTGACAGCCAGCCCGCCGCTCCGGCTGACAGCCAGCCTGCGGCGTGCGCGCGACACGCCGGTCCGGCCCCGCTCCCGGGCGGCGTGTCGGCCAGCACCTGCAGGCCGGCTGTCAGCCCCGCACCGGCCGGACGGCCCGGCCGAGCGGCGTGGCGGTGGCCGGCAGGCCCGCGGCGGCCAGCTCGGCGGCCGCGTCGGTGCCCGGCGGCAGCAGGAGCACCGCCCGCCAGCCGTCCCCGGACCAGGTGACGTCCTCCACGTCGTGGCGGCGACGCAGCTCCGCCTCGACGCGGCCGGCGTCGGCCGGGCCGGCGTGCACGGCGACCAGGTCCACCCAGCGGCGCGGCGCGGAGCCCGGCCTCCTCCAGCGCACCGGTGACGGCGCCGCCGTAGGCGCGCACGAGCCCGCCGGTGCCCAGCAGCGTCCCGCCGAACCAGCGGCTGACGACGGCCACCGCGCCGGTCACCCCGGCGCCCTCCAGGGCCGCGAGCATCGGCGCTCCCGCCGTCCCGGCCGGCTCCCCGTCGTCGCCGGAGCGGCGCAGCGACCCGTCGTCGCCGAGCACCACGGCCGTGCAGTGGTGCCGGGCGTCGGCCAGCTCCCGGCGCACGGCGGCGACGACCGCCTCGGCCGCGGCCTCGTCGGCGACGGGCCGCAGCGTGCAGACGAAGCGGGAGCGCTCGACGACGGTCGTGGTGCGCACCGCCCGGGCGGGCACGGGCCGCGGCGGCCCGCTCACGGGGTGCGCGCGGCGCGGCGCCGGCGCGCCCACGCCACGAGCGGGGCGACGACGGAGAAGGCCACCGCGGTGATCGCGATGCTGTAGGCGACGGTGCGGATCCACGGCAGCGACTCCGCGCCGTAGCCGGCCAGCACGAGCGCCGCGCCCCACGTGAGGGCGCCGACGACGTTGGCGCTGGCGAACTTCGGGTACGACATCGCGGAGATCCCGGCGATGACGGGCACGAAGGCCCGCAGCCACGGGATGTAGCGGCAGGCGACGACGGCGAACCAGCCGTAGCGCTCGTAGAAGGCCTCGGCCCGGGGCAGGTGCGCGGCGGCCTTGCCGGCGCGCCGCTGCAGCCAGGGCCGGCCCAGCCGCCGCCCGCACCAGTAGCCGACGGTGTCGCCCGCGACGGCGGCGAGGAAGACGCCGACGACGAGGACGGTCACCGAGACGGGCGAGCCCTCCCGCCCCGAGATGAGGCCGGCGGTGAACAGGACGGTGCTGCCGGGCAGCCAGAAGCCGACGAGGGTGCCGGTCTCGGCGAAGACGATGCCGAAGACCAGCGCGTACAGGCCGAACGCCCCCAGGCCCTCGAGGTTCGGGTCGGCGAGCTGCGCGAGCCAGTCGGACACCCCCCGATCCTCGCAGCCGCCCGGCGGGGCGCCTCCTCAGCTGCGCAGCGCGGGCGGCTCGTCGGCCAGGGCGTCGAGGCGGGCGCGCTCGTCCTCGCGCAGGCGCCGGGGCCGGCCGGTGGCGAAGTCGTAGCTGACGCAGGTGGTGGAGGCGCGCGCGTAGACGCGGCTGCCGTCGGGTTCGAGGACCTCGTAGCCGACGCGGAAGCTGGCGCCGCCGACGGCGTGGACCCACAGGTCCACGGCCACGGGCTCGGTGCGGTAGTCCAGGGGAGCGGTGAAGTCGACCTCGTGGCGGGCCACGACCATGCCGGTGGCGAGCATCGGCGCGGACCCGTCGTCGGCGGGGACGCCGAACGCCCGGACGCGCGCCTCCTCCAGCAGCCGCATGAGCGCGACGTTGTTGACGTGGCGGTAGGCGTCCATGTCCGCCCACCGCAGGGTCAGGAGCTGGCGCTGGCGGGGCACCGCCTCATCCTGCGGCACGCCGGGCGCGGGCCCGGGGCGGGGTCCGGCTCAGGCGCCGGGGACGGTGCGGGGGGTGTCGGCCTCGCGCTCCTGGCGGGGCAGGACGGTCGCGGCGGCGCGGCGCTCGCGGCGGCGGCCGCGCCACAGCTCGATGCCGATCGGCACGACGCACAGCACGACGAGGACCAGCAGCCCCAGCTCGATGTTGTGCCGGATGAGCGGGATGGTGCCCAGCGCCCAGCCGAGGACGGTGACGCCGGTGGCCCAGAGGACGGCGCCGACGGCGGAGAAGACGAAGAAGGTGCGCCGCGGCATCTTCCCGGCGCCGGCGGCGACGGTGATGAAGGTCCGCACGACCGGCACGAAGCGGGCCAGGACGATGGCGCGCGCCCCGTAGCGGGCGAAGAAGGCGCTGGTGCGCTCGACGTGCTGGCGCTTGAAGATCCGGGACCCGGGCCGGTCGAAGATCGCGGGTCCGGCGGCGCGGCCGATCTCGTACCCGGTGACGTTGCCGGCGAAGGCGGCGACCGTCAGGACGGCGCAGACGAACGGCAGGCTGTGCGGGACGACGCCCTGGTGGGTGAACAGCCCGACGGTGAACAGGAGCGAGTCGCCGGGCAGGAAGAAGCCGACGAGCAGGCCGCACTCGGCGAAGACGATGGCGGCGGCGCCCCACAGGGACCACCCGCCCAGGGACTGCAGGAGGCTGTCGGGGGACAGTGCCTCTGGCGTCAGCGCGGGGAGGGCGGCCGAGAACTCGGCGAGCAGGGGCACGGCCCGAGGGTACGTCGCGTTCCTGGGAGCTCCCAGGGCCTCGGCCGGATCTCATCCGGGAGGCGGAGGCCGCGCCACCCGGGCGGCGGCGCGGGTCGTCCCGCGGTCGGACGCGGACGGCGGTGGCGGGGTCTTGACAGGGCGGGTGCGGGCGCGGACAGTGCCATCGACGACGGTCTGTCCGTCAGACGGACGCCTGACCGCTCAGCGGATCCCCAGCTCGTGGACGAACCTGCTCGTGGACGAAGGAGTCTCATGCGCGCACCAGCCCCGACCCCCGCCCCCCGCCCCGGGCAGCCCGTCGTCCTGCGCGGCGGGACCGTCCTGCCCGTGGACGCCCGCCGCTCAGTGCTGCCCGACACCGACGTGCTGGTCGTCGGCCAGCGCATCGAGGCCGTCGGCCCGCACCTGGACGTGCCCGAGGGCACCGCCGAGGTCGACGCCACCGGCGGCATCGTCATGCCCGGCATGGTCGACACCCACCGGCACATGTGGCAGACCGCGATGCGCGGCTACGGCGCCGACTGGACCCTGACCCAGTACTTCGTCTGGTACTACCTCGAGCACGGGCGGGCGTTCCGCCCCGAGGACGTGCACGCCGGCAACCTGCTGTCGGCGGTGGAGGCCCTGGACGCCGGGGTGACCACGACGGTCGACTGGTCGCACGGCCTGCAGACCCTCGACCACGCCGAGGCCGCCGTCGACGCCCTGGAGGCCGTGCCCGGCCGCTTCGTCCTGGCCTACGGCAACATCCAGGCCGGCCCGTGGGAGTGGTCGCGCTCGCCGGGGTTCCGCTCCTTCGTCGAGCGGCGCCTGCGCCGCAGCGACATGCTCGGCTTCCAGATGGCCTTCGACGTCACGGGCGACCCGGCCTTCCCCGAGCGCGCCGCCTTCGAGGTCGCCCGCGAGCTCGACGCGGCCGTCACCACGCACGCCGGCGTGTGGGGCGCGACGGGCGACGACGGAGTGCGGCTGGTCCACGAGAACGGCTTCGCCGACGAGCGCACCGTGTGGGTCCACGCGGCGACGCTGAGCGAGGACTCCTACCACCGCATCGCCGCCACGGGCGGCACGGTCTCGGTGTCGACCGAGAGCGAGCAGAGCTGCGGGCAGGGCTACCCGCCCACGTGGATGCTGCGCTCGCACGGCATCCCGGTGGCGCTGTCGATGGACACCAGCGTGTGGTGGAGCGGGGACCTGTTCAGCGCGATGCGCGCCACGCTGGGCGCGGACCGCTCCCGCGAGCACCTGGAGGCGCACGTCAAGGGCGACACCGTGACCAACTGCCACCTGCGCGCCGACCAGGTCGTGGAGTGGGCGACGATGGGCGGCGCGCGGGCGCTGGGGCTGCAGGACGTGGTGGGCAGCGTCGAGGCGGGCAAGAAGGCCGACCTGGTGCTGCTGAAGAACGACCGCTCGCCGGTGATGTTCCCCGTGCTGCACCCGTACGGGCACGTGGCGTTCCAGGCCCAGCGCGGGGACGTGCACACCGTCCTGGTCGACGGGCGGGTGGTCAAGCACGAGCACGAGCTGGTGGGCGTGGACCTGCCTGCGGTGCGCCGCACCGTGGAGGCGACCGTGGAGCACCTGCGCTCGGCCCTGGGCCCGGAGGCGTGGGAGCGGGGGATGAACCCCGAGGTGCCGACGACGGACGTGCTGGACAACCCGTACACGTACACGGACTTCCGCACCGCGGCCACGCACAGCGCGTGAGCTGGACGTCACCCCCGGCGCGGGCGCGCGTGTAGCGTGCGCCCGTGCCGCGCGAGGGGACCGGGCCCGACTTCATCGAGGCGCTCGCCCGCGGGCTGGAGGTCATCGCCTCGTTCGGCCGGGACCGCCCCGCGATGTCGCTCACCGAGGTGGCGGCCGCGACGGGGCTGGCCCGGCCGACGGCGCGCCGGATCCTGCTGACGCTGCAGGAGCTGGGGTACGTGCGGGCCGTCGAGCGCGGCTTCACCCTGACCCCGCGCGTGCTGGAGCTGGGCGTGGCGCACGTGGCGGCCACGGGCCTGTGGGACGTGGCCCGCCCGCACCTGGAGGAGCTGTCGCGGCGCACGGGGGAGTCCTGCTCGATCGCGCAGCTGGACGGCCCGGACGTCGTGTACGTCGCGCGGGTGGCGGTCCCGCGCATCGTCACGCTGGCCGCGACGGTGGGCACCCGCTTCCCCGCGCTGGCGACGTCGCTGGGCAAGGTGCTGCTGGCCGCGCTGGACGAGGCGGAGGTCGAGGAGCTGCTGGCGCAGCCCAGCCGCTCGGGCGTCGAGCCGCGCTGGCACCCGGACGCCGCCGAGCGCCGCGCCGCGCTGCGCGAGGTGCGCGAGCGCGGCTGGGCGGTCACCGACGAGCAGCTGGCGCTGGGGATCCGCTCGGTGGCCGTGCCGCTGCGCGGCGCCGACGGCGAGGTCGTGGCGGCCCTGAACGTCAACGCCCACGCGGCGGAGACGTCGTTGGAGCGCCTGCTGTCCGAGCACCTGCCGGTGCTGCGGGAGGCGGGGGAGGCCGTCAGCGCGGACTTCGCGCGCCGCGGCAGCCTGCCGGAGGTCGTGCGCCCCTCTTGACCACCGTCCCGCTCCGGCGCACACTGCCGGAGAGCGGACAGTCGTCCGCACAGCGGACCACGGAGAGGTGGTGGCGCGGTGAGCCCCACGGACCCCGGCCCCGGGGAGAGCGCCCCGACCGGCCCCCTGGCCGGCCTGCTGGTCGCGGACTTCTCCCGCGTCCTGGCCGGCCCCTACGCCACGATGCTGCTGGCCGACATGGGCGCCGACGTCGTCAAGGTGGAGGGCCCGGCCGGCGACGAGACCCGCTCGTGGACGCCGCCGCAGCGCGGTGAGGTCTCCACGTACTACCTGGGCGTCAACCGCGGCAAGCGCTCGATCGCGCTGGACCTGCGCGATCCGGACGACGCCGCGGCCGCCCGCGAGCTGGCCCGGCGCGCGGACGTGCTCGTGGAGAACTTCAAGCCCGGCGGCATGGCGAAGTTCGGTCTCGACCACGCGTCCGTCAGCGCGGAGAACCCCGGGATCGTGTACGCCTCCATCACGGGGTTCGGCACCGGCGCCGGGCGCGACGTGCCCGGCTACGACCTCATGGTGCAGGCGATCTCCGGCCTCATGAGCCTGACGGGCGACCCGGACGGCCCGCCGTTCCGCGCCGGGATCTCCGTCTTCGACGTCATGGCCGGCAACCACGCCACCATCGGCGTGCTCGCCGCCCTGCGCCACCGCGAGGTCACCGGCCGCGGCCAGCACGTGGAGGTGAACCTGCTGTCCTCGGCGCTGACCGGGCTGGTCAACCACAGCTCCGCCTACGTCGCGGGCGGCGTCGTGCCGCTGCGGATGGGCAACGCCCACCCCAGCGTGTTCCCGTACGAGCCGCTGCCCACCGCGGACACCGAGCTCATCGTCACCGCCGCCAACGACCGGCAGTTCCGCCGGCTGTGCGAGGTGCTCGGCGTGCCGGAGCTGGCCGACGACGCGCGCTTCGCCCGCAACGCCGACCGCACGCAGCGGCGCGGGGAGCTGCGCCCGCTGCTGGTGGAGCGGCTGCGCACCCGCCCGGCGCTGGAGTGGTTCGACCTGCTGGTGGCCGCGGGAGTCCCCTGCGGGCCCATCAACACGATCGACGGGGGTTTCGCGATGGCCGAGCGGTTCGGCCTGGACCCCGTCGTCGAGGTCGGCGAGGGGGAGGCGGCCGTGCCCACGACCCGCCACCCCATCCGGTTCTCGGGCACCCCGGCCTCCTACCGGCTGCCCCCGCCGGGGTTGGACGAGCACGGCGAGGAGCTGCGCCGCTGGCTCAGCGCCCCGGCCGGGAACCCCGCCGGTGCCGCCGAGGGGGGCGCGGGCCGTGGCTGAGGAGGACGGCTACCCGACCGCGCTGGGCGCGGCGGACCTGCGCACCATCACGCTGCTGGGGCACGACCTGGCGCGCGACGTCATGGGCGAGGTGGGTTTCGGGGAGCTGGCGTTCTGGCTGGCGACCCAGCGCCGCCCCTCGCGCGGGCAGGTGCGGGTGTTCGAGGCCGTCCTGGCGGCGCTGGCCGACCACGGGTTCACCCCGACGGCCATCACGGCGCGGCTGACGTTCCTGTCCGCGCCGGACTCGGTGCAGGGCGCGCTGGCCGCCGGGCTGCTCGGCGGCGGGTCGCGGTTCCTCGGCGTCACCGAGGACACCGGCCGGTTCCTGCACGACGTCCTGGCCGGGCTGGAGGAGCTGCCCGGCGACGACGCCGCGTGGGACGACCTGGCCGAGCAGGTGGTGCGCCGGCAGCGCGAGGCCGGGCGGTTCATGCCCGGGCTGGGCCACCACCTGCACAAGGAGGGCGACCCGCGCACCCCGCGGATGTTCCGGATCGCCGAGGAGGAGGGCGTGTCGGGCCCGCACCTGGCGCTGTTCGCCGCCGTCGGCCGCGCCCACCCGCGGGTCCTGGGCCGCGCGCTGCCGCTGAACGGCGCCGGGGTGTGCGGGGCCGCGCTGGCCGACCTCGGCCTGCCGCTGGAGCTGCTGCGGGGCTTCGCGCTGCTGGCCCGCACCGCCGGCCTCATCGGCCAGCTGGCCGAGGAGCTGCGGAACCCCGTCGCGCAGCGGGTGTTCCTGTCCGTGGACGGCGCCACCCGTCCCGTCCCGCCCGACCCGCTGCCGCAGCCCTGAACCCGCCCGCACCCGACTGGAACCACCCCGGACGAGGAGGTCCCGATGGCCCGACTGGTCGCCGTCGTCGCGTCGACCCACCACCCCTTCTACTACCGCACGAGCACGATGCCGCTGGAGCAGCGGCCCTCCTTCGCCGCGGAGTGGATCCGCGAGGTCGAGGCGTTCCGCGAGACGCTGACCCGCGCCCGCCCCGACGTGCTCGTCATGGTCGGCTCCGACCACTTCCACCAGCTGTGGCTGGGCAACATGCCGCAGTTCCTCGTCGGGCACGCCGAGCGGTACGACGCGAACTGGTACAACGAGGAGCGCGAGTTCGGGATGCCGCGCATGCTGCTGCGCGGCGACCGGGACCTGTCCGGGCACCTGCTGCGGAACGGCCTGGACGCCGGGTTCGACCTGGCGTTCAGCAACGAGCTGCGCGTCGACCACAGCGTCACCTGCCCGATCATCACGTTGCGCCCGCAGAACGACCTGCCGATCGTGCCGGTCTACACGAACATCTTCGCCCCGCCGCTGCCGCAGCCGAAGCGGTTCGTGCAGCTGGGCCGGGCGATCCGCGAGATGGTCGAGTCCTGGCCCTCGGACAAGCGGGTCGCCGTCATCGGCACCGGGCACCTGTCGCTGGAGCTGGGCGGCCCCCGGCAGTTCGGCCCCCACGGGCCCGACCCGGAGTTCGACCGCCGCGCCGTGGAGTGGATCTCCACCGGCGACATCGAGGGCTGCCTGTCGGAGGTGACGCTGGACAGCCTGCACGCCCCCGGCAACGCCACCCACGGGTTCATGGACTTCATGCTCATGATGGGCGTGGCCGGCGAGGGCGCGAAGGCCGACCACGTGGGCACCGTCGACCTGTTCCACACCATGGAGGCGTACTTCACCTGGTACCCGCAGGGGGAGCCGTCGTGAGCCGCTACCTCGTCGACAAGTTCCTGTTCACCGTCGACCGCGACCCCGAGCTGGTCGAGCGCTACCGCGAGGAACCCCGCGCCACGGTGGAGTGGTGGGAGGCCGAGCGCGCCGGGGAGCTGCTGGGCTGCACCGGTCCCGAGCGCACGACGTGGCTGGCGTTCGAGCCCGCGGAGCGGGAGGCGCTGGCCACCCACGACCACGTCGCCCTGTTCGAGATGGGCGCGCACCCCTTCCTCACGCTGACGCTGTTCATCGCGATGTTCGAGCGCGACCACGAGGAACCGCTGGCCTACCAGCTGGCGTACGCGCGGGCGCTGGCGCACCTCAGCCTGCCGTACCCGGACATCGCGACGTGAGCCCCCGAGGAGGTACCGCGTGATGCGCGCCGCCGTCCTGCGCGCGCCCGGGCAGGCGCCCGACGCGCTGGAGCACCCGGACCCGGTGCCCGGGCCCGGCCAGGTCCTCGTGGAGGTGCTGGCCGCGCCCGTGACGCCGCTGGACCTGCTGTGCGCCTCGGGCACCTCCTACCTCGGCGTGCCCGCCGTCCCGTACGTGCCGGGCGTGCAGGGCGTGGGCCGCGTCGACGGGCGCACCGTCTGGTTCCCCACCCCCGCCGGCACCGCGCCCGGCGACGGCAGCATGGCCGAACGCGCGGCGGTCGCGCGCGACGACCTCGTCGACCTGCCCGACGGCGCGGACCCGGTGCGGGTGGCGGCGCTGGGGCTGTCGGCGGTGGCGGCCTCCGCGGCCCTGCACCGGCGGGGCGAGCTGGCGGCGGGGGAGCGGGTGCTCGTGCTGGGCGCGGGCGGGACCGTCGGCCAGGCGGCCGTGCAGCTGGCGCGCCTCGCCGGGGCGGGCCGGGTCGTGGCCGCGGCCCGCTCGGCCGGGGCGCGCGAGCGCGCGCGGGCCGCGGGCGCCGACGCCGTCGTCGCCCTCGACACGGGCGAGGTGGACGAGCTGGCGCGCCGGTTCCGCGAGACCGCCGGCGGGGACGTCGACCTCGTCGTCGACACGCTGTTCGGCCCGGCCGCGGTGGCCGCCTGCCGCGCGCTGGCCCCGGGCGGGCGCCTGGTGAACCTGGGTTCCTCCGCGGCGCCCACCGCGGAGCTGGAGTCCGGCGTCCTGCGCGGGCGGTCTCTGCGCGTGCTGGGCTGGACGAACCTGGAGCTGACGGGCGCCGAGCGCTCGGCGGCCGTCGAGCGGGTCGCGGCGCTGTCCGCGCGCGGCGAGCTGTCCGTCCCGCACGAGGCGGTGCCGCTGGCGGACGCGGCGACCGCCTGGGCCCGCCAGGCCGCCGGGGCCGCCGCGGCACGCCTCGTGCTGGTGCCCTGACTGCTGGTGCCCCGACGCCGACCCGCGCCCGCTCAGCCGCCGTCCGTTCGCACCGACAGCAGGTCCGCCAGCCCGGTGCGGCGGTAGAACTCCTCGCGCACGCGGTCGCCGAGCGCGTTGACGCGCTCGGCGCCGTCGTCGGCCGGGTCGACGTGCACCCGGAACGGCCGCGACCCCCGCGGCGCACCGACCACGTCGACCACCCTGCGGGCGACCTCCTGCGGGTCGGCGTCCGGCGGGGCCAGGTCGGCGAGCGCGCCCGCGACCCGCTCCACCAGCCCGGCGTGCTCGGTCTCGTAGGCCAGCGCCCGCTCGCGGTCGGCCGGCGCGCCGGCGTGGGCGAAGTGGTTCGTGCCCGTGGTGAACGACCCCGGCACCACGATGGTCGTCTCCACGCCGAAGGGCGCCAGCTCGGCCGCGTACGAGACGGCCAGGGAGTCCTCGGCGGCCTTGGCGGCGAAGTACGGCGCCAGGTACGGCGGGGTGCCGCCGCGGGTGCTCGTCGAGCCGATCCACACCACCAGCCCCTCGCGCCGCGCCCGCAGGTGCGGCAGGACCGCCCGGTTCAGGCGCTGGGTGGAGACGGCGTTGACGTCGAACACCTCGTGCAGCTGCTCGGGGGTGAACGCCTCCGCGGGCCCGAGGACCATGTGCCCGGCGTTGTGCACGAGGACGTCGATCCTCCCCGCGTCGGCGAGCACCTGCGCGACGGCCGCGTCGACACCGGCCTGCTCGCCCACGTCCAGCTCCACGGCCCGCAGCCGGACGCCGTGCTCGCGGGCGTGCTCCTCCAGCTCGGCCACGGCCGCGGCGTTGCGCCCCGCGGTCGCGCGGATCCCCGCGAACACGGTGTGCCCCGCGCCCGCGAGCGCCCGCACGGTCATCGCGCCGAAACCGCTGGAGGCCCCCGAGACGAGGACGACGCTCCCGCCGCTCACGCCATGCCCCCGTTGGCGAACAGGACCTGCCCGTTGACCCAGCGGCCCGGGCCGGCCAGGAACGAGACGACCTCGGCGACGTCGTCGGGCTCGCCGAGCCTGCCGCGCGGGTTCATCGCCGCCATCCGGGCGATCGTCTCCTCGTCCTTGCCGTCCAGGAACAGCGGCGTGGCGGTCGGGCCGGGCGCCACGGTGTTCGCGGTGACGTCGCGCCCCGCCAGCTCCTTGGCCAGCACGAGGGTCATCGCCTCCACCGCCGCCTTCGTCGCCACGTACGCGCCGTAGGTGGGCAGCGACAGGCGGGTCACGCTGGTGGAGAAGTTCACCAGGGCCCCGCCCTCCCGCAGCCGCCGCACGGCCTCGGCGGACACGACGAGCGCCCCGCGCAGGTTGGTGCGGACCATGGCGTCGACCTCGTCGAGGTCTGCCCGCGCCAGCGGCGCCAGGCGCATCACCCCCGCCGTGTTCACCACGACGTCGACGCCGCCGAAGGCCTCCTCGGCGGTGTCGAACAGGGCCCGCACCTGCTGCTCGTCGGCCACGTCGGCGCCGGCCGACACGGCTGACCCGCCCGCGGACCGCACCTCCTCGACGACCTCGTGCGCCCGGCCGGGGTTGCCCGCGTAGTGGACGAGGACCGCCTGCCCGTCGGCGGCCAGCCGCCGGGCGACGGCGCGGCCGATGCCGCCCGAGGCGCCCGTGACGACCGCGACCCGGCGCGCGCCACCGGGCGCGCTGCTCGTCGTGCTCATCCCGCTCCTCCGCACGGGGCTCCCGGACGCTCCTGGTCGTTCCAGGTGGTCGCCGGGCGCTCCCGCGCCGATGGTCACCGGCGCGCGGGCCCGGGGTCGTCCCGCACCGTGCGCGGTCCGCGCCCCCGCGAGTGCGCGGCCGGGGACGGTGGCCGGCCGGGTTCAGCCGTGGGCGCGCCGGTAGGCGGTCGGGGTGCAGCCGTGCCGGCGGGCGAACGCCTCGGCGAAGTGGCTGGTGCCGGCCCAGCCGCAGGCGACGGCGACGTCGAGCACGCTGGTGCCGGTGGTGCGCAGCAGGTGCGCCGCCCGGTCCAGGCGCAGCCCGACGAGGTAGCGGTGCGGCGTGGTACCGGTGGCCGCGGTGAAGGCCCGCAGGAAGTGCGCGCGCGAGCAGCCCACCAGCGCGGCGCACTCGGCCAGCCCGACCGGCTCGGCGAGGTGGGCGTGCAGGTGCTCGACCACCCGGCGCACCTGCGCCGCGCCCAGGGGCCGCGTGCGGCGCCGCCCCGTCCGGTCGGCCGCGGCCGCGGCGGCCGCCGTCCTCGCCCGGCCCCCCACCGCCGCGAGCAGCTGCGCCGCCAGCGCCTCGGCCAGGGCGTCCGCGGCCAGCCGCGGCGCCCCCTCGCGGGCGGCGACCCCCAGGGCCCGGGCCGTGGCGAGCGCGCCCGGGGCGTGCAGCTCCAGCGCGCCGGTGCCCGCGCCGGGTTCCCACGGGCGTCCCAGGGCCCGGGCGGTCTCGGCGACGAGCCCGGCGGCGAGGTGCACCTGCAGCGTGGTCGCGACCTGCGCCCCGGGCGGGCCGGCGCCCTCCAGGGGCCTCCACCGCAGGACCGACCGGGCGCCCGGCGCGGTCAGGCCCATCGAGCCGGGCACGTAGTCCGCGCCGGCCCAGCGGCCCGCGCGCCGGCTCTCGAGGCGGTAGCGGCCCGCCTCCTGCACGACCAGCAGGAGGTCGCCGGAGGCGGCGGTGGTGAACTCCTCGGCGGCCTCCGGCTCGCGGTAGCGGCGCACGAGCACCGAGCGCCAGGACGCCGGGCTGCTGGTGATCGCGCGCTGGGCGGGCAGCGCGCGCCACGCCTCGAGGCTGGCGGGGTCCAGGCCGGGGCCCGCCCGGCCGGCGACCGTCCCGGTGTCCACGGCCGACCACCTCCCCCGTCCGGCGCGTCCCGACGATGGTGCACCGCCGCGACGCACGACGGGGCGGTACCGCGTCACCGCGGTACCGCCCCGTCGCGGTCGGCCCCGTGGGGCGCGGGTCAGACGGTGCGGGCCGTCGGGTCCCAGTCCGCCGGCAGCAGCTCGGCCGCCTCGACGGTGCTGGCCACGTCGACGAACCGGCGCTCGCGGATCGACTCGTCGACCGACTCCAGGACGTCGACGACGTGGTGGGCCAGCGCGCCCTGCACGCGGTGCGGGCGGCCCTCGCGCAGCGCGCGCGCCATCTCCAGCACGCCGGTGCCGCGCGTGGAGCGGGCCTTCGTGCTCGTCAGCAGCTCCCACTCCTCCGAGCCGCGGCGCGTGATGCGCACGTCCCCGTCGAAGTTGTTCGGGTCCGGCACCTGCAGGGTCGCCTCGGTGCCGCTGATCTCCACGAAGCCCTGCCGCTGCAGCTGCGAGTCGAAGCTGTAGGTGCTGTTGGCGCTCTGCCCGCTGCGGAACTGCGTCAGGACGCTGACGTGCGTGGGCACGGTCACCTCGAACGACTCCCCGGCCTTCGGGCCGGAGCCGATGACGCGGTTCTCCTGCGCCTTCGAGCCGAGCGCGGCGACGGAGGCCACGGGCCCGAACGCCTGCACCAGCGCGGTGACGTAGTAGGGACCGATGTCGAACAGCGGGCCCGCGCCGCGCTGGAACAGGAACGCGGGGTTCGGGTGCCACGCCTCGGGGCCGGGCTGCTGCATGAGCGTCAGCGCCGACAGGGGCACGCCGATGTCGCCGCGGCGGATCGCCGCGAGGGACTCCTGCAGCCCGGAACCCAGGAAGGTGTCGGGCGCGCAGCCCAGGCGCACCCCGGCGGCGGCGGCCTGCGCCAGCAGCGTCTCGCCGCCCGCGCGGTCCAGCGTCAGCGGCTTCTCGCTCCACACGTGCTTGCCGGCGGCGATGGCCGCCGAGGACACCTCGACGTGCGCCTGCGGGATCGTCAGGTTGACGACGATCTCCACGTCGGGGTGCTGCAGCACGGTGTCGATGCCGCCGTGCGAGGGCACGCCGTGCTCGGCGGCGCGCTTGGCGGCCGCCTCGGGGAACAGGTCGCCGATCGCGTGCACCTGCACGTCCGGGAAGGACGTGAGGTTCTCCAGGTAGGTGCCGGAGATGACGCCGGCGCCGATGACGCCGATGCCGACGGGACCGGTGCGGGGCTCGGGAGCGCTCACGCCTGCACCTGCCCGCCGGTGAGGTAGGCGTACCCGGCGGCGACGGCCTGCTCGAGGTCGCCGGAGGAGTCGTCGAGCTCGACGACGCCCAGCTCGACGTCCACCTCGGGGGAGGTGGCGGCGGCGAGGATGCCGGCGACGTCGACGCTGCCGGTGCCGAGGGCGACCTGGTTCTTCGTGTCGCGGGTGCCGTCGCCGTCCTTCAGGTGCACGGCGGCCACGCGGGTGCCCAGGCGGCGCAGCAGGGCGGGTACGTCCGCGACCCCGCCGACGTGCGCCCAGTAGGTGTCGACCTCCAGGACGACGGCGTCGTCGAGGGAGTCGGCCAGGACCTCCAGGGCGGTGCGCCCGCCGATGAGGTTCTCCAGCTCGAACCAGTGGTTGTGGTAGCCCACGCGCAGGCCGGCGTCGGCGGCGCGCGCGGCGGCGGCGTTCAGCTCGGCGGCCACGGCGGCCACGTCCTCGGCGGTCGTCCAGCGCGCCGGGTCGACGAACGGCTCGATGACGAGACCGGTGCCGGTGGCCGCGGCCGCGGCGAAGGTGGCGTCGAGGTCGACGGGGGAGGCCCCGGCGACGAGGGAGGTGTGGGCGCTGGGGGCGCTCAGCCCGTGCTTCGCCAGCAGCGGGGCCAGCTGCTCCGCGCGCTCGGCCAACCCGAACGGCTCCACCTGGGTGAAGCCGACGGCGGCCAGCCGTCCCAGCGTCGCGTCGGCGTCCGCGTCCAGCGCGTCGCGCAGCGTGTACAGCTGCACGGAGATGCGCCCGGGGTCGATGGTCTGCGTCACGTCGTCCTCTCACGTCCCGCGGGAACGTCCCGCTGCGGCACCGCCCGGGTGCCCGCGCCGCCGGCGGCGACGCTGACCCGAACCGGTTCAGCAACGGTACGGGCAGCCGTCTCCGGCGCGCCAGGGGCCCGGCCGGACTCACAGGTGGCCCCCGGCGGAGGGCCGTCCGGGAGCCGCGCCCGGCGGTACCGCCTAAGCTCACCGCGTGCCCGAGGCGCTGACCGACGAGGAGCTGCGGTTCCTGCAGGAGACCTTCGACCTGGCCCGCGAGGGCGCGACCGCGGAGCTGACC
The DNA here is from genome assembly GCF_041020755.1 of Kineococcus terrestris. Classification (NCBI taxonomy): domain Bacteria; kingdom Bacillati; phylum Actinomycetota; class Actinomycetes; order Kineosporiales; family Kineosporiaceae; genus Kineococcus; species Kineococcus terrestris. Next base: position 19,966 of record NZ_JBEUEI010000016.1, on the reverse strand, counting down.
GCGCGCGTGGACGCGGGCGTGCCGGTGGACCTGACGAACTCGGTGGGGGACACCCTGCTGCTGCTGGCCGCCTACCACGTGCACGAGGACACCGTGCGGGCGCTGCTGGAGCGCGGCGCCGACCACGCCCGGGTCAACGACAAGGGGCAGACCGCGCTGGGGGCGGCGGTGTTCCGGCAGGCGCGCGGGGTCGTCGAGCTGCTGCTGGCCGCGGGTGCGGACCCGGCGCTGGGCCGGCAGTCCGGCCTGGCCGTCGCGCAGGTGTTCGACCTGCCGGAGATGGCGCAGCTGCTGCGCGGCGGCGGTCCCGCTCCCGACGGCCGCCCGAGCTCCTGAGCACCGCGGACGGCCGGCGCCCCGACGAGCACCCCGACGAGCGCGTCGTGGGCGTCGGCCCGTGGGAGGGCCCGTGGCCGGACGACCCGCGCTACGACCCCGAGCTGCTGCGCGACGGCGACCGCCGCAACGTCGTGGACCGCTACCGCTACTGGTCCAACGAGGCCGTCGTCGCCGACCTCGACACCCGCCGGCACCCCCTGCACGTGGCGGTGGAGAACCACCAGCACGACGCGAACATCGGCTCGATCGTGCGCACGGCCAACGCGGCGAACGTCGCCGGCGTGCACGTGGTCGGCGCGAAGCGCTGGAACCGGCGCGGTGCGATGGTCACCGACCGGTACCTGTCGGTGCACCACCACCCGGGCGCGGAGGCGCTGGCCGCGTGGGCCGCCGAGCGGGACCTGCCCCTGGTGGGCGTGGACAACGTCGAGGGCTCGGTGCCGCTGGAGACGTACGACCTGCCCCGCGGGTGCGTCCTGCTGTTCGGGCAGGAGGGGCCGGGCCTGAGCCCGGAGGCGCTCGCGCGCTGCCGCGCGGTGCTCGCGATCGGCCAGTACGGTTCGACGCGGTCGATCAACGTGGGCGCCGCGGCCGCCGTCGCGGTCCACGCCTGGGTGCGCCGGCACGTCTTCGGCCAGGTCCCGCACCCGCCCGCCTGACTTCCGCGGTGGAACACGAGCGGCGACGAGGCGCCGTACCGTCGCGCGCGAGACGGTCCTTGACGGCCCGAGAGGTTCCGGCGTAGAACTCGGGAGTCCTGCTCGACGACGAGAGAGCCCTCCCTGACATGACCTTCAGCCTCGCCGTCATCGGCGCCGGCCAGTTCGCCGGGTCCTTCACCAAGCTCTGGTCCCTGCACCCCGGCGTCGGCGACATCCACGTCACCGACCTCCTGCCCGAGCGCGCCGAGGCGCTCGTGGCCGAGCAGGGACTGGCCGGCACCCTGCCCTCGGTCGAGGACGTCCTGGCCTCCGACGTCGACGCGGTGGCGGTCTTCACCCAGCGCTGGACGCACGGGCCGCTCGTGGCCGCGGCCCTGGACGCCGGCAAGCACGTCTACTCCGCGGTCCCCATGGCGATCACGGCCGAGGAGGTCGCCGCGGTCGTCGAGCGCGTCGAGCGCACCGGCCTCGTCTACATGATGGGCGAGACCAGCTACTACAACCCGGCCGTCGTCTACGTGCGCCAGCGCCTGGCCGAGCTCGGCGACGTCTTCTACGCCGAGGGCGACTACGTCCACGACATGGACCTGGGCTTCTACGACGCCTACCGCTACTCCGGCGGCGAGGGGTGGAAGGCGACCGCCAGCTACCCGCCCATGCTCTACCCCACCCACGCCGTCGGCGGGGTCCTGGGCGCCCTGCCCACGCGCGCCACGAGCGTCAGCTGCATCGGCACCCCCGACCGGCGCGGCGACGGCGTCTTCGACCGCTCGGTGAGCATGTGGGACAACGACGTGTCCAACGCGACGGCGCTGTTCGAGCTGGCCGGTGGCGGCGCGATGCGCACCAACGAGTTCCGCCGCGTCGGCTACCCCTCGCACCTGAAGGAGTCGCGCTTCAGCTTCTTCGGCACCGAGGCCAGCTTCGAGCAGACCGCCCGCAGCAGCGTCTGGCAGGACAAGGAGCAGGTGCACGACGTCACCGACCACCTGCACGCCCGCTCCGGCTCCGCCGACGACCCGGCCCTGGCGGAGGTCTCCCCGGCGCTGCGCGCGGCGTTCACCTCCGGGTGCGCGCCCGTGCACGACCGCAGCCGCCTGCCCGCGGAGTTCGAGGGCGCGCGCAACGGCCACGAGGGCAGCCACCACTTCCTCGCCGACGACTTCGTCCGCTCGGTGACCGACGGGACGCTGCCGCCGGTCAACGCGTGGGTCGCGGCCCGCTTCACGCTGCCGGGCATCGTCGCCCACGAGTCGATGCGCCGCGGCGGCGAGCGCCTGCCGGTGCCCGACCACGGCGAGCCGCCCGCCCGCCGCTGAGCGCGCACGAGGCCCCGGACGCGTCGCGTCCGGGGCCTCGTGCGTGGCGGGGGGCGCTCAGCCCTCAGGGGTCCCTCAGGGGAGGACGAGCACCTGCCCGACGCGGATGTGCGCGGGGTTGGCGCCGATGGTGCCGCGGTTGGCGTCGTACAGGGCCGCCCAGCCGCCGGCCACGCCGTTGCGGGCCGCGATGCGGTACAGGGTGTCGCCGGGGGCGACGACGGCCGTGCGGCCACCGGGGGCCGCGGCGGGGGCGGCCTCGGCGGGCGCCGCCGCGGGGATCGGGGCGGGGGCGGACTCCCACACCGGCGCCGGCGGAGCCGGGTTCAGCAGGCGCTGCTCGGCGCCCACGGGGTCGGCCGCGCCGCGCAGGCCCAGCTTGCGCGAGCAGGAGGGCCAGGCGCGCCAGCCCTGCTTGGCCAGGACGCGCTCGGCGACGACGATCTGCTGCTCGCGGGTGGCCTGGTAGGCGTAGCGGGCGAACTGCCCGCCGCCGAAGCCGGACCACGTGCGGGGGCTGAACTGCAGGCCGCCGTGGTAGCCGTTGCCGGTGTTGATGGCCCAGTTGCCGCCGGACTCGCAGACGGCCAGGCGGTCCCACTCGGACTCGGGCGCGGCCGAGGCGGAGGAGACGGGGCCGACGAGGGCGGCACCGGCCGCACCGGCGGCGGCCGCGGCCAGCAGGGCGCGGCGCAGGGTGCGGGGGCGTGCGGGGGTGCGACGGGTCGCGGGCATGGCTGTCTACCTCCAACGCCTGCGAGGTGAGCTGTCGGGTTCGGGTCGAAGGTGGTTGACCCGGCCGCCCGTGGGCGGCTTCACCCCGAGGACTCCCGTCCGGCGGTGCCGGCCGGTCGTCCGAGGAACCATGGGTCCCCCGCTCCTGCCCGTCGGAGATCGTGAACCGGCGCGGTGGGCAGGACTCGGCGTGTCCGCGGCCGTGCCCCCGATCGCCTCGGGAGCGGAGCGACGGTAACAAGCCCGAGCGCTCCCGTACACCTCCCCGTGGCCCGATCGTGACCTGCGGGCCCGTCCACGGCGCGGACGGCGCAGCGCGGGGGCGGTGCGTGTGGTGCATCTCACGCAGCGCGAGGCCCCGGCGGGGCCGCGCGGCGGCCGCTCAGCTGTTGGCGAGCAGCTTGGCCACGGCCTCCTCGATGCGCGGGGTGAAGTCCCCCGCGCGCTCGCCCGGGCGCCCGCGCAGGGGCTCGCCGAAGGTCACCGACACCCGCGGGCGCCCCTTCGAGGGCCAGTTCTGCTTGGGGGGCATCGCCTCGTACGTGCCGCGCAGCGCGACCGGCACGACGGGCACCCCGGCCTCCAGCGCCAGGTAGGCCGCGCCCTTCTTGAACGGGCGCATCTCGCCGGTGTAGCTGCGCCCGCCCTCGGCGAAGATCACCAGGCTCCAGCCGTCGGCGAGCAGCTTCGAGGAGGCCTGGGCACCGCGGCCGCCGCGCCGCTCCAGCGGGAAGGTGCCGATGACCAGCCCCGAGGGGGCCGCGCGCCACCACACGTCGAAGAAGTAGTCCGCGGCCGCCGCCACGGCCACCCGCCGGCGCCGGCGCGGGCCCAGGGCGTCGAGGATGACGGGCGCGTCCAGGTGCGAGGAGTGGTTCGCCACGAGGACCGCGGGCCCGCCGATGGCGTCCAGGCGCTCGGCGCCGTGGACCTCCAGGCGCAGCTCGGCCGTCAGCAGGGGGTGCAGCACGGCGCGCTGCAGCGCCGAGCGCACGGCCGTGGCCGGGCCCGAGCGCACCCAGTCGTTGCGGTGCACGCGGTGCTGGTCGTCCCCGCCGGGGCCGCCCGGGGCGCCTCCGGGGGCGGCCGCACCGCGGCCGGGGAGCCTGCCGCGCAGCGCGGGCAGCACCCGCCGCCGCCCGCCGGCGGCCATCAGCGTGGTCGTGAGCGTCGTCATCGACGGACCTCCTCGCGCGCGGTGCCGGGCGCGTTCAGCAACGGTGACGGCAGCACCCGCGCATCCTCCCACGACCGGCGGGCACCGCCCCCGGACGGGCGCGCCGGTCAGCCGGTGCCGGTCAGTCGGTGCCGGTCAGTCGGTGCCGGCGAGCACCTGCTGCGGCACGCGCAGCCGCAGCGTCGGCGAGGTGGCCGCCCAGTCCGCCACCGGCCAGCGCGAGGCCCGCGCGACCCGGAACAGCGGGACGTCGGGGGAGACGGCCGTCGGGTTGCCGACGACCTTCAGCAGCGGCAGGTCGGAGTGGGAGTCGGCGTAGGCGTAGGAGGCCGCCAGGTCCGCGCCCTCGACCTCGGCGTAGCGGCGCAGCCAGGCCGCGCGCGCCTCGCCCACCAGCGGCGGGGAGGTCAGGAAGCCGGTGGCGCGGCGCACGCCGTCGGCGCCGACCTCCTCCTCCAGCTCGGTGCACACGACCTCGTCGAACAGCCCGGACAGCGGCCGCGTCACGGTGCGCACGTCGCCGGTCATGAGGACGGTGCGGTGGCCGGCGTCGCGGTGGGCCTGGATGCGCTTGAGGGCCTCGGAGCTGACGCGGTGCAGCAGCTTGGGCCCGTGCACGTCGTCGACGAAGCGCTCGAGCACGTCGAGGTCGACCCCGGCGTAGCCGCGGAACAGCGAGCGCAGGAAGCTGCCGCGGTCCTTGCGCTCGGCGGCGATCCAGCCGGGCAGGTTGCGCACCACGCGCCCGAACTCGGCCACCCGCGCGGGCGCGCCCAGCCCGGACAGGCGCAGCTCCAGGTAGGTGTCCACGACGGTGCCCGGCAGCAGGGTGCCGGCGAGGTCGAAGACCGCCAGGACGGGCGGGCCGCCGGGGGCGGCGGGCACCAGGTCGCGCGGGCCGGAGCGCTCGGCGGCCTTGCGGCGGGCGCGGATCTGCTCGTACTTGCGCATCTGCCCGGTGACGCTGGGGCAGTGGGTGTCCTCCCAGTACCGCTTCCAGTCGATGACGGAGGTGTCGAAGCCGAACTCCTCGACGTCGGCGGGGTCCAGCGACCGGTGCAGGGCCAGGGTGTTGTCGTCGACGAAGCGCAGCTCCGCCTCGGTGTACGCCTTGTACAGGTCCATGTAGCGGCGGGCGAACTCCACCTGGCGGCGGGTGCCGTCGATCTTGCGGGAGACCTGCCGCACCCGCTCCGAGCGCGGCGCCAGCGCCAGCGCCCGCTCCCCGGCGGCCGTCAGCAGCTCGCCGGCGCGGACCTTGCGCTCGACCTTGCCGACCCCGGGGAACTGCCACGTCGGCATGACCTCGGGGGAGGAGTCGAAGGGGTGCTGGACGAAGTAGTTGCGCACGTGGGTGTACAGGCCGCGGAAGGTGATGGGGTTCCGGTTGCCCGAGGACACGTGGTAGTACGCCGGCTGCGACAGCGGCGGCGGTGCGGCCGAGGCGGCGATGATCGCGTTGACGACGTGGTCGATCGGCACGACGTCGAGCACGGAGTCGGGGGCCGCCGGGAACTCGGTCAGCTCGCCCTTGCCGTAGGCCAGGATGATCGGCTCGGCCATCTTGAAGCCCTCGATCCACCCCGGGTGCGGGTGCTGCAGGGCCGACTCGACGATGCTGGGGCGCAGGATCGTCGTGGGGACGACGGGGGCCGCGACCTCCTCCACGAGGCGCTCGCCCATCGCCTTGGTGAACGTGTAGCAGTCCGTCCAGCCCAGGGTGCGGGCGCGCTCCTTGCCCGCGGCCTTCTGCTGCTCCACGACCCAGCGCACGCGCCGCTCCTCGGCGCCGGCGGCCACGCTCAGCGGCCCGGCGCGGCCGTGGTCGCGCTCGGCGGCGCGCAGGAACTCGCGCAGCCGCGGCTCCAGGCGCGAGTCCTCCTCGACGCGGGCGGCCAGCTGCAGCCCGGCGGTGGTCTCCTTGCGCCAGTCCACCTCGTGCTCGACGGCGCGCTCGGGGACGGCGCCGCGGCGGCGCCCGCCCACGTAGGCCGTCGACACGTGCACGTAGTGCACGGGGCGGCCCGAGGCGGCCGCGGCCTCCAGCGTGCGGTCGACCATCGCCTGCGTGCCCAGCACGTTGGTGGTGAACGCGTCCTGGATGAGCGGGTCGAAGGAGACGTCGCCCGCGCAGTGCACGACGACGTCGACGTCGGTGGGGAACTCCGGCACCGAGGCCAGGTCGCCCTCGAGGACCTCCACCCGCGTCTTCAGCAGGTCGTCGACGTCCCCGGCGGCCGCGAAGATCGGCTTGCGCAGCAGGGAGCGCACGCGGTCCTCACCGCTCTGACCGGGCTTGGGGCGCACGAGCACCACCACGCGGGTCCCCGGCAGGTCCACCAGCAGCCGTTGCACCAGCGCCTCACCGATGAAGCCGGTGACACCGGTCAGCAGGAGCCGCTTGCCGTCGAGCTGGTCAGCCAATCGCACCGGGCGATCCTGCCACGACCGCGGTCCCCGGCCCGAACGCCGACCGCCCGCGGACCCGGCGTCCTACCCTGCCCGCGTGGAGCTGGCGTGCTGGCAGACGGCGGGGGCGGCCGGGGAGCCGGGGGACCCCGCGGTGGTGGAGGCGAACCTCGCCGCGCTCGACGCCGCGGCCGCGGAGGCCGCCGCCGGCGGGGCGGACCTGCTCGTCACCCCCGAGATGGTCCTCACCGGGTACGCCGTGGGCCGGGAGGCGGTGCACCGCCTGGCCGCGCTGCCGCTGGCCGAGCGGGTCGCCGAGGTCGCCCGCCGCCACCGCCTGGCCGTGGTCGCCGGCCTGCCCGAGCTCGACGGCGGCGCCTGCTGGAACACCGCCCTGGCCGTCGGCGCCGACGGCGAGGTCCTGGCCCGGCACCGCAAGGCCCACCTGTTCGGCGAGCTGGACCGCGGCGTCTTCGCCCCCGGCGCCCGCCTGGTCACCACGTTCGACCTGCCCGGTCCCGAGCGGGTCCGCGTCGCGCTGCTGATCTGCTACGACGTGGAGTTCCCCGAGGCCGTGCGCGCCGCCGCGCTGGCCGGCGCCCACCTCGTCGCCGTGCCCACCGCGCAGATGGAGCCGTTCGCGTGGGTCGCCGAGGAGCTGGTCCGGGTGCGCGCGTGGGAGAACCAGCTGCACCTGGCCTACGTGGACCGCACCGGCGCCGAGGGCGACCTCGTCTACGTGGGCCGCAGCAGCGTCGTCGACCCCTCCGGCGCGGTCCTGGCGAGCGCCCGCGACGGCGAGGCCCTGCTGCGCGCCACCGTCGACCCGCGCCGGGTCGCCGCCGCGCAGCGGGCCAACCCCTACCTCGCCGACCGGCGCACCGACCTGTACTGAGGCGCGGTTCCCCGGGGAGGCTCACCGGCGCGTCCGACTCGACGACCGAGCGTGACGGGTCCACCATCTGGCGCGGACCACCCCACGGACCGCGAGGAGGCGGACGGTGCCCAGTCACACCCCCACGGAGCACGAGGCAGGACCAGGACCGCTGCGCCGGCGGCCCTCGCCGCGCTCGGTCGTCGTCTGGACCCTGGTGGCGCTCGCCGGCGCCACCTGCTGGACGGTGCTCGCCCTGGCGCGCGGCGAGGAGGTCAGCGCGCTGTGGATCCTGTTCGCGGCGCTGGCCTCCTACGCGATCGCCTACCGCTTCTACGCCCGGTTCATCACCTACCGGGTGCTGCGCGCCGACGACTCCCGCGCCACGCCGGCCGAGCGCCTGCACAACGGCGTCGACTACGAGGTCACCGACCGGCGCGTGCTGTTCGGGCACCACTTCGCCGCCATCGCCGGCGCCGGCCCGCTCGTCGGGCCCGTGCTCGCGGCGCAGATGGGCTACCTGCCCGGGACGATCTGGATCGTCGTCGGCGTCATCTTCGCCGGGGCCGTGCAGGACCTGACGGTCCTGTTCTTCTCGATGCGCCGCGACGGCAAGAGCCTGGGGCAGATGGTGCGCGAGGAGATCGGCCCGGTCGGCGGCGCCGCGGCCCTCGTCGCCGTGTTCGCCATCATGATCATCATCCTGGCGGTGCTGGCGCTCATCGTCGTCAACGCCCTCGCCGAGTCCCCGTGGGGCGTGTTCTCCATCGCCCTGACGATCCCCATCGCCCTGTTCATGGGCGTCTACCTGCGCTTCCTGCGGCCCGGCAAGGTGCTGGAGGCCACCGGGATCGGCGTCGTCCTGCTGCTGGCGGCCATCGTCGGCGGCGGCTACGTCGAGCAGCTGGGCCTGGCCGAGAGCCTGACCCTGAGCAAGGAGACGCTCGTCCTGGCGCTGGTGGCGTACGGGTTCGTCGCCTCGGTGCTGCCGGTGTGGCTGCTGCTGACCCCGCGCGACTACCTGTCGACGTTCATGAAGATCGGCGTCATCGTCCTGCTGGCCGCCAGCCTGCTCATCGCGCGGCCCGTGCTCGCCAACGACGCCGTGAGCTCCTTCGCCCGCGAGGGGAACGGCCCGGTCTTCGCCGGCTCGCTGTTCCCGTTCGTGTTCATCACCATCGCCTGCGGCGCCCTGTCGGGGTTCCACGCCCTCATCGCCTCCGGCACCACCCCGAAGATGGTCGCCAAGGAGCGGCAGGTCCGCCTCATCGGCTACGGCGGCATGCTCATGGAGAGCTTCGTCGCGATCAGCGCCCTCATCGCCGCCTCGGTCATCGACCAGGGCGTGTACTTCGCGATGAACTCCCCGGCCGGTGCCACCGGCGGCACCCCCGAGTCCGCCGCGCAGTTCCTGGCCGGCATCGGCATCAGCACCCCGCCGGAGGTCCTGACCGCCACCGCGCTGGCCGTGGAGGAGGAGGTGATCTCGCGCACGGGCGGGGCGCCGACCCTGGCCCTGGGCATCTCGCAGATCTTCGAGAGCGCCTTCGGCGGCGGCCTGCAGGCGTTCTGGTACCACTTCGCGATCATGTTCGAGGCGCTGTTCATCCTCACCGCCGTCGACGCCGGCACCCGCGTGGGCCGGTTCATGCTGCAGGACACCGTCGGCAACGTGTGGAAGCGCTTCGGGGACCTGTCGTGGCGGCCGGGCAACCTCGTCGCCAGCGCCGTCGTCGTCGCCGCCTGGGGCTACTTCCTGTACGCGGGCGTGACCGACCCGCTGGGCGGCATCAACCAGCTGTTCCCGCTGTTCGGCATCGCCAACCAGCTGCTGGCCGCCATCGCCCTGACGCTGGCCACGACGCTGCTCGTCAAGCACGGCCGCGCCCGCTACGCCTGGGTGACCGGCGTCCCGCTGGCCTGGGACCTCGTGGTGACCATGACGGCCAGCTGGCAGAAGGTGTTCTCCGACAACCCCGCCATCGGCTACTTCGCCCAGGCCGACCTGTACCGCGAGGCGCGCGACGCGGGCCGGGTCCTCGGCGCGGCGCAGGACGCCGGGCAGATGCAGCAGGTGATCACCAACTCCACCGTCAACGGCGTCCTGCAGTCCGTCTTCGCGCTGCTGGTGGTCGTCGTGGCCGTCAACGCGGCCGTCGTCGTGGTCCGCGCCCTGCGCGCCGGGTCGCTGCCGACCACCGAGGTGCCGGCCGTGCCCTCCCGCCTGCGCGAGCCGGCCGGTCTGCTGGCCACGGCCGAGGAGAAGCGGGAGCTGGCCGCGGGCGCGCGCGAGGAGGCCGTGCGGTGAGGGCGCTGCTGCGCGAGCTGCGCTGGTACCTGCACCAGGTGAGCGGGGAGGCGCGCTGGGAGGCCTACCTGGCCGGGTGCGCCGAGCACGGCCACCGGCCGCTGTCCCGCCGGGAGTTCGAGCGGCGCCGCGCCGACGCCCGCGCGGGTGCCGCGGGGGCCCGCTGCTGCTGAGACGACCCTGAGGGCCGTGTCTGGACAGCCGGTGGTGCGCCGGGCACGATCCGTGCATGGCTCGCTTCCGCGTCACCGTGCTCGGTCACCGGCCCGCCTCGCCCGCGCTGGGCGGCGCCGCGGTCTTCGAGACCGTCTCGCTGCGCGCGCCGGACGCCGCCGCGGCCCGCGACCTCGCCGTGCGCGGCGTGGAGCGGGCCGCGGGGCGGGCCGCCGCGGGTGCGCCGCCCGTGGCCGTCGACTCGGTGAGCGTGGAGCGGCTGCGCTTCGGCCGCGCGCCCGTCCTGGTGGCCGACCGCTGAGCCGCCCGTCCCCGCGCCGGACGCCGGTGCCCGCGTGAGCGGTGCCGGCCCGCACGGCGCCGCGATGAGCGAGGAGGAGTTCGAGGACGCCGTCGCCGACGCCCTCGACGAGATCCCCGCCGAGCTGGCGCGGCTGGTGGACAACGTCGTCGTCCTCGTGGCCGACGACCCCGAGCCGCCGCTGCCGCCGGACCTGCTGGGCCTCTACGAGGGCACCCCGCTCACCGAGCGCGGTTCCTGGTGGGCGGCCGGGTCGCTGCCCGACCGGATCACGGTGTTCCGCAACCCCACGCTGGCGGTGTGCGCCGACCGCGACGAGGTCGTCGAGGAGGTGCGCACGACGGTCGTGCACGAGGTGGCCCACCACTTCGGCATCGACGACGAGCGGCTGCACGAGCTGGGCTGGGGCTGACCCGCGCCCGTCCGCGCGGCCCGGGGAAGCCCGGCGGGCGGGCCCGCGTTGCACCGGCATGACCACGCAGGCCCCCGGCCGCACCCCCGGTTCCTTCGACGCCCTCAGCTTCGACCTGGCGCGCGGGGCCGTCGAGGAGCGCCGGTTCACCGAGGCGGTCTCCGCGCTGGAGCCGCTGCTGGAGCGCCACCCCGACGACCGCGCCCTGCGCGAGCTGCTGGCCCGCGCCTACTTCGGCGCCGCGATGCTCGCCAAGGCGGAGGCCCAGGCGCGCGAGCTGGTGCGCCGCAGCCCCTCCGACGGCTACGCGCACCTGCTGCTGTCGCGCTCCCTGGAGCGGCAGAGCCGGCACGCCGAGGCGCGCGGGCACCGCGTCATGGCGCACGTCCTGGGCGCCGGCGCCTGACGCCGCGGCGGCGCCCCGGCGCGCCGGTCAGACCAGCGCGACGAGGTCCTGCACCGAGTCCACGACGCGGTGGGGGCGGAACGGGAACCGCTCCACCTGCTCCCGCCGCGTCGACCCGGTGAGCACCAGGAACGTGCGCAGCCCCGCCTCGATGCCGGCCACGACGTCGGTGTCCATCCGGTCGCCGATCATCGCGGTCGTCTCCGAGTGCGCCTCGATGCGGTTCATCGCCGAGCGGAACATCATCGGGTTCGGCTTGCCGACGAAGTAGGGCTCGGCGCCCGTGGCCCGCGTGATGAGCGCCGCCACCGACCCCGTCGCGGGCAGCGACCCCTCCGCCGAGGGGCCCGTGGCGTCGGGGTTCGTCGCGATGAACCGCGCCCCGCCCTCGACCAGGCGGATCCCCCGGGTGATGGCCTCGAAGGAGTACGTGCGCGTCTCGCCGAGCACGACGTAGTCCGGGTCGCGGTCGGTCATGGTGAACCCCGCCTCGTGCAGGGCCGTCGTCAGGCCGGACTCGCCGATGACGTAGGCGGAACCGCCCGGCATCTGCCGCGCCAGGAAGTCGGCCGTGGCCAGCGCCGACGTCCAGATCGCCTCCTCGGGGACCGTGATGCCGCTGCGCGCCAGGCGCGCGGCGAGGTCGCGCGGGGTGAAGATCGAGTTGTTCGTCAGGACGAGGAACCGGCGGCCGGTGTCCACCAGCCGGGCCAGGAACTCCGCCGCGCCGGGCAGCGCGGCGTCCTCGTGGACGAGGACGCCGTCCATGTCGGTCAGCCAGCACTCGATGCCCTCGTGGGCCCCGTTCTCGCTCACCACAGCCTCCTCAGGCCGGTCCGTCGTCGAGACCCGCCAGGACCGTCGCCGACCCGGACAGCCCGAGCCGGGTGGCACCGGCGTCCAGCAGCGCGAGGGCGACCTCCGTGGTGCGGATGCCGCCGCTGGCCTTGATGCCCAGGCGCCCGCCGACGGCCGCGTGCATGACCTCCACGGCGTGGACGCTGGCCCCGCCGTCCGGGTGGAAGCCGGTGGACGTCTTGACGAAGTCGGCGCCGGCCTCCTCGGCCGCGCGGCACACGTCGGTCAGGACGCCGTCGGGCAGCGCGGCGGACTCGACGATGACCTTGAGCACGCCGGGGGCGGGCACGGCGGCGCGCACGGCGGCGATGTCGGCGCGCACGGCGTCCACGTCACCGGCCAGCGCGGCACCGACGTCGATGACCACGTCCACCTCGTCGGCGCCGGCGCGCACGGCCTCGGCGGCCTCGGCGGCCTTGACCGCGCTGGTGTGCTTGCCGGAGGGGAACCCGGCCACCGTGGCGACGACGAGGCCCTCGCCGTCGACGGCGTGCAGCATGTTCGGCGAGACGCACACGGCGAGGACGCCGAGCTCGCGGGCGGCGTCGCACAGCAGGCGCACGTCCTCGGCGGTGGCCTCGGGCTTGAGCAGCGTGTGGTCGACGAGGCGCGCGACGTCGGCGCGCGTGCGGACGGGGGACCCGGGGGCGCTCACGCGGGGGAGTCTGCCAGTCCCGCCGCCGGGTCGGTCAGGGGCGCGTCCGCGGCGACCAGGCGGTCGCGCCCGCCCGTCTTCGCGGCGTACAGGGCCTCGTCGGCGCGGTGCAGCAGGGCGGCGGGGTCCTCGGTGCCGTCCCAGCGGGCGACGCCGACCGAGCAGGTCTGCCCGTCGGGCACGACGGCGCGCAGGCCGTCCAGGCGGGCCAGGGCGGCGACGGCGTCCTGCCCGGGCGCGGACGGCAGCAGGACGGCGAACTCCTCCCCGCCCCAGCGGGCGAGGAACCCCTCGGCGCCCAGGTGCTCGGACCAGGCCGCGGTGGCCGCCTTGAGCAGCTCGTCGCCGGCCTGGTGGCCGCGGGTGTCGTTGTAGCGCTTGAACAGGTCGAGGTCGACGAGCGCGACGTGCAGGTCGCCGCCCTCGCGGCGGGCGCGCGCGCACGCCCGGGACAGCTCGTGGTCCCACGTGCGGCGGTTGGCGATCCCGGTGAGGGGGTCGGTGCGGGCCAGCGCGGCCAGCTGCACGGCCTGGCTGCGCACCTGCTGCAGCAGGTCGTGCACGCGGGCGACGACCAGGCACACCAGCGCCACGGACCCCGCGGCCAGCCACGCGGTGGGCGTGGGGCGCCCCGTCACGGCCAGGGCGCCGAGGACGCCGGAGGGCAGGACGGCCGCCAGGGCGAGCAGCACCAGCCGCCCGACGGTCAGGCCGCCGCCGCCGTCGGGCTTCTTCTCCGCCAGCGTCGGCGCCGAGGCGGTGCACGCGGCGACCGCGCTGCCGACGTAGAACAGCTGCCACAGCCCGTTCATCAGCCGCGTCGTGGTGCTGCCGCCGTCGCCGAACTGCTGGAAGGTCATGAGCACGTCGGCGGTCACGGTGCAGGTGATGCCGCCCGTGAGCCACCAGAACGCCGCGGTGCGCGCGCCCGGGCCGGTGACCATCCGCGCGAGCAGGAAGATCCACAGGACGTCCGCGACGGGGTAGACGGTCGCCACGAGGCGGGTCAGGAGCGGCTGGGTGCTGTCGGCGGCGGCGGGCAGGGCCACGAAGACGCCGAAGAGCACGGCGGCGCTGAGGGTCAGCACGGCCGCGTCGAGCAGGTCGCCGCGCCGCCCGCCCCCGCCGCGCTGCCGGTTCAGCCCGAGCAGGCCGACCGTCACCGGCAGGTAGGCCAGCAGGTAGACGGCGTCGGCCGGGGTCGGCCACGCGTCGTTGCCGCGCAGCTCCAGCGCCGTGAGCAGGGACTCGCCCAGCAGGTACAGGCCCTGGGCGCCCAGCAGCCACCGCCACGGCCCGCGCCGGGTGCGGGGCACGCGGTGGACGGCGACGGCCATGAGGACCGTGGCCGCCAGCACCGGCACCAGGTAGGCGAGGGCTCCCGCCGTCGTCCCGGGCGTGACCACCGCGGCCAGCGGCACGGTCAGCACGGTCAGCGCCGCGGCCGCGAGCAGCCCGCGCGGTGCGGCGGCCGGTGCGGCGGCGCTCCCGGCGCGGTCGGTGCTCACGAGGTCCCCTTCGGCAGGGCCGGCGCCCCGCTGGAGCCCGGGCGCGCCGCCGGCGGCCGCCGTCACCGGTCCGGAGCAGCGCCCCGGCGCGGCGTTAGGCTCTCCCGGTGGCGACCACGACTGCGAGCGAGACCCCGGGCACGACCGCGACGGCCGGTGCGCAGAGCACCCGCCGGCGCCTGACGGGCTGGGGGCGCACCGCGCCGACGACGGCGACGGTCCTGCGCACGGGCGACGTGGACGTCATCGCCGAGGCCGTGCGCACGGCCGGCCCGCGCGGCGTCATCGCGCGCGGCCTGGGCCGCAGCTACGGCGACCCGGCGCAGAACGCCGGCGGCCTCGTCGTCGACATGACGGGCCTGTCGCGCATCCACCGCATCGACGTCGACGGGGCCTTCGCCGACGTGGACGCCGGGGTGTCGCTGGACACGCTGCTGCGCGCGGTCGTCCCGCACGGGCTGTGGGTGCCGGTCCTGCCGGGCACCCGCCAGGTGACGGTCGGCGGCGCGATCGGCGCGGACATCCACGGCGGCAACCACCACACGCAGGGCACCTTCACCCGGCACGTGCTGTCGATGGACCTGCTCACCGCCGACGGCGAGGTCCGCACCCTGACGCCCGACGGCCCGGAGCGCGAGCTGTTCCTGGCCACCACGGGCGGCATGGGCCTGACGGGCATCGTGCTGCGCGCGCGCATCCGTCTGGACCGGGTGGAGACCTCGTACTTCATCGCCGACGTCGAGCAGGCCCCCGACTTCGACGACATGCTCTCGCGGCTGCAGAAGAACGACGAGAACTACACGTACTCCAAGACGTGGTTCGACTCCGTCACGACGGGCGAGCACATGGGCCGCGGCTTCCTGCTGCGCGGGTCCTCGGCGAAGCTGGAGGACCTGCCGAAGAAGCTGCGCAAGGACCCGCTGAAGTTCGACGCGCCGCAGCTGGCGAGCTTCCCGGACCTGTTCCCGCCGGGGATGCTGAACCGGCTGACGGCCAAGGCGCTGAACGAGTTCTACTACCGCAAGGCGAAGACGCAGCAGGGCGTCGTGCAGAACATCACGCAGTTCTACCACCTGCTCGACCTGTTCGCGGACTGGAACCGCGCCTACGGCCCGCACGGGTTCCTGCAGTACCAGTTCGTCGTGCCGTTCGAGCGCACGGACCTGCTGCGCCGCAGCATGGAGACGATCGTGGAGTCCGGGCACATCTCCGCCCTGAACGTCCTCAAGCGCTTCGGCCCGGGCAACGACGCGCCCCTGTCCTTCCCGCAGGAGGGGTGGACGCTGGCGGTGGACCTGCCGGTGCGCAAGGGCCTGGCCGAGCTGTGCGACACCCTCGACGAGATGGTGCTGGAGGCCGGCGGCCGCCTGTACCTGGCGAAGGACTCGCGCACCACGGCCGACCGGTTCGCGCGCATGTACCCGGACCTGCCGGCCTGGCGGAAGGTCCGCGACGCCGTGGACCCCGAGCGCACGTTCGCCTCCGACCAGTCCCGCCGCCTGGACCTCGTCACCGGCTGAGGACAGCGGCGGGGGTGCCGGGGTGGCGCTGCTGGACGTGACGGTGCCGCTCGTACCCGGGCGCACGCCGGTCTGGCCCGGCGACCCGGATCTCGTCGTGCGCCGGGTGCTCTCGCGCGCGGCGGGCGACGTCGCGGAGGTGTCGCTGCTGTCGTGCTCGACGCACTGCGGCACCCACGTGGACGCCCCGGCGCACCTCCTCGACGGCGGCGGCGGCGTGGACGCCCTGCCGCTGGAGGTCCTGGTGGGCCCGTGCGTCGTGGTGGACGTGCGCGAGGACCCGCGCGGCCTGGACGCCGCCGGCGTCGCGGGCCTCGGCCTGCCGGCCGGGACGGCGCGGGTGCTGCTGCGCTCGCGCGGCGCGCGCTCGTGGGACGCGCCCGGCCCGGCGCTCACCCCGGACGGCGCGCGGGCGCTGCTGGCGCGCGGGGTGCGCCTGGTCGGCGTCGACCGGCTGTCCGTCGACGCCGACGACGACGCCGACGGCGCCCTGCCCGTGCACGAGGTCCTGCTGGGCGCCGGCGCCGTCGTCGTGGAGGCGCTGGAGCTGGGCGCCGTCGCCCCGGGCGCCTACGAGCTGCTGTGCCTGCCGCTGCTGCTGCCGGGCTGCGACGGCGCCCCCGCCCGCGTCCTGCTGCGCACCGGGGGGAGCTGACGTGGCGGCGGACGCGCAGGGACCGCC
Organism: Kineococcus terrestris; assembly: GCF_041020755.1. Taxonomy (NCBI): domain Bacteria; kingdom Bacillati; phylum Actinomycetota; class Actinomycetes; order Kineosporiales; family Kineosporiaceae; genus Kineococcus; species Kineococcus terrestris. The sequence continues at coordinate 3,627 of NZ_JBEUEI010000016.1, read as the reverse complement.
GGCCCGCCGCGGGCCGCTGTGGTGGGCGGCGGTCGCCGTCGCGGTCGCCGCCCACCTCCTCGTCGGCCTGCTGGTGTTCGCCTCCGGCCTGCTGGCGCCCCTGTGGGCGGTCGTGCTGCTGGGCCTGGTGTGGTGGGCCGCGCTCGCGCTGGGCGTGCGCTGGGTGCGCCGGGGCGCCTGGTGGTTCCTGCTGGTGCCGCCGGTGGTGCTGCTGGTCTGGTTCACCGCGGTCAGCGCGGGCGAGGCCCTGCTGGGCTGGACGGCCTGAGCGCGCCGGTCAGCCGTTCCAGTCGACCAGCTGCACGACGACGCCGTTGGGGTCGCGGACCTGGAAGGCCCGCTCGCCCCACTCCTCGACGGTCAGCGGCATGGTGATGGCGACGCCCTCGCGCTGCAGGCGGGCCAGCTCGCCCTCGAGGTCGTCGACGACGAGCGCGACGATGACGCCCTGCGCGCGCTCGTCGCGCTGGTCGGCCGGCAGGGTGGCCAGCCCCCGGCGCAGGTAGACGACGGAGGCGCCGGTGTCGGGGCGCGACAGGCTGGCGAAGCCGTCGGCGGCCATCTGCTCCGCGAAGCCGAAGTGCCGCTGCAGGAAGGCGCTGGACGCCGCGGGGTCGTCGACGGTGAGGGAGACGGCGGTGGCGGTGACGTGCACGGGACCTCCTCGGTCGGCGCCGCGCGCACGCGCTGGACCGCGTACGCTGTACGACGTAGAGGGGTCAACGCGCGGCGGGCCAGGATGTTCCCGTGACCGCGGACCGCACCGGCGCCGGCGACCCCGCCCGCACGCTGGCCCTGCTGTGGCGGGACCCGGACGCGGTGCCCCGCCGCGGCCCGCGCCGCTCGCTGGACCTCGACGACGTCGTCGCCGCGGCCACCGCGCTCGCCGACGAGCACGGCCTGGCGGCGCTGTCGATGCGCCGGGTCGCCGAGCGCCTGGGCGTGGGCGCGATGTCGCTCTACACCTACGTCGCCGACCGCGCCGAGCTGCTCGACCTCCTCGTCGACGCCGCCCTGGCCGCCGCGCCCCGCGAGGACACCACCGGCCGCCCCTGGCGCGAGCGCGTGGCCGCGCTCGCCGAGGACGAGCGCCGGCTGTTCGACGCCCACCCGTGGCTGGCGGAGGTGTCCACGCTGCGTCCGCCCCTGGGGCCCGGGCAGACCGCCGCCTACGAGCACCAGCTGGCCGCCTTCGACGGCACCGGCCTGGACGACGTGACGGTCGACGCGTGCTTGACCCACCTGCTCGTCGTCGTGCGCGCCTGCGCCCGCGACGCCGCCGCCGCCCGCGCCGCCGCGCGCGCCGACGGCACCGACGAGCAGTGGTGGGAGCGCGCCGGCCCGCTGCTGGCGCGCGTCCTGGACCCGGCGCGCTACCCGCGGGCCGTGCGCGTCGGCGCCGCCGCCGGTGCCGCCCACGGCAGCGCCCACGACCCCGGCCACGCGCACCGCTTCGGCGTCGAGCGCGTCCTCGACGGCGTCGCCGCGCTCGTCGAGGACGCCCGGCCCGTCCGGCACCGATGAGTCCGGGCCGCGCGCCCGGTCCACCCCGCGAGACCACCGCACGACACCACCGCGCTCGACGACACCGCACCACCGCACCGGGAGGCACCACCGTGGGACGCATCGCCGCCAACCTGTTCACGACGCTCGACGGCTCCGCCGAGCGCCCCGACCGCTGGCACTTCCCCTACTTCGACGACGCGATGGGGCAGGCCGTGGACCGGCACACCTCCCGCTGCGACGCCTACCTCATGGGCCGCGTCCTGTACGAGCAGTGGGCGCAGTACTGGCCGGCCAACGAGGAGGACGACTTCCGCCTGTTCATCAACCCCGTCCGCAAGTACGTGCTGTCCAGCACGCTGGGCGAGGCGACCTGGGAGGGCACCACGGTGCTGCGCTCCCTGGACGACGTGCGCCGCGTGCGCGAGGAGACCGACGGCACCATCGGGATGTCCGGCAGCCTGACGACGGTCCGCTCCCTGCTCGGCGCCGGCCTGCTCGACGAGCTGGACCTGCTGGTCGACCCCGTCGTCGTCTCCGGCGAGCGCCGCTGGACCGACGAGCTGGACCGGGTCCCGCTGGAGCTGGTGTCCTCCGAGGCGCTGCCGGCCGGGGCCCTGCACCTGGTGTACCGGCCGGTGCCGGCGTGAGCGGCGGGGGCGAGCCGCAGCTGGTCGTCCTCGCCCCCGCCCGGGCCGCCGTGGTGCGCGGGCGGGTGGCCCCGGACGCGCTGCGGGAGTTCTTCGACACCTCGTTCGCGGCGCTGGCGGAGCAGTTGCGCGCGCAGGGCGCGCGGCCCGTCGCCGCGGCGCACGCCCTGTACCGCGACCTCGCCGCCGACGCCTGGGACCTGGAGGTGGGGTTCGCGGTGGACCGTCCCGTGCGCGCCGCGGGGGGCGTCGGGCCGGGGTCGCTGCCCGGCGGTCGCGCGGTCACGTGCGTGCACACCGGCGGCTACGACGGGCTGGGCGCCTCGTGGGAGCGGCTGCGGGGGTGGGTGGGGGAGCGAGGGCTCACGGCCGCACCGGAGTTCTGGGAGGTGTACCTGACCGAACCGGGCCCGGACGTCGACCCCGCGCTCCTGCGCACGCAGCTGGTCCAGCCCGTGGCGGGCTGACCGGCGTCAGCCCAGGTGCTCGACCACCACCCGCGCCGCCCCGGCGACGAGCGCGGGGTCGGGTTCCGCGTCGACGTCGGGGCGGTCGGTGAGCACGGCCAGGACCCACGGGGCGCGGTCGCCGGGCGGGTGCACCACGGCGACGTCGTTGAGGTTGCCGTAGTCGCCCGACCGGCCGGTCTTGTCGCCGACGACCCAGCCGTCCGGGACGCCGGCGCGGACCATCTCGTCGCCGGTCTCGTTGCCGCGCAACCACTCCAGCAGCTGCGCGCGGTCCCCGTCGTCGAGGGCGCCGCCCAGCGCGTACGCCCGCAGGGCCTCCGCCAGCGCCCGCGGGGTGCTGGTGTTCGCGACCTGCCCGGGCACGACGTCGTTGAGCGCCGGTTCGACGTCCTCCACCTCGGTGGTCGCGTCCCCCAGCGCGCGCAGGTCCGCCTCCAGGCCGGCCGGGCCGCCCAGGCGCTCCAGCAGGACGTTCGCCGCGGTGTTGTCGCTGACGGTCACCGCGGCCCGGGCCACCTCGCGCAGCGGCAGGCCGTCGCGGGTGCGCCGCTCGGTGACGGGGGAGTGGGGCACGAGGTCCGCCTCGTCCCAGGTCACCACCGCGTCCAGCTCCTCGTCCGTCGTCGCGGCCAGCACGGCCCCGGCGGCGAGCGCCTTGACCGTCGAGGCGAACGCGAACCGCTCGTCGGCCCGGTGGGCCAGGACGCGCCCGGACCCGGTGTCGAGCGCGAACAGGCCCAGGCGGGCGTCGAACTCCTCCTCCAGCGCCGCGAACCGCTCCTGCGCGGCGGCGTCGTCCGGGGTCGCGTCCGGGGTCGCGGGCGGGGTCGCCGGTGCCGTGCTGCTCGTCGTGGCGGGCGCGCTGGTCGCCGGCTCGCCGTCCGGGACCGCGGCGCCGCACCCGGCCAGGACGAGGACCAGCGCGGCCGGTACCAGGGCGGCGGGCTTCGGGACGGCGGGGCTGGGCGGACGTCGCACGGGACGCACTCTGCCCGGTCCCCCCC
>NZ_JBEUEI010000015.1:0-109574 GCF_041020755.1 Kineococcus terrestris | reverse complement strand
GCGCGGGGGGGGGGGGGGGGGGGCCCGCGGCGCCCCGGGTGTGGGGGGGGGGTTTGAGGGCGGCCCCCCGGGGGGGGGGGCGACCCCCCCCCCCCCCCCCCCCGCCCTCTGTCGTTGACGGCCCCGCGACGGACCCCGGTGCGGCACCCGCAGCGGCAGCCGACCTCTTCGGGAGCGAGGTGGATCGCGCCACCTCCTACGTGCGGCACCTGGCCACCGCCGGCGTCGAGCGCGGTCTCATCGGACCGCGCGAGGTTCCCCGCCTGTGGGAGCGCCACCTCCTGAACTGCGCCTACCTCGGTGAGCTTGTCCCCGACGGGGCGACCGTCGTGGACGTCGGCTCCGGCGCCGGGCTGCCGGGCATCCCGCTGGCGCTGGCCCGGCCCGACCTCACCGTGCGGCTCGTCGAGCCGCTGGAGCGCCGCTTCACCTTCCTCCGCGAGGTCGTGGAGGAGCTCGACCTGCGCGACCGCGTCGCCGTCGCGCGCGGGCGCGCGGAGGACGTGCGCGGTGAGTTCACCGGCACCGTCGTGACCGCCCGCGCCGTCGCTCCCCTGGCCACCCTCTACGGGTGGACCCTGCCGCTGTGCGCGACCGGCGGTCACCTGCTGGCCATCAAGGGCCGCACGGCCGCGGACGAGGTCGCCGCCGCCGCGGAGACGCTGCGGTCCCTGGGTATCGCGGAGGAGCCGACGATCGAGCACGTCGGACCGGACGACGGCACGGGCACCACGGTCGTCCGCGTCCCGCGCGGGACGGGGCCGCTGCGGACGCCGTCCGCCGCCGGACCCGCCGCGCCGCGCCGCCGGCAGACCGCGCGCCGGGGCGCGCGACGTTCCTGACACACGCACCTGCACACCGCGCCGCTCCGGCGCAGGACGAGAGGGACACGGTGACTGAGCTGGGCTGGTTCGCGACCTCACCCCGCGCCGCGCACGAGAGCACGCCGCTCGGGTGGATCGGGGCGCGACACAGCGCCCCGGACGAGACGGAGTCGGCGGCGGAGGAGCAGGCGGCCGCGGAGCCGTCGCCGGCCGTCGAGCCCGCAGCGACCGGCCCTGCGGCCGCGTCGACCACTCGACCTGCGGGTCAGTCGGTGTCGCTCCTCCAGGAAGCAACCGTTCCACGTGGAACAGACGCCGCCGTAGACGTAGCCGGAGGGACATCACAGGACACACAGCCAACCGCCGTGGACGAGAGCGCTGCGTACGCCGACGTTTCACGTGGAACGGGGTCTGAGGCCGCTGCGGCGGACGAGCGAGTGGTGAGAGCGGTGGACGCTGTCCCCCTCGTCCGCCCATCGGAGAAGAGCGAGTCAGCCGCCCCGACAGTCGACGTTCCACGTGGAACAGATGTCGTCAACACCGTCACTGCTGCTCCCGCTCCTGCGAGCCCGCCCCTCAACGACGTTCCACGTGGAACGGACACCGACGAGGTCGAGGAGGAGCCGGTCACGCCGCCTCCTCCAGCTGCCCGACCCGTCTCGGCGCCGCTGCCCAAGCCCGCCACTACCCGTGTCATGACGATCGCCAACCAGAAGGGTGGCGTCGGCAAGACGACGACGGCCGTCAACATCGCGGCTGCGCTGTCAGCCGGTGGCCTCAAGGTCCTGGTCCTCGACCTGGACCCGCAGGGCAACGCCTCGACGGCGCTCGGCGTCGAGCACCACGCCGAGGTCCCCGGGGTGTACGAGGTCCTCGTCGAGGGTCGGCCCCTCGCCGAGGTCGTCCAGCGCTGCGCGGAAGCGCCGGACCTGTGGTGCGCTCCCGCCACGGTGGACCTCGCGGGTGCGGAGATCGAGCTGGTCTCGATGGTCGCCCGCGAGTCCCGGCTGCTGCGGGCGGTGAAGAAGTACCTGACGGCCGTCGAGCGCTCCGGTGAGGGGCGGTTCGACTACGTCCTGATCGACTGCCCGCCCAGCCTGGGGCTGCTCACCATCAACGCCTTCGTCGCAGCTCCCGAGGTGCTCATCCCCATCCAGTGCGAGTACTACGCGCTGGAGGGTCTCTCGCAGCTCCTGGCGAACATCGAACTCATCCAGGAGCACCTCAACCCCGACCTCGAGGTCACGACCATCCTGCTGACCATGTACGACGGCCGCACCCGCCTCGCCGCGCAGGTCGTGGACGAGGTGCGGACGCACTTCGGCGAGCAGGTGCTGCGGACGCTCGTGCCGCGGTCGGTGCGCATCTCCGAAGCGCCGAGCCATGGGCAGACCGTCATGGCGTACGACCCGCTGTCCTCCGGTGCGCTCGCCTACCTGCAGGCCGCGCGGGAGATCGCCCAGCGCGGTGCAGCGCCCGAACCGGCGGACACGCCTGTGGATCCACGTGAAACATCGTCGGCGGCGCGAGATGCTGCCACCGGTGCGGCGCCGACGGGGGAGGACCCCTGGTCGCGGTGGACGGACGGGACGGCACGACGACGCGGTCTCGCGTCGAAGGAAGGTGGAGCGTGAGCGACAAGCGGCGGGGTCTCGGCCGAGGGCTGGGAGCCCTCATCCCGGGGGGAGCGGCCGGTCAGGGGCCGTCGCGGACCGGAGCGGACGGCCGGGCGTCGGTCCCGCCCGTCATGCGCCCGTCAGCGCGGCCGGTGGACCTGTTCTTCGACCAGCGCCGTGACGAGCCCAGCGCCGTCGCGGTGCAGGAGGCCGACGCGCTCGCCGACGCCCCGGAGCAGGACGACAGCACCACCGAGGCCGCTGTCGAGACGCGTCTCGGCGACCTGGCCCTGGTCCGCACCGCGGACCCGGAGACGGTGGAGGAGCCGGTCGACACGTCCGCCGAGACCGTCACCGCCGAGGAGGCGGGTACGGCGGCCGAGGAGCCGGCCCCCGCGGTCGAGGTCGACCGGGACGAGCCCGTCGCCGTGGACGAGCGGTCCACGGGCGAGGCGCCCGCGCCTGACGACCTGCTGCCCGTCCCGGGCGTGACGTTCGCCGAGATCCCCGTCGAGCGCATCTCCCCGAACCCGCGTCAGCCGCGCACGGTGTTCGACGAGGACGAGCTGGCCGAGCTGGTCCACTCCGTCCGGGAGATCGGCGTCCTGCAGCCCGTCGTCGTGCGGCGGGCCGGGGACGACTACGAGCTCATCATGGGTGAGCGCCGCTGGCGCGCCGCCACGGAGGCCGGGCTGGGCGCCGTCCCGGCGATCGTGCGGGAGACCGCCGACGACGACCTGCTGCGCGACGCCCTGCTGGAGAACCTGCACCGCAGCCAGCTGAACCCGCTGGAGGAGGCAGCCGCCTACCAGCAGCTGCTGGAGGACTTCGGCTGCACGCACGAGGAGCTGGCCGGCCGCATCGGCCGCTCGCGCCCGCAGATCAGCAACACGCTGCGCCTGATGAAGCTGCCGCCCCTCGTGCAGCGGCGCGTGGCCGCCGGCGTGCTCAGCGCCGGGCACGCCCGGGCCCTGCTGTCCCTGGAGGACGGCGGCGCCATGGAGCGGCTCGCGCAGCGCATCGTCGCCGAGGGCCTGTCCGTGCGGGCCGTCGAGGAGATTATCGCCCTCGGCGAGGCCGACGACACCCCGCGCCGACGCAACCCGGCCCGCCAGCAGCCCGAGCTGGAGCAGCGCGCCTCCGGCCTGGCCGACCGCCTCGACACCCGCGTGCGCATCACCATGGGCCGCACCCGCGGGCGCCTGACGGTCGACTTCGCCGGCCTGGAGGACCTGGACCGCATCCTCGCCCTCCTGGACGCGAAGCCCGAGGCGCCGGTCAGCTAGCGCGTTCCGGGGCGGGCTCCGCCGTGGACGCGGGGAGCCGTCTCTCCGCCCTGCCCCCGACGTCGCGCGCCCTCGGGCGCCGGTGGACGGGGGCGTGCTCCGGACGACGGCTCCCCGCGTCCACGACTGCGCCCGCGCGGTGGACGGCCGGCTAGCGGGTGCGCCCGCTGGGGTGACTTCCGCCGCGGGTGCGGAGCGTCAGTCCTCCACGAGTCCTCAGCCGTGCAGGGCCGCGTCCACGAGAGCGCGGTACACCTCGGCCACGGACCGGCCGGCGGCCTCGACGGCCTGCGGCAGCAGGGACGTCTCCGTGGTCCCGGGGGCCACGTTGGCCTCCAGGAACCACGGCACCCCTTCGGCGTCGACGACGAGGTCGACGCGGGACAGGTGCCGCAAGCCCAGGACGGTGTGCGCCGACCGGGCGGCCTCCGCCACGGCGGCCGCGACCGCGTCGTGGAGCCGGGCGGGGGCGAAGAACTCCGCCGGGCCCGCGGTGTAACGGGCGGCGTAGTCGTAGCGGCCGCCGTCGGGGACGACCTCCACCGCCGGCAGGGCCTCCGGGCCCGAGCCGGTGTCGACGACGGAGACGGCGACCTCGGTCCCGGCGACGTACCGCTGGACGACGACCGTGCCGTCGTAGGCGAAGGCCTCCACGACGGCGCGCGCGAGCTGGGCGGCGTCGTCGACGACCGTGACACCGAGGGCGGACCCGCCGTGGGCGGGCTTGACGACGGCCGTGCGCCCCCCGGTCCAGGCGTCGACGGCGGCCAGGACGGGCTGCGCGCCCAGGTCGCGGAAGGTGCTCTGCTCCAGCACCACCGACTCGGGGGCGGCGAGGCCCGCCGCGGCGACGGCGGCCGCGGCGAGGGGCTTGTCCCAGGCGAGGCGGGCCGCGGCGGGCCCGGACCCGACGTAGGGCAGGCCGAGCAGGCCCAGGACGTCGCGCAGGGCCCCGTCCTCGCCGACGGCTCCGTGCAGGGCGGGCCAGACGACGTCGGGGGCCTCGTCGCGCAGCCGCGCCAGCAGCCCGGCGTCGGCGTCCAGGACGCTCACCTCGCACCCGCCGGCGCGCAGCGCCTCGGCGACGCGGCGGCCCGAGCGCACGGACACGTCGCGCTCGTGCGACAGGCCCCCGGCGAGGACGGCCACGCGCGGTCCGGCGGCGCTCACACCAGCTCCGGGCCGGGCGCGTCGACACCGCGGCCGGTGTGACCGCCGTGGGCCACCGCCCCGAAGGTCCGCAGGACGTCCAGCTCGTCGTGGACGACGGCGGCGAAGCGCCGCACGCCCTCGCGGATGCGCTCGGGGGTGGGGAAGCAGTACGACAGCCGCAGCGAGCGGCTGCCGGAGCCGTCGGCGTAGAAGGCGGTGCCGGGCACGAACGCCACCCGCCCGGACACGGCCCGCGGCAGGAGCGCGCCGGCGTCGACGCCCTCGGGCAGCGTCACCCACACGTAGAAGCCGCCCCGCGGGCGGGTCCAGCGCACGCCCGTCTCCCGCTCCGGCAGGTGGGTGGCCAGCGCGTCGAGCATCGCGTCGCGCCGGTCGCGGTACAGCTCGCGGAAGACCTTCACCTGCCCGCGCCAGTCGTAGGTGCGCAGGTACTCGGCGATGGCGAACTGCCCGAACGTCGTCGGGCACAGGACGGAGGATTCCGAGGCGAGCGTCAGCTTCTCGCGCACCGCGGGCGGGGCGATGGCCCACCCGACGCGGAAGCCGGGCGCGAAGGTCTTGGAGAACGAGCCGAGGTGGACCACGCCCGTGGCGTCCACCGACCGCAGGGCGGGCAGCGGGTCGCCGTCGAAGCCGAGCAGCGCGTACGGGTCGTCCTCCAGGACGAGGACGCCGTGGCGGCGGCACACCTCCAGCACCTGCGGGCGGCGCGCCGCGGACAGCGTCACCCCGGCGGGGTTGTGGTGGTTGGGCACCGTGTACAGCAGCTTGACGCGGCGCCCGGCGGCGGTGAGCTGGACGAGGGCCTCCTCCAGCGCCTGCGGCTGCAGCCCGTCGTCGTCGAGGGGCACGTGCACGACCTCGGCCTCGTAGGCGCGGAAGACGCCGAGGGCGCCGACGTAGCTGGGCGCCTCGGCCACGACGACGTCGCCGGGGTCGAGGAACACGCGGGCGACGAGGTCGAGGGCGGCCTGCGAGCCGGTGGTGACGACGACGTCGTCGGGGTGGGCGTCGATGCCCTGCTCGCGCACGACCTCCACGACCTGCTCGCGCAGCACCTCCTCGCCCTGCCCGGAGCCGTACTGCAGGCTCACCGCGCCGCGCTCGGCGACGAGGCGCTGGGCGATCGCGGCGATCTCCTCCAGCGGCAGCGCCGGCAGGTACGGCATGCCGCCGGCGAGGGAGACGACCTCGGGGCGGTTGGCCACGGAGAACAGGGCGCGGATCTCCGAGGCGCGCATGGACGAGGCGCGGCGCGCGTAGCCGTCGAGCCAGGGGTCGAGGCGGTTGCCGCGGGCGGCGGCGGCCGTCGTCCCCGCGGCCGCGGCGGACGCGGGTGGCGCGCCGCCGGGACGGGTGGACGACGGGTGCTGGCTCACGGTGGTCTCCTCGGGTCGGCGCGCTCGCGCGCGGGTCGGGCGGTGCCGCGACGTGCGGGACGGCGCGGGTACCGTCCTCCTAGGATGCCCCTTCGGCCCGTGCGCGCGCCGGACGCGTGGTGCGGGCGTCGGCGTGGTGTGACGACGGCGCTGTGGACGAGGCTGTGGACGACGTGCGGAAGGGGCGGCCGCGGTGGGTCGACGCATGGCGCCGCTGACGCTGGACACGCTGCCCGACCTGCCCAAGGCGTCGCGGCGGTGCGTGTGGTGGGAGCTGGACGAGGCCGCGGGCCGGCGGGCCGCGGAGGCCGGCTACCCGGACTTCGAGAAGGAGGCGTGGGTCTCCACCGTCCTGCTGCAGTGGGGACCGTGCGGCCGCCTCGTCTACGTGGACGAGCAGGCCGTCGGGTTCGTCGTGTACGCGCCGCCGGAGTACGTGCCGCGGCAGGCGGACGCCTTCCCCACCTCCCCGGCGAGCGCCGACGCGGTGCTGCTGACGACGGGCTGGATCGAGCCGGCGTTCCGGGGGCAGGGGCTGGCGCGGATGCTCGTGCAGGGGGCCGCGAAGGACCTGACCCGGCGCGGGGTCAAGGCCGTGGAGTGCTTCGGCGGCGGCCCGGCGGCGGTGGGCGGCGACGGCGACGACCGCGACGCCCACCAGCACGGCGACCCGTGCGTCCTGCCCGCGCACCTGCTGGAGTCGGTGGGGTTCACGGTGGTGCGCCCGCACCACCGCCACCCGCGGCTGCGGCTGGACCTGAAGACGGCGATCAGCTGGCGCGAGGACGTCGAGCAGGCGCTGGAGCGGCTGCTGGGCAGCGTGCGGGTGCCGGTGCTGACCGGGGTGGCACCGGCGCCGTCCTGAGCGGCCCGGTGCTGCTCGCAGCGCCACCGCGCCGACTCAGCCCGTGACCGCGCGCAGCGCCACCTGCCCGGCCGCGCCCAGCGGCAGCAGCAGCACGAGCCACGCCGCCGCCAGGCCGGCGCCCCGGGCGCGAGCGCCGCGGGCCGCCTCCGACGTGGCGCCCAGGGCGAGCACCAGCGCGGCGCCGACGACGCAGAAGACGACCGCGTCGCCGGGGTGGCGCAGGTACCAGCCGTAGCCGACGGCGCCCTCGGTGAGGAAGACCGCGCCCAGCACGGCCGCGGCCGACGACGCCGGGCCCAGCGCGCGCACGCGCCGCCAGCACCAGCCCGCCGCTCCCAGCAGCGGCCCGCCCAGCACGCCGCTGCCCGCCCACAGCAGGACCATCGAGGGGTTGACGCCGAAGCCGCGCAGCGACGACACGGCGTAGTAGCCGGCGACCTCCCCCGCGCACACCAGGAGCCCCGCGACCGCGGCCGTCCACGGACGCCGCGCCAGCGCGCCGACCGCGAACGCGGGCGCCAGCCACGGACCCACCGCGTTGGCCAGCCCGGCGAACGGCCACGGCAGGACCGTCTGCAGGCCCGAGGTCGCTGCGCCCCACGCCACGCTGACGAGCACGGCGACGGCGAGCACGCCGGCCGCGGTGCGGGGCAGCCGTCCGGTACCTGTCGACCGGACGCGGACGAGGGGGTCGGTCACCCTCCGATCATCGGTCGCGGCGGGTGGCGGAGTCGTCACGCCGTGGTCGGAACCCCGCCGCCGGCATCTCCTCCCGCGGGTCGACGGCCCGTCAGGCCGGCCCGGTCCCCTCGCCCTCGCCGTCGCCCTCGCGCGAGCGCCGCACGTACCAGGCGGCGAGGAAGTACCCGGCGACGAGCGTGAGCGTCACCTTGACGATCCACAGGAACGCGGTGTCGTCGTCCCGCATCACCGTCCACGCCAGACCGGCGAGGACCGCGTACAGGATCCCCGTCCGCTTGGACTGCTCCAGCGTCTTCGTCGCTCTCCACCACGGTTGCCGCGCCACCCGGACAGTGTGCCGCCGCGGCGCCGGCCGGACCGACGCGCGGTCGGCCGGACACCCGGGCGGCCGGCTGTAACGCTGCGCGCCGCGCAGCGATGTACCGGTGAGCCCGGGGGGCTCGCGCCGTGGTCCGGGGGGATCCGCGGTCGCGGGTCGGGCTCGCAGGGGGAACGCGGTGTCGCGTCCGGTGGCCGGGGGTGGTGCGGGCCACCGGACGCCGCACCGGGTCCCACCCCTCTCGACCTGTCCTCGGCCCGTGCGACGTCGCCGGGTCCGCCCGTCGGCGCTGGTCGTCGTGCCAGGCTGGACGCGTGGACGAGCCCGACGAGGACCGGTCCCGCCGCGACCCCGGCTCCGACCGGGTGTCGTTCCGCGGCGGTGACGCCTTCGCGTCCTTCTCGCGCGAGCACGACGTGCGGTCCGGGCCGCGCAGCACCTGGGTGCTCGTGGCGTCCACGCTCGGTCCGCTGCTGGTGATCGCCGTCCTGCTGCTCCTGCAGGTGCGCTGACCCTCGCCGCAGGACAGCTGCGGCCGGACGTTCCCACGGGCTCGACCGCAGCGGGCCTCACCGGTAGGCGGGCTGGTCCCGCGCCGGGTCGGCGGGCACGACGTCCAGGCCGGGGTGGGCGAGCAGGTCGGCGATCGCCGCGCGGGTGCCACCGACCCCGGCGTAGTGCGCGTCGACGTCCTTCGTCACGCACCACGCCCGATCCGCCGGCCACACGAACGCCGGATCGGGACGCGGCGCCTGCTCGGGCGACCCGTGCGGCGGGTGGAGCACCGCAGCCCACTGCTCGTGCGCGGGCAGGTCGGTGGCGGCGCCCTCGAACAGGGAGAACCGGCGGTTCGGCAGGTCCAGCGTCGCGCCGGGGTGGACGGGACGGGCGCCCCAGCCGTCCCAGACGGCGAACACGCACCGCGCCGGGGTACCGGTCCGAGCGGCGAGGACGCCGAGGACGGTGTGCAGCTGCTGCCGCTCGCTGGGCGCGTCCGGTCCCGGGTCGTGGGGGACGTCGCCCTCGGACTGCCCCGGGCTCGTGGGGTCGGGGGTGAACCGCACACGGGCGTACGCCTCGAAACCGGCCGGCCCGAGGGTGACGAGCCGGTGCCAGGGCTGCGGGTCGTCGCGCAGCCAGGCGGCCGCGGTGGCGTCGCCGCACGGGGACACGGTCACCGCCGCACCTTGCCACGGCCGGTCGCGGCGATCACCCCCTGCGGCGATCACGTCCGGGGGATGCTGGGCCGATGGCGCCCAGCGACGTGCAGCCCACCCCCGCCCCCGAGCGCGACGTCCTGCGCCGCGTCCCGCGGGCCGTGGCCGCCGGTGCCGTGCTCGTCGTCGCCCTGCACCTGCTCCTCGGGGACGGGCTGTGGCGTTCCGTCCTCGTCGGCGCCGCCGTGGCCGCGTGGATCGTCGTGGACGGGACGCTCGCCGACCGCCGGGCCCGTCGGCGGCAGCGCGAGGGGTCGGCGCGCTGACGGCTCACACCCTCGACCACACCACCAGCAGGAGCAGCGGGACCGCGAGCACGGCCTGGGGCACCCCGACCAGCGCCGCGGTGACCCGGACGTCGGCCCGGCGCGCGGCGGCGACACCCGCGGCGAGCGGCACCGGCAGCAGCGCCGCGACGGCCATCGCCACCAGCGTGGACCCGGCGACCGCACCCGGGTCGAACACCGACCACGCCACCGCGTGCGCGAGCAGCGGCAGGGCGAGGGCGACGAGGACCAGGCCACCGGCCACCGCCCCCGCCACGGAGGCGCCGCGCGTCGCCGGTCCCGCGCCCGGGGACGACGTCACAGGACGGGCCCGGGCGCCCGCGCGCGCAGGTCGTCCCGCTCGGCGTGCAGCCGCTGCAGGCCCTGGCGGGTGAGACCGCGCCACTGCGCGTCCAGCACGGCGCGGGCGGCGGGCGGCGAGGTCCCCAGCGCGCCCGCCACCGCGGCGGTGGCCTCCTCGGCGTCGGCCGCCGAGAGCACCAGGTCGAGGACCTCGTGGGGGCGTTCCGCAGCGGCCAGCAGCGCGTCCAGCAGGTTCAGCCGGTGCCGCACGTCGTCGTCCACGCACCGATGGTGGCAGCGGCGGTGCCGGCTCCGCCGGGGAACGCCCAGGTGCTCGTGCGTGCCGCTGACCCGCTCGGCGGGACCCGCGCCCTCACCCGCCGCGCAGGTCCGCCAGGGAGGGCATCCGAGCGAGGGGCAGGTCGTCGACCGGGCGCAGCTGCCCCCAGCCGAACGCCGACTCCGCGACCCAGTCCTGCAGGCGGTCCGCGAGGTGCTCGGCGACCTCCGCCGTCGAGGCGGGCGGGTCCACGTCGGACGGGTCCGGTTCCCACCAGGGGGACAGGAGCCGGTCGGTGAAGCGGTCGCCGGGCGCGTCGACCCGCACCCACACGTCACCGCCGCGGCCGCCGGCACCCCACCGCAGGCCGACGCCCTCGACCTCGTCGGCGCGCAGCACCGCCCGCACGACCGGTGCGACGACGTCGCGCAGGGACCGGGCCAGCCGCTCGTCGTCCGCGTCGGAGACCGGACCCGGTCGCGGCCCGTCCCCGCCCGGCGCACCGCCGTCGACCCGCTGCCACCCCGCGCTCACCGCACCTCCCGTGTCGTCCAGGGTGCCCGCCCCCGTCGCAGGGGGCGAGGTGTTCCCGGACGGGCGGATCCGGCGATCACCTGCGGCGCGGGACGGCGGTGACGACGATGGCGGGGTGAGCGGGGCGGTGGAGGACGGCGCGGTGACCGGTGTCGACGAGGCCGAGCCGCGTCCCGGGGGACCGGTGGGGGCCCTCGCGTCGGCGGCGCTGGCGGGGCTGGCCGTCGGCGTGGTGCTCCTGGTCGCCGGTGGCGCGTGGCTGCAGCAGGCCGGGGGTGCGTCCGGTGCCGTCCCCTGGGGTGCGCTGGTCACGCTGGTGCTCGCCGTGGGGTCCCTGGCCCGGGGAGGACTGGCCGCGCTCGCCTACTGGGTGTGCGCGGCGCTGCTGGAGCGGCGGACGCCCGCGGGCTGACCCGGCGGTCACGGCAGGACGGCGGTCGCCTCCACCTCGACGAGCACGTCGGGCTCGAACAGGTGACTGACGCCGATGAGCGAGGCCGGGGGCAGGGGGGACGGCAGGCCGAGCTCCGCGGTGACCTGCTCGACACCGGCCATGAACGGGCCGATCTCCTCCGGGGTCCAGCCGGTCACGTAGAACGTCAGCCGCACGACGTCGCCGAAGCCGGCGCCGGCGGAGCGCAGGCCGGCGGCCGTGTTCCGCAGGGCGTGGGCGACCTGCCCGGTGAGGTCGCCGGGGGCCAGCGGCCGCCCGTCCGCGTCGCGGGCGATCTGGCCGGCGACGTGGACGTGCCGCGTCCCGGTGGCGACGGCGACGTGGTGGTACGGGACGGGCTGCATGAGGCCGTCGGGGCTGGACAGCTGCACGGGCACGGGGGCTCCTCGTCGGGTCGGTGGGTGCGGAGGGTTCCGCGACCTCGGTATCCCTGTGATACTCGGTGGTCGCCGGGAACTTCAACGAGACGAGGTGTCGTGCCGGGAACCACCCACCCCGAGGCGCTCCGCATCGCCGCGCCGCACCGGGAGCTGCTCGACCAGGTCCTCGACAAGTGGTCGCTGCAGGTCCTGGAGGAGCTGTGCGAGCGCCCGTCGCGGTTCAGCGAGCTGCGCCGCGCGATCCCCGCCGTGACCGGCAAGTCCCTCACCGCGACGCTGCGGCGGCTGGAGCGCAACGGCGTCGTCGAGCGCGCCGTCGTCAGCACCCGGCCCGTGGCCGTCGAGTACCGCATCACCCCGCTGGGCAAGACGCTGCGCGAACCCGTCGAGGCGCTGCTGCGCTGGACGACCGCGCACCTGCCGGCGGTGGAGGAGGCGCGGGACCGCTTCGACGCGGAACTGGCGGGGTGAGACGCGCTGCGCCGTGGGTGGTGCTGCTAGCAGCGCTCGCCGGCTGCTCGGCGCCCGCGCCGCCGGAACCCACGGCCCCGTCGGCCTCCCGGCCCGGTGACGTCCCGGTGCGGGTGACGGCGCTCGCCGCCAGCCCGCTGGCCGACGCGCCCAGCGCCGTCCTCGTCCACGTCGAGACCGAGCCCGGTGGGGCACCGGTCGCCGCGGCCGCGGTCGACGTGGTCGAGGGCGGGGAGGGGCTGGTGCAGCACGTGGCCCCCGGCCGGTACCGCCTGCGGGTGGAGCAGCGCGAGTGCGCGCCCGGTGAGGACGTCCCGCTGTCCTGCCCGGCCGACGCCGGCTCCGGTGCCTACGCCCCCGTGCCGGTGTGGGCGTGCGCGACGACCGTCGAGGCGCGCGCCGGCCAGGAGGTGCGGGTCCGCGCCGTCGGGGGACCGGACGCCGGGCGCACCGACGACGCCGAGTGCCTGACCGACGGGTGACCGCGGGATCAGCGCCGCCAGAACAGGTGGTGCACGACCCCGCTGGGGCTGGGGACGACGTCGTGGTGGAAGCGGTCGTCCAGCTCGTCGGGCGACTCCCACAGCCTGCTGCCCGCGCCCAGCCGCACGGGCGCGACCGCGACGTGCAGGTCGTCGACGAGGCCGGCGTCCAGGAACGCGCGGACCGTGCTCGGGCCGCCGCCGATCCGCACGTCCAGACCTCCCGCGAGCTCGCGCGCCACGGCCAGGACGTCGGCGGGCTCGCCGCCGGTGAAGTGGAACGTCGTGGCGCCCAGCGCGAACGACGGCCGCGGGTGGTGGGTCCACACCACGACGGGCGTGCGGAACGGCGGCTCG
This sequence comes from Kineococcus terrestris, assembly GCF_041020755.1. NCBI lineage: Bacteria > Bacillati > Actinomycetota > Actinomycetes > Kineosporiales > Kineosporiaceae > Kineococcus > Kineococcus terrestris. Next base: position 96,663 of record NZ_JBEUEI010000015.1, on the reverse strand, counting down.
TCGCCCCACCAGCCGCGCCACTCGTGGTCCTCCCACGGGCCGCGCTGCGGGCCGAACTTCCCCCGGCCCATCACCTCCACGCCGATGCCGCGGTGGAAGTCGCGCACCAGGTGGTCGTCCAGACCGCGCGAACCGCCCGGTGAGGTGCGGTTCGGGAAGCTCTCGGTGGCGATCGCCCACCCGAGCAGGTCCACCGGGTCGGCGTGGCCGAACGGCCGCTCCAGGCTCCGCCCCTCCCCGGCGCCGTACCCGTCGGCCGAGACGCCGAAGTTCTGCACCCGCACCCGCTGTCCCACGTCCGCTCCTCCCGGTGCACCGCCGTCGAGGCTCCGACCCCGCCGGCGGGCCGGACTCATCGCCCGACCGGGCGGTGGAGGACGGAACCGGCGCTCCCCGGTCGCCGCGGCGGGCACCGTGGTCCCGTGAGCTTCGAAGGTCTGCGGGCGGTGCCCGACCCCGCGGTCGGGGCGTGGATCGTCCCGCGCCTCGGGCACGGCTGGAGCGCCGGCGGTGTCGTGCCCCGCGGGTACGCCGCGTACGCGCGCGTCCTGCACCCGGTGGACGCCAGCCGGCCGCTGCGGGTGCGCACGTGGGCGGAGGTGTGCGAGCGCACCGGCCGCACCCCGTCCGCGCTGATGCGCTGGGAGGACGTCACCGTCCCCGCGCCGGGCGCGCGCCTGCCGGTGACCCTCGCCGGGCGGTGGGACCAGGTCTCGACGTACGTCGGCACGTTGGACGCCACCGTCCTGGCGCCGCTGCCGGACGCCCTGGCCCCGTCCACCGGCGGCCAGGACTGCTTCCACGCCCTGTGGGACGGGCGCGGCTGGCTGCACGGCGGCGACGCGGTGGCGGTCCTGACGGCCGACGACGCCGACGACGCCGACGACGCCGACGACCCGGCCGAGGACCCGGCCGAGTGCCGGCAGCCGCCCGCTCCCGCGGCGCTGCGGGAGGCCCTGGCGGGACCGCGCCTGCGGCTGCTGCCCGACCGCGACCACCTGCTGTTCCGCGGTCCGCTGCACGCCGCGCTGAGCATCGGGGAGCAGACGACGCCCGACCACTTCCACGGGTGGTCGCCAAACCTGCTGTGGCCGGCGGACCGCTCCTGGTGCCTGGGCACGGACATCGACCTGGACTCCACCGTGGTCGGCGGCTCCGCCGCCCTCGTCGACGCCGTGCTGGCCGCACCCGGCGTGGAGGCGTGGCCGGTCGGCGAGGACGACGACCTGTCCCCGTGGGGGCCGCCGCCGGACGCCTGAACCCGGTCGGGCACCGTCCGACGCGTTCGCCCCCGCGCCGCGCACCGCGCTGTCAGCCTGACCCGGTGGACGTCACCGTGCCCGTCATCCTGGTCCTCGTGGTCGTCACGGCCCTCTACCTCGGCCGCCTGCGCGCGACCCTGACCAGGAGCGCCGACGCGCAGGAGCGGATCGCCGCCTCGCTGGAGCAGCTGGTCCGCGCCGACGCGCAGCGGGACGCCGACCTCGACCGCTCGTGAGGCCGTGACCGCGCTCAGCGGCGCCCGAGCGCGCTCAGCGGCCGGGGTGCTGGGCGAGCCGTGCCCGCAGCCGCGGGCCGAGCTCCACGTCGTGCGGCAGTGCGGCCAGCTCCTCCGCGTCCACGTCGACGCCGCGGGAGCGCGCGGTGGCCGCCAGGTGAGCCCAGTACCGCGCGGCGGCCTCCTCGGGCGAGGACCCGTCGAACGGCTCGTCGGGCCCGACGACGACCCGGGCGGTCCGTTCGACCTCCTCCGGGAAGGTGCGGGACCACAGACCGGGCGGGCCGCTGGCCGCCCACCCCCGGTCGTCGAGCAGGACCACCCGCCGTCCGCCGGTCACCTCGAGCGCGAGCAGCGCCGACGCGGCCACCCGGCGCTCCTCGGGGTCGGGCTCGGTCACCTCGTCCAGCTCCACGGACGTCACCAGTCGCACGGCACCAGCATCGGGTACGCCGGCCCGCGTGGCCGGTGCGTGAGCGGGTTCCGGGGAGGACCGGTGGAGCGCGCAGCGCGTCCGTGGGCGGTGTGGTGGCCTGCGGGGAGCAACCGCCGACCGGGGAGGACCGTGCCGCCCGACGAGTCCTCGCGAGCCCCGCGGGCCCGCGCCGCCCAGCGGACCGGTGCTGCGCTGCTGGTCCTCGGCGCGCTCGCCGTCGCCGTCGTCCTCTGGCAGCCGTGGGTCTCCTGTCCCGGTGAGGACTCCTCCGCCGGGTGCCGGCCGGGCAGCGGGGAGCTGACCGGCCTCGTCATCGCGCTGCTCGTGCTGCTGACCGGGGCGGTGCTCGTCGCCCGCGCGCGGCGCTCCTGACGGCCACGCACGCGGGGTCACCACCCGTCCGGCTGCTCCAGCGCGACCGCCTCCCGCACGATGGTCCGTGCGGAGCTGTCTGGAAGAGCTGGACGGCCCGGACCGCACGAGCGGAGGTCGACCGGTGGCAGCACCCCTGCACCCGCGCGAGGACGAGCGGCTGGCCTCGCTGCGCAGCTACCAGGTCCTCGACGGCGGCCCGGACGCGGCGCTGGACGCCCTCGTCGCCGCGGCGGCCCGCGCGCTCGGCGCCCCCGCCGCCGCGGTCAGCCTCCTCGACGAGCACCGGCAGTGGTTCGCCGCCGCCACCGGCCTGCCCGCCGTCCTCGGCCACGACGAGCGCCAGACCCCGCGCGACGTGTCGTTCTGCGCCCACGTCGTCGCCGGCGGGCAGCCGCTGGTCGTGCCGGACGCCACGGCCGACGACCGCTTCGCCGGCAGCCCCCTGGTCACCGGCACCGGCCGGGTGCGCTCCTACGCCGGCGCTCCGCTCGTCGGCCGCGACGGGCTGCCCCTCGGGGCGCTGTGCGTGATGGACACCGAGCCGCGCGCGCTGGACGAGGCCGCGGTGCGGGTGCTGCGGGACCTGGCCGACACCGTCGCCGAGCTGCTGGAGCTGCGCCGCGCCGACGCCACCGCGGGCCTGGGCAGCCGCGACGTCCTCGCCGAGAGCCGCGCCCTGCGCGCCGGCATCGACGCCGGGCAGCTCGTCGTGCACTACCAGCCCGTCGTGGAGCTGGCCACGGGCCGCTGGATCGGCGTGGAGGCGCTCGTGCGCTGGCAGCACCCCGAGCGGGGCCTGCTGCCGCCCGCGGCGTTCCTGCCGGTGGCCGAGTCCAGCGGCCTGGTCGTCCCGCTGGGCCGGTGGGTGCTGCGCGAGGCGTGCGCGCAGGTGGCGCGCTGGCGCGCGGAGGTCCCCGAGGCCGCCGACCTCTACGCGGCGGTGAACCTGTCCGGCCGCCAGCTGGGCGAGGCGGACGTGCACGAGACCGTCGCCGAGGCGCTGGCCCTGTCCGGGCTGCCGCCGCAGGCGCTCATCGTGGAGCTGACCGAGACGTGCCTGGCCGGTTCCTCCGAGCAGGTCGACGTCGCCCTGCAGCGCGTGCGCGACCTGGGCGTGCACCTGTCGCTGGACGACTTCGGCACCGGGTGGGCGTCCTTCGCCTACCTGCAGCGCTTCCACCCCGGCGCCGTGAAGATCGACCGCTGCTTCGTCGCCGCGCTGGGCCGCTCCGAGCGCGACGACCTGCTGGCCCGCTCCCTCGTCGAGCTGGGCCTGGGGCTGGGCTGCCACGTCGTCGCCGAGGGCATCGAGCGGCGCGAGCAGGTGCAGGCGCTGCTGGCGATGGGTGTGCGGCACGGGCAGGGCTACCTGTTCTCCGCGCCGCGCAGCGCCGACGACCTGCGCGGCTCCCTGCACCGCGCGCGGCCCGTCGCGCACCCCGCCGGACGCGACGGGGCCCCGGCCGCTCGCTGAGCGGCCGGGGCCCCGGGGTGCGCCGGTCTCAGCCGAGGTACTCGGCGAGCTCCTGCAGCAGGTACGGCTTCGGGCGCGCGCCGATGACGGTCTTGACGACCTCACCGCCGGAGTAGACGTTCATCGTCGGGATCGACGTGATGCCGTACTTGGCGGCCACGGCCGGGTTCTCGTCCGTGTTCAGCTTCACGACGCGGATCTTGCCCGCGTTCTCGGCGGCGATCTCCTCCAGGACGGGCGCGACCTGGCGGCACGGGCCGCACCAGGGCGCCCAGAAGTCGACGAGGACGGGCACGTCGGACTGCAGCACCTGGGTGTCGAAGTCGGCGTCGGTGACGGGGGTGGTGGCGCTCACGGGCTGCCTCCTGGCGGTCGGTGGTGGGACGGGGGACCTAGGCGCGGGGCTCAGGCGGGAGAGACGGAACCCTCGCGCGGCTGCGGCCGCGGCACGGTCTCCGTCTCGGGCACGTGCGGGACCTGCGTCTCCTCGCGCGGCGGGTTGACGTCCTGGGCGACGTCCCCGCGGTCGGCGAGGTACTTCTCGGCGTCCAGCGCCGCGGAGCAGCCCATCCCGGCGGCCGTGATGGCCTGCATGTAGCGGTGGTCCACCACGTCACCGGCGGCGAAGACGCCCGGCACGTTCGTCGCGGTGGTGCGGCCCTGGACGAGGACGAACCCGCTCTCGTCGAGGTCGACCTGCCCCTTGACGAGGTCGGTGCGCGGCTCGTGGCCGATGGCGATGAACAGGCCGGTCGCGTCGACGTCGCGCTCCTCGCCCGTCACCGTGTCGCGCAGCCGCACGCCCGAGACCTTCTCCTCGCCGTGGATCTCCACGACCTCGGAGTTCCACGCGAAGGAGATCTTCGGGTTGTCGTGGGCGCGCTTGGCCATGATCCGGGAGGCGCGCAGCTCGTCGCGGCGGTGCACGATCGTCACCGACTCGGCGAACTTCGTCAGGAAGGTGGCCTCCTCGACGGCGGAGTCGCCGCCGCCGACGACCAGGATGTGCTGGCCGCGGAAGAAGAACCCGTCGCAGGTGGCGCACCAGCTGACGCCGCGGCCGGACAGCTTCTTCTCCTGCGCCAGGCCCAGCTCGCGGTAGGCGGAGCCGAGGGCGAGGACCACCGCGTGGGCGCGGTGCGTCTGCCCGCCGCCGGTCACGACCTCCTTGACGTCGCCCTCGAGGCGGACCTCGACGACGTCGTCGGTGACCAGCTCGGCGCCGAAGCGCTCGGCCTGGGCGCGCATGTTGTCCATCAGGTCGGGGCCCAGGATCCCGTCGGGGAAGCCGGGGAAGTTCTCGACCTCGGTGGTGTTCATCAGCGCACCGCCGGCCGTCACCGACCCCTCGAACACCAGCGGCCGCAGGTCGGCGCGGGCTGCGTAGAGGGCGGCGGTGTACCCGGCGGGGCCGGAGCCGACGATGATCACGTTGCGGACGTCGCTCACCGAGGTGGACCTGCTTTCCTTCGCTCGGACGGGGACCGGTCTCTCCGGTCCCGACGTGCAGAACCGATCGTAGGGGGCCGGTGTTCCCCCGCCCGGCGGGCGCGGGCCCGCCCCCCGCCCGCCGGCGTCAGGACCCGTCGGAGCTGGTGGGCGCGTCCCCGCCGTCCGGCACGGGCACGTCGACGCGGCTGATCGGCTCGTCGCCGGGCCGGCAGTCGGCCGGCACGACCACGGCCTCCGCCTCCTCGCCGGCGCGGTGCACGACGACGGCGGCGGGGTCGCCGCGGAAGGCGGCGAACGTCACCGACACCACCGACCCGGTCGCCACGCCCAGCTCGCGGGTGCAGGCCAGCACCCGCTCGGCGGCCGGGCGCTGGTCCTCCGCGGACGTGGCGGCGGGTTCCTCGGGAGCGCTGAGCAGCCGCGGCCCGGTGGCCGCCGCGGCGCCCTCGTCGGGCGCGGGCTCCGGCTCCCCGACGACCGCGTCGTCGAGGGTCTCCTCCGCCAGGTCGCGCACGACGGCGACGTTGGCGACGTCCTGCCCGGTCTCCAGGACCTTCGCGCTCGCCGGCACCCGCTCGGTCAGCGCGGTCGTCGCCGGTTCGCCGCCCAGCCGGTCCACGGCCACGGCCCCGCCCGCCAGGACGGTGACGCCCGCGGCGACGGCCAGGGCCCGCTGCCAGCGGCGGCCGCGCCGTCCACGGGCGGCGGCCAGGGAGGCGACGGTCGCGCCCGCGGGCTCGCGCTCGGCCCGCTCGGCCTGCGCCGCCGCCAGCGCGTCGTGCAGACGGGCGGCCACGTCGTCGGGCAGGGTCAGCGGCCGCGCGCCCTCGGCGCGCAGCAGCTCCCGCACCCGCGCCTGGTCGTGGTCCGGCGCGTCGAAGAGCGCCTCGGCCACCGGGTCGGCCGGCTCGTCGAGCCCCCTATGTGAGCCGTCCTCGGCGGCCCGCCCCGCGCGGTCCCCGCGCGGCGCCGGCGGGTCCACCCGCTCCTCGTCCTCGCTCACGCTGCACCTCCTGGCTGTCCGGCGGTCCCGCCGTCCGTGGTGGGGCCGGTCCTCCGACGCGCCACCGGGGCCCCGGGTTCCCTCACCCCTCACCGCCCGCGCGCTCACGGGCGGTGAGCAGCTCGGCGAGCGCGGTGCGACCGCGCGAGCAGCGCGACTTCACCGTCCCCACCGCCACCCCGAGGACCTCCGCGGCCTCGGCCACCGGCACGTCGTACATGTCGACGAGGACGAGCGCCGCGCGCTGCGCCTCCGGCAGCCGCGCCAGCGCCCGCGTCACGTCCAGGCGGGCCTCCACCGACGGGGTCGCGTCGGCCACGACGGCCAGCGCGGCGCCCGTGCGGGGCGCGTCGTCGCCGGCGCCGACCTCCTCCTCCAGCGGCCGGGTGGGGCGCACGGCCCGCCGGCGCGCGCGGTCCAGGCACGCGTTGACGACGATGCGGTGCAGCCACGTCGTGACCGCCGAGTCGCCGCGGAAGCGGTCCGCGGCGCGCAGCGCCGAGACGAGGGCGTCCTGGACGGCGTCGGCGGCCTCCTCGCGGTCACCGGTCGTGCGCAGCGCCACCGCCCACAGCCGGTCGGCGTGCCGGCGCACCACCTCCCCGAACGCGTCGGGGTCCCCGGCCACGTGGGCGGCGACGAGCTCGGCGTCGCTGCGCGGGTCCGCGGGGGTGCCGCCCGGCCCGCCGCCGCGGGCAGGGGTCACGGCGCCGGGGGCGGCGCGTCCCCGGCCGGGGCGACGGGCACCCCGACCACCGCGACGTCGTCGAGGACGAGCCGCGGCTCGCCGTCGGTCGTGGGCAGCTGCGTCACCCACAGCAGCAGCTCGCGGGCCCGCACGGGCTCGGCCGGGCGCAGCTCCCGCGGCCCGCCCAGCGCCGTCTCGGCCACGACGGGACCGGCCGGGTCCGGGCCGGCGCGCAGCTGGAGCACGCCGCCGTCGCCGGGACCGGTCGCGGTGACGGCGGTGACGTCGACCTCCGCGCCGAGGTCGAGGACGATCCCCTCGCCGGTCTTCAGGCCGCCGAAGTCGGGGGAGTTGTAGCGCTCGCCGCGCCAGGAGGTCGCCGGGTCGCCGTCCAGCAGCGCCTCCGCGCCGCCGGGCGCCTCCCCGTCGCCCTCGGGGTCGACGGCCGTGGCCGCCGCGACGGGCACGGGACCCGGCTCGGCGGGCGCGGGCGCCGGCTCGGCCGGGGGCTCGGCGGGCGCCGGCGCGGCGTCCTGCGGCTCCTCCGGCGCCGGGGCGGCGCTCGTCGCGGCCGGTGCCCCGTCGCGGGCGGAGCCGACCAGGCCGCTCAGCTGCCACACCGCCAGGATCAGGCCCAGGACGACGAAGGCGCCCACGACCGCCAGGACGAACCGGGAGTCGTCGCGGGCCGGGCGCGCCACGGGCCGCGGCGAGGCGAACGGCACGGGCGGCTCGGCGGCGGGCAGGTCGTCCCCGCGGCCCAGGCTCTCGCGCACCTCGCGGGCCGCCTGCTCCCCGCGCAGCCGGTGCAGCTGCTCGGCGAAGGCGTCCATCGTCCACGGGGCCAGCTGCAGGGCCAGCTCGGCGGGGTCGCGGGGGCCGTCCTCGTGCGGGCCGAGGGTGACCACGCACAGGGTGTCCAGGTCGTTGGGGACGTGCGGGCGCACCTCCTGCGGGGGCACGGGCCCCTGCTCGGCGGCCGGCGCGGGCGGCAGGCCGTCGTGCGCGGCGACGCCCTCCACGGCCGGCCAGCGGGCGGTCAGCCCCGCGTACGCGAGCGCCACCAGCCCGACGGCGTCGGCGCGGTCGGCCAGGGCCGCCGCGCGCAGCGGCGAGACCCGCGGCGGGTCGGGGTCCAGCGCGGCCTCCACGCCCACCCCGAGGACGCGCACCACCCCGTCCGGGCCCAGCACGAGGGAGTCGGGGGTCAGCCGGGTGTGGTGCAGGCCGCGGCGCCCCGCGGAGTCCAGCGCCGAGGCGGCCTCGCCGACCAGGGCCCGCACCGCGCCGGCCGTCAGCGGCCCCGAGCGCAGCAGCTCGGTGAGGGTGCGGCCGACGACTTCCTCCTCCACGACGAACACGCGCCCGTCGTCGGTGCCGGCGTCCAGGACGCGCGGCAGGCGGGTGTCGGCCAAGACGGCGGCGCGGCGGGCGGCGTCGAGGAACTCGGGGGCGCGCGGGTCGGCGGCGTCGAGCGTGCGCACGCGGACCCAGCGCTCCAGGGTGGTGTCGCGGGCGCGGTACTCGACCGTCTCGGGCAGCCCGGGGACCTCCCGGTCGATCACGTAGCGGTCCGCCACGCTGTCCCGCGTCCCGCCGTCCAGCTCCGCCCCCCGGTCCGCGCCCCGTGCCCCGGTGATCTCGGAGCGTGACTGCACCGTGCCGTCCGCGTCCGGTGCCGCGGCCATGCTATGCGGGCCCGCGCGCCCCGGTCGCCGGACGCGCGCAACGGTCCGGTCACGCCCACAGTGGTGCGCATGACACGAGCGACCCGCACCCCCGCCGCCCGGCCCACCGCCCGGACCGCCGCCCGGACCGCCGTCCGCCGGCGCCGCGGCCCGGTGTCCGGTGCCCTCGCCGGCGCGGTCGCCGGCGCCGCGGGCACCACGGTCCTCAACGCCGTCACCTACGGCGACATGGCTTGGCGCGGGCGCGCCCCCAGCAGCCTGCCCGCCGACGTCGTCGCGGCGGCCGCCGAGCGCTGGGGCACCCCCGTGCCCGGCTCGCGCGCCGAGCGCGCCCACCGCACCGAGGCCTACGGCGCCCTCGGCGGGATCGTCGCCGGGGTCGGCGCCGGCAAGGTCGTCGGGTTCCTGCGCGGCTGCGGCCTGCGGATGCCGCCCGTGCTGGGCGGGATCGTCACCGGCGCGGTGGCCATGGCCGCCACCGACTGGCCCGCCCACGCCCTCGGCGTCACCGACGTGCGCACCTGGACGCGCGAGGACTGGGTCGCCGACGCCGTCCCGCACCTGGCCTTCGGCCTGGCGACCCACGCCACGCTGCGCGCGCTGGACCCGCCGGCCCCCCGCCCGGCCCGGCGCGCCGAGGGCGGCACCGCCGTCGTGGACCGCCCCGAGCCCTCCGGCGCGAGCGCCGTCGCGCGCAGCGCGCTGCTCGGCGTCGCCGCCGGCGCCCGCAGCTCGCTGGGCTTGGCCGGCCCGGCCGTGCTGTCCGCCGCCACGGCCGCCGTGCCCAGCGGTGCCGTCGCCACCGCCCTCGGCACCCTCGCCGTGGGCGGCGAGCTCGTCGCGGACAAGCTGCCGGCCACGCCCAGCCGGCTCAGCGCGTCGGGCCTGCCGGTGCGCCTGGTGACCGGCGCCCTCGGCGGCGGCGTCCTGGGCCGGCGCGAGGGCGCGGGCGTCGTCGCGCCCGCCCTGGCCGGGCTGCTCGGCGCGGTCGTCGGGTCCAACGTGGGCGCCGCCTGGCGCGCGTGGGCGGGGCAGCGGGTGCCGGACTGGCAGGCCGCGCTCGTCGAGGACGCCGTGGCGCTGGGCCTGACCGTCGTCGCCGTGGTGCCCGGCCGCCGCCGCTGACGCCCGCCGCTCCCGCGGGCGCGTCCGCGCGCGGGACGTGAGGGGCCGGGGGAGGAGCCGGGTGGCGGGCGGGTGGCGTCGGGGCACGCCCGGCGGATCGGCGACCATCGTGCGGTGAGCACCGAACGACCCCCGACCCCGACCACGCCCGGCGCGGTGGCCGGGGCCGGACCGGACCCCGACGCGCCGACCGGCCCGCCGCCGGCCGTCGCCCCGGCGGACGTCACGGACCCGGGCGACCCCGGTGACGTGGAGGCGGCGGGGGCGCGCGCGCAGCTGGCGCGCTCCAGCGCGCTCATGGCCTCCGGGACGCTCGTCTCGCGCCTGCTGGGGTTCGTGCGCACCTTCGTGCAGCTCATCGCCCTCGGCGGCACGTTCCAGGTCGGCGCCCAGGTGTTCGACGTCGCCAACAAGCTGCCGAACATCTTCTACATGCTGCTGGCGGGCGGTGTGCTCAACGCCGTCCTCGTCCCGCAGATCGTGCGGGCGCTGCGCCGCCCGGACGGCGGGAAGGAGTTCGTCGACCGCCTCATCACGCTGTCGGTGCTGCTCGTGGGCGCGGCGACGCTGCTGCTGACCCTGGCCGCGCCGCTGGTGGTGCGCCTCTACACCGACGACTGGTCGGACGAGTGGCTCGCGCTGGCGACCCTCATGGCGTTCTGGTGCCTGCCGCAGGTGTTCTTCTACGGCCTCTACACGGTGCTCGGGCAGGTGCTCAACGCCCGTGGCAGCTTCGGCCCGTACATGTGGGCGCCGGTGCTCAACAACGTCGTGGCGATCGCCGGGCTGGGCGCGTTCATGCTCCTGGCCCCCGGCGCCCGCGACCTGCCCGCGACCGACTGGACGCCCGCGATGATCGCGGTGCTGGCGGGCACCTCGACGCTGGGGATCGTCGCGCAGGCGCTCGTGCTGTTCTGGCCGCTGCACCGCAGCGGCTACCGGTGGCGGCCGCGGCTGGGCTTCCGCGGCGTCGGCTTCCGCACCGCCGGGCGGGTGGCGCTGTGGACGTTCGCGGGCGTGGCCGCCGGCCAGCTCGTCTTCGTCCTCACCAGCCGCACGATGACCAGCGCGGGCGACGAGATCGCCGCCGCGGACGTCAACGCCGCGACCAACGCCTCCTACACGGTCGCCTACCTGCTGTTCATGCTGCCGCACTCCCTGGTGGCGGTCTCGCTCGTGACGGCGCTGTTCACGCGCCTGTCGGACGCGGCCGCGCAGGGGCGCGTGGACGCCGTGCGCCGCGACTTCTCCTACGGCGCGCGCACCGTCGCCGTGGCGGGGGCGCTGGCGACGACGGCGTTCGTGGCGCTGGGCCCGTGGATCGGCGCGGCGATGGTCCGCGAGGGCCGGCCCGTCGGCGACGTCCTCGTCGCGATGGGCCTGGGCCTCGTGCCCTTCAGCGTCAACTACCTCGTCGCCCGCGTCTTCTACGCCTACGAGGACGCCCGCACGGCGTTCGTCGTCTCCCTCGTGACGGCCCTGGTGATGGCCGCCGGGAACGTGGTGTGCCTGCTGCTGCTGCCCGCCGAGCTGACCGTCGTGGGCATCGGCGCGGCGATGACGGTGTCCAACGTGGTGGCGCTGACCCTGTCGCTGACGCTGCTGCGCCGGCACCTGCGGCGCCTGGACGGCGGCGGGGTGGGCGCGCGGCTGCTGCTGCGCACCGTCGTGCGGGTGACGATCATCGGGCTGGTCTCCGGCGGGCTGGTGCGCGCCGGGGTGGAGGCGTTCGCGCCGGCCACCGTCTCCCAGGGCGTCAACGTGGTCGTCGTCGTCGTGGCGGGCACCGTGCTGCTGGCGCTGTACGTGGCGCTGTGCCGGCTGATGCGGGTGCACGAGCTGCGGGACCTGGCCGCGCCGCTGCTGCGCCGGCTACCCCTGCCCGGGCGGCGCTGACGGCGCCCCGGCCCCCCCGGCCCGGTCGGCGTCCCCGCCGCGGTCGAGGTCGGTGCGCTGACCCCGGTCCAGGTCCGCGTGTTCCACCTCGTCGACGCGGCGCCGGCCCCGGCGCACGGCCCGCACGACGCCCGTGGCCAGCAGCACCCCCGCCACCCCGCCGACGGCGCCGGTCACCCACCCCTCCACGCCCATCCGCACGTTGAGGGTCACCGGCTCCGGCGCGCCGACGGGCGCGCCGGACGGGGTGCGCAGCTGGGCGTCCACGACGACGGTGCCGTTGGCCAGGGCGCGCACGGGCACCGCCACCCGCTGCTGGGTGCGGGGGGCGACCGTCTGCCGGGCCACCGCGTCCAGCTGCACGCGCGGGGTGCGCGGGCGCAGCACGACGTCCACCTCCACGGGCACGTCGAGGTCGTTGACGACCGTCACGGGCAGCTCGCTGCGGGTGGCGACGAGGTTGCGGACGCTGCCGGCCAGCACGTGCACCGCGGACGTCAGCTCGTCCAGCAGCGCGTCGCCGCGCGCGCGGGCCGCGGCCAGCTCCTCCGGGTGCCCGCGCCAGGACGTCCCCAGCAGCGCCAGGGTCGACAGCCGCCGCGCGGTCAGCGCCGCGGACGGCTCGACGAGGGCGGAGGCGAAGTCGTCGACGCGCGCCAGGCGGTCCTCGACGGCGGCCAGGTGCGACAGCGGCAGCCGGCCCCGCTCGGCCTCGTCGGTCAGCCGCGGCGCGGCGCGCGCACCGTCGGCGACCGGCTCGGCCAGCAGCCCCGACACCGGCTCCAGCCGCGCCCACCCCGAGGCGCGGACCGCGCCGAGCAGGGCGCCCACGGCCGCCGGCTCCGGGTCCCACGAGCGCGGCACGGCCGCCAGCAGGGTCCGCGGGTCGTTGGGCCGCTGCAGGGTGATCGTGGCCAGCTCCGCCAGCAGCCGCTGGGTGCCGGTGGCGTCGCCGGTGCCGGCGGCGGCCAGGGCGTCCGAGAGGACCTCGTCCGCGAGCAGGCCCTCCAGGACGGCGCCCGTGCCGGTCGGGTAGTCGGTGCGGCCCGTGGGCGTGAACGTCACCGTGTCCGCCGACAGCGGGCTGGAGGCGTCGGACAGGACGACGGCCGAGGCGCCGCCGGCGGCCACGAGGTCGAGGGTGTCGGCGTCGGCGGCCTCGTCGGCGGGCCAGGCCACGCCGGTGAGGACGGTGGCGCCGTCCAGGCCGGTGACGGCGCCCGCGGCGGCGGCCTCGGCGAGCAGGCGGGCGCCGTCGCCGGAGCGGGCCAGGGAGACGACGTCGGGGTCGCCGTGCGGCAGGGCCAGGACGTCGCGGCCGCCGGCGGCCTCGCGCAGGTCCCCCAGCCACGCGGCGACGACCCCGTCGGGCCCCTCCGGCGGCGGGGCGTCCGGCGCGGGCGCGTCGGGCGCCGCCGGCGCCGGGGCGGTCAGGGCGCTCGCGGCGGTCAGCAGGGAGGGGTCCAGCGCCCACGTCAGGTCCCGGTCGGGGGTGGCGTCCAGGACGCGGCGCAGCCGGCCGCCCTCGGCGACCAGCGCCGGCAGGCCGGTCGTCCCGTCGTCCCCGGCGCCGTCCCCGGTGGCCGCCGGCACGAGGTCGGCGGTGCGGCCGGCGACCAGCGGGACGAGGACGGCCAGCCGGGTCGGCTCGGCGGTGACGGCGGCCGTGACGAAGGTGCGCACCAGGCCGACGCGCTGGGAGCCGGCGAGCACCTCCACCGCGGCGGCGTGCGCGCCGCGGGCCTGGCCCAGCTGCTCGGCGGGCAGCGATAGCACGACCTCGGCCTCCTCACCGGGCGCCAGCACCGCCCCCGCGCCCACGTCGAGGGGCTCGGAGGCCGCCACGGCGCCCAGGGAGCGGGTCGGCGGGGCGTCGGCCCAGCTGGCCAGCGCCGGGCGGGTGATCATCGCGCTGCGCTGGACGACGAGGCGGGCGCGCAGCCCCTCCAGGGGCGCGGTGGCGGTGCTGCGCACGCGGGCGCGCGCGGTGACGACGGCGCGGGCGGGGTCCTGCGCGTCGTAGGCGGCGGGCGTGACCTCCAGCAGCACCACCTCCACCGGCAGCGCCGCGGACGCCGACCCGCTGCCGCCGGCGCGGGTGGGGGAGGGGGTGGTCGCGGCGGCGGCCGTCCCGGCCCCGGCCGCCCACCCCGCCGCCAGTCCCGCTGCCAGCACCGCCCGCCGGGGCAGCGCGCGCCGCCCCGGCCCGGGCGCTGCGCTCACGCGAGCTCGCGCAGGCGGGCGCCGGCGACCTCGGCCGCGCGGCGCTCGTTGGGGAAGGCGAGGCGCCCGTCCAGCTCGTCCAGCGGCACCCACGCCACGTCCAGGGCCTCCTGGTCGGGGTCGTTCTCGACGGTCAGGCGCCCCCCGACGGCCTTGAGCAGGAACAGGTGCACGACCTTGTGGATGCGCCGGCCCTCGGCGGAGAACCAGTAGTCGATGCTGCCCAGGCCCTCCACGACGACGCCGCGGATGCCGGTCTCCTCCTCGATCTCGCGCACGGCGGTCTCCTCGAGCGTCTCGGCGCCCTCGGGGTGGCCCTTGGGCAGGCACCACTCGGGGCGGCCGGCGCGGTTGAGGCGGCAGATGACCGCGACGCGGGGCACGCCGTCGCTGGTGTCGACGACGAGCCCACCGGAGGAGGTCTCCTGCACGGTGGGCAGCCGCCTCCGCGGCTCCCGGGCAGGCTTGACCACCACGTCACTGTAGCCAGCGCACCGCCGCGGCTCTGGCAGGCTCGGACCCGTGCTGGACGGACCCGACCCCCGCGACGACCTGCCCGACGAGCTGAGCGACGAGCCCGGCGGCGACCCCTCCGGCGGCCCGTCCGGCGCGGTCGCGGGACCGGGCGCGGAGGTGCTGGCGCGCGCGGTGGACGACGCGCGCGCGCGGGCGGTGGCCGCGCTGGAGCCCGTCATGCCGGTGCTGCTGGACCTGGGCCGCGTCTTCACCGGCGCCGGGCACGAGCTGTGGCTGGTCGGCGGTCCCGTGCGCGACGCGTTCCTCGGCCGCCGCTCGGCCGACCTGGACTTCACCACCGACGCGCGCCCGGAGCGCACGGCGGCGCTGCTGAAGCGTTGGGGCGACGCGCACTGGGACATCGGCCGCGAGTTCGGCACCATCGGCGCGCGCAAGCGGGCCGGCGACCTCGACGTGGTCGTGGAGGTGACCACGTTCCGCTCGGAGAGCTACGACCCGGCCTCGCGCAAGCCGGAGGTCTCCTACGGCGACGACCTGACCGGGGACCTGTCGCGGCGCGACTTCACCGTCAACGCGATGGCGCTGCGGCTGCCGTCGTTGGAGCTGGCCGACCCGCACGCCGGGCTGCGGGACCTGGCGGCGGGGCTGCTGCGCACGCCCGGCACGGCCGAGAGCTCCTTCTCCGACGACCCGCTGCGGATGATGCGGGCGGCGCGCTTCGCCGCCCAGCTGGGCGTGCGGGTGGCGCCCGACGTCGTCGCCGCGATGACGGCGATGGCCGAGCGCATCACCATCGTGTCGGCGGAGCGGGTGCGCACCGAGCTGGAGAAGCTGCTCCTGGGCGCGGACCCGGTGGCGGGGCTGCGGCTGCTGGTGGACACCGGCCTGGCCGAGCACGTGCTGCCGGAGCTGCCCGCCCTGGCGCTGGAGATCGACGAGCACCACCGCCACAAGGACGTCTACGAGCACTCCCTGACGGTGCTGCAGCAGGCGATCGACCGCGAGGACGGCCCGGACGGCCAGGTGCCCGGCCCGGACCTGGTGCTGCGGCTGGCGGCGCTGCTGCACGACGTCGGCAAGCCGCGCACCCGCCGCTTCGAGCCGGGCGGCGGCGTCAGCTTCCACCACCACGAGGTGGTGGGGGCGAAGCTGGTGCGCAAGCGGCTGAAGGCGCTGCGCTTCGACTCCGACACGGTCAAGGCGGTGTCGCGGCTGACGGAGCTGCACCTGCGCTTCCACGGCTACGGCGACGGGGAGTGGACGGACTCGGCGGTGCGCCGCTACGTCACCGACGCCGGGCCGCTGCTGGCGCGGCTGCACAAGCTGACGCGCAGCGACTGCACGACCCGCAACCAGCGCAAGGCGCGGCGGCTGGCCGCGGCCTACGACGACCTGGAGGCGCGGATCGCGCGGCTGCGCGAGCAGGAGGAGCTGGACGCCGTCCGCCCCGACCTGGACGGCACGGCGATCATGGCGCTGCTGGGGATCGGCCCCTCCCGCACGGTGGGCCGCGCCTACCAGCACCTGCTGGACCTGCGGATGGAGCACGGCCCGCTGGGCGCCGAGCGCGCCCGCGAGGAGCTGCTGGCCTGGTGGGCGCAGCAGCCGGAGTCGCAGCCGGAGCCGCAGGCGTCGTCGGAGCCCCAGCCGGAGCCGGAGACGGAGCCGGAGCCGGAGCCGGAGCCGGAGCCGCCGGCGTCCCCCGACCCCTCCTGACCCCTCTCCACCCCACGGTGATCATGGACGGTCGAGCGCTCACCCGTCCATGATCACCGCAACGCCCACCCCGCCGTGATCTTGCAGGGATTCCCAGCGGGATCACGGCGGGGTGGGGCGGTGGGACGGGGAGCCGGCGGGTCAGCGGGCCGGGGAGCCCACGACGGCCTGCAGCTGCGCGGACGTGGCGGCCAGCTCGCGCGCGGCGGCGCGGATGCCCTCCACGTCGCCGGAGGTGCGCTCCGCGGCGGCGACGACACCGTCCAGCGTGCCGGTGATGACGCGGCCCGAGGCGACCGCCGCGGCCACCTGCTGGCTCATCCCGTCCGTCGTGGCGGCCTGCTCCTCCACGGCGGCGGCGATGGTGCCCTGGTAGTCGTCGATGCGCCCGACGATCTCGCTGATCTGCCCGATGCGGGCGGCGGCGTCGGCCACGGCCGACTGGATGGCGTCGATGCGCCCGGTGATGTCGGTGGTGGCGGCGGCGGTCTGCTGCGCGAGCTCCTTGACCTCGCCGGCGACGACGGCGAAGCCCTTGCCCATCTCCCCGGCGCGCGCCGCCTCGATGGTCGCGTTGAGCGCCAGCAGGTTGGTCTGCTCGGCGATGGCGGTGATCGTCTTGACGACGCCGCCGACCTCGGAGGAGGAGCGGCCCAGCTCGGCGACCGCGCGGCTGGTGTCGGAGGCCACGGCCACGGCCTCCTGGCCGATCTGCGCGACGGCCTGCGCGTTGCGGGTGATCTCGGCGATGGCGGTGCCCATGTCGCCCGCGCCGGTCGCCAGCTCGCCGATCCGGCCCGTCACGTCGACGGCCTCGGCGCTGACGCGCTGCGCGCGGTCGCTGGTGTCGGCGGCGCCGTGGGCGATCTGGTCGCTGGAGCCGACGAGCTGCGCGGCGGCCGCGTCGAGGTTGCCCGCGGCGGCGCGTACCTCGCGCACGACGTCGTCGGCGCGCGCCAGGGTGCCGTTGAGCGCGACGGCCAGCTGCTCCAGCTCGGTCTTCCCGCGGCCGGTGTCCAGCCGGGCGCCGAGGTCGCCGCCGGTGAGGGCGGCGGTGGCGCGGCGGATCGGCAGCACGATGCTGCGCCCGACGGCCCACGACAGCAGGGCGCACGCCAGCAGCACCAGCGCGCACACGACGGCCAGGCGCTGCGCGTCGTCGAGGGCGGCGGCCGTGACGGTGTCGACGTAGACGCCGGAGCCGACGATCCAGCCCCACGGCTCGTAGCCGGCGACGTAGGAGACCTTCGGCTGCGGCGCGTCGGCGCCGGGCTTGGGCCACTGGTAGTCGACGAACCCGGCTCCGTCGGCGCGCACGACGTCGACCATCTCCACGAACAGCGCCTTGCCGTCGGGGTCGGTCTTGCCGGACAGGTCGGTGCCGTCCAGCTCGGGCTTGACCGGGTGCATGAGCATCGTCGGGGTCAGGTCGTTGATCCAGAAGTACTCCTGGCCGGAGTACCGCAGCGCCCCCACCGCGGCCAGGGCCTGCTCCTGGGCCTCCTGCTCGGTGAGCTCGCCGGTCTCGGCCAGCTCGCCGTAGTGCTGCACGACGCCGAGGGCGGTCTCGACGACCGCGCGGGTGGCGGCCTCGCGCTCGGTGGTGATCCGGTCGCGCACCTGCAGGGCGGCCAGGGCGGTGACGGTGACGACGCCGACGGCGGCCACCAGGACGATCACCAGGAGGCGGGCCGCGATGGACCGCCCGACGTCGCGCTTCACGTGTTCCCGCTCCTCGAGTCCCGCGGGCGCCCGGGATGGACGTCCGCGGTGGTCCATCGGCACGCCGGCGCGGGATCCGAGCGGCGGCCGGTTCCTCACCGTGATCACGGACGGGTGAGCGCTCACCCGTGCGTGATCACGACGACCACTACCGTGATCTCGCTGGGATTCCCAGCGGGATCACGGCGGGGTGGGGCGGCGGGCGGTCAGTCCTGGGGGCGGCGGGCCAGCTCGGTGAGGACAGTGCGCTCCAGCGCCTCGGCGGCGTCGCGGTCGAGCTCGACGAAGCGCACCACGGCCTCGCCGGTCTCGTCGTCGACGCGCAGGACGTGCCCGCGCGCGTGCACGTCGAGGCCCTCGTCCAGGTGCACGGAGACGTCGACCTCGGCGTCCACGGGCAGGTCGGCGCCCTCCAGCCGCAGGCCGGAGCGGGACAGGTCGACGGTGCGGGTGTCGGTGGCGGTGCCGCCGCCCTCGACGTGCACGGGCACGGAGGCGGGGGCGCGCACGGCGCCGCGGCGGGTCTCGGAGGCGAGCAGCATGACGCCGGTCAGGGCCAGCTCGTCGGCGCGGTGCGCCTGGGCGACGGCCTGGAAGACGGCGTGCGGGACGACGCCGCCGTCATCACCGGCGTCGGTGGCCACCCACACGCGCTGGCCGTCGAGGGCGCGCACGGCGTCGGGGTCGGCGCTGACGTGGCTGGTGACGACGAGGCCCGCGGCCCCGGCGGTCCAGGAGCGGACGGTGCCGGTGTGCACGGCGGCCTCGCCCGGCCCGGCGGGCATCAGGGTGACGGTCGTGTCGACGGCAGGGCCGTCCATCATGAGCGTTCCGCCGCCGTCCATCCGTGCCCCCCGGTGCGCTGGTCGTGTGACTCAGCGACACGATACGTGACTGCCCGTGACGACGCGACCGTTCCCCGGGATCCGCTCACCCGATCGGCCGCACCCGCTCCGGGCAGCGTCCGCACGCCCCCGGCCGGTAGCGTCACCCACCCGCCCCGTGACGACGACACCGGAGGAGGCAGCGGTGCTGCGTGTTCCCGACGCCGTGCTCGCCGGCGTCCGCGAGGTCGGCCGCCGCGTCCCGGCCCGCCTCGGCGCGGCCGTCGCCGCGCGGCTGGGACGGCCCGTCGACCCCGACCCCGGCGTGGACCCCGCGCTCGCCGGCTACCTCAACGAGCAGCTCGTGGCGACCAGCGCGCTCGTCGCCGAGCTGCGCCGCGCGGCCGCCGACCCCGACCTGGCCGTCGAGCGCCCGCTGCTGCAGCGGCTGCGCCGCGAGGTGGCCGCCGACCGCGCCGAGCTGCGCGCCGTCATGCAGGAGCGCTCGGTGCGCACCGACTGGGTCGCGCAGTCGGCCGGCTGGGCCGGCGGGCGGGTGTCCGCGGCGCTGCCGCTGCTGCACCGGCTGCCCGTCGTGGACCGGCTGCCGGTGGCCCGGCCCGCCCGCGACGGCGCGGCCGCGGCCCTGCTGCGCCTGGAGCAGCTGCACGTGGCCCTGACCCGCCGGGCGCTGGCCGCCGCGGGCCTGGCCACGGCGCTGGGCCGGCCCGTCCTGCCCGGCGCCCAGCACCAGGCCGACCAGGTCGCCGCCGCGCACCGACGCTGCGCGCGGGCGCTGTTCGGCGCCGGCCCCGGCGGTGCGGCGAGCAGGACGGGCGGGACACCGTGAGGCCGGACGAGCTGCCCCGCACCGGGCGGGCGGACCTGGACGACCTGCGCGAGCGCCTGCGCCGGTACCGCCGCGTGCCGCACGTCCAGCTCGACCGCCCGCTCGGCGTCCCCGCCCCCCTGCTCGACGCGCTGCTGGAGCACTGGCGCGACGCCTACGACTGGCGCGCCCACGAGGAGCGCGTCGCGGCGCTGCCGTGGGAGCGCACCGAGCGGACCCCGGTGCCCGTGCGGGCCGTCGTCGCCCGGGCGGCGCCGGACGCACCGGTCGTCCTGCTCCTGCACGGCTGGCCCGACTCCGTCCTGCGCTTCGAGCGGCTGCTGCCGCACCTGGCCGACGTCACCGTCGTCGCCCCGGCGCTGCCGGGCTTCCCCTTCGCGGCGCCCGTCCCCACCGGGGGGCTGTCCGCCACCGCCACGGCCGACGCCGTCGCCGACGCGGTGCGCGAGGGCGGGTTCGGCCCGTGCGTCGTCTCGGCCGGCGACGTCGGCTGCGACGTCGCCGAGGCGCTCGCCGCCCGGCACCCCGACCTCGTCGCCGCCCTGCACCTGACCGACGTCTCCCAGTACCGCTTCCTCGTCGACCCGCCCGGCGACCTCGACGCCGAGGAGCGCGCGTACGTCGCCCGGGGGCACCGCTGGCAGGCGGCCGAGGGCGGGTACATGCACGAGCAGTCCACCCGGCCGAACACCCTCGCGGTGGGGCTGGGCGACTCCCCGGCCGCCCTGGCGGCGTGGGTCGTGGAGAAGCTGCTGCGCTGGACCGACGGCGACGGCTCGCTCACCGACGTCTTCACCCCCGACGAGGCCCTGACGTGGGTGAGCGCCTACTGGTTCACCGGCTGCGTCGGGACCTCGTTCACGCCCTACGCCGCCGCGGCCGCGAAGGACTGGGCGAGCGTGCCGGCTCCCGCGGTGTTCACCGTGTTCGCCCACGACCTCGTCAACGCCCCGCGCCGGTTCGCCGAGCGGTTCTTCGACGTGGTCGCGTGGCGCGAGTTCGAGCGCGGGGGCCACTTCGCCGCGTGGGAGCGCCCGGAGGACTACCTGTGGGGGGTGCGCACCGCGCTGGCCGCGCGACGCCCGGGCTGAGCCCCGCGCGGCCCGTGGCGCGTCAGCCGCGGGTGCCCGCGACCGGCGCCGTCCGCCCGGCCTCCGGAGCCGCGCCGGTGCTCTCCCCGCGCCGCAGCTGCCGGCGCACGAAGACCGCGGCCGTCAGCGTCAGCGCGACGCCCGCCAGGGCGGTGGCGTCCACACCGTGCGCGAAGGCCGCCCGCGCGGACTCCAGCAGCGCGGTCGCGTCGGTGCCCGCGAGCGCCCCGGAGACCTCGACGGCGCCGCCGAGCGTCTCGCGCGCCGCGGTCGCCTGCTCGGCGCTCGCGGCCGCCGGAACCTGCACGCCCGCCCGGTAGACACCGGTGAGCAGGCTGCCCAGGACGGTGGTGCCGAGGACGGCGCCCACCTCGTAGGCCGTCTCGGAGATCGCCGAGGCGGCGCCGGCGCGCTCGGCGGGCGCGGTGGCCAGGATCGCGTCGTTGGTCAGGGTCTCGGCCAGCCCGGTGCCCGCGGACAGGACGACGAACGCCAGCGCGAGCTGGACGGCGTGCCGTCCGGCGTCCGCGCCGCCGGGCCCGAGGGTGGCGGCGACCGCGTACCCGGCGGTCCCCAGCAGCAGCCCGAGCGGGATCAGCGTGGCCAGCGGGTACCGGCGCGCCAGCCGCGCCGCCAGCAGGCCCGCGCTGATGGAGACCACCGCGCCCGGCAGCAGGAGGAGACCGGCGGTGACGGGCCGCAGGTCCAGCACGAGCTGCAGGTACTGCGAGGTCGCGAACAGCATCCCCGTCATGCCGAGGATGCTCAGCAGGTTCGCCAGCACGGCGGCGCGGAACACCGGCACGCGGAACAGCGCGACGTCGAGCATCGGGTCGCGCAGCGACTGCTGGCGGCGCACGAACCACACGCCGACCGCGGCGCCGACCAGCAGCGGCAGCAGCGCCTCGACGGCGACGCCGTCCTTGGCGACCGACTTGATCCCGTACACCGCGCCGGTCATCGCGACGACGGCCAGGGCGGCGCTGAGCAGGTCCACCGGCCCGGGCGCGGGGTCCTTGGACTCGCGCACGAACACGGGCGCGAGGACGAGCAGCAGCACCATGACGGGCACGTTCATCAGGAAGACCGAACCCCACCAGAAGTGCTCCAGCAGCCACCCGCCGACGACCGGGCCGAGGGCCGCGCCGCCGGCGAAGGCGCCGGCCCACACGGCGAACGCGGTGCGGCGGCGCTCGCGGTCGGGGAACGTGCTGCGCAGCAGCGACAGCGTGGACGGCATGAGCGTCGCGCCGAACACGCCGAGGGCGGCGCGCGCGGCGACGAGCTGCTCGGCGGACGTGGCGAACGCGGCCAGCAGGGAGACGACGCCGAAACCGGTCGCGCCGACCAGGAGCAGGCGGCGCCGGCCGAA
This sequence comes from Kineococcus terrestris, assembly GCF_041020755.1. Classification (NCBI taxonomy): domain Bacteria; kingdom Bacillati; phylum Actinomycetota; class Actinomycetes; order Kineosporiales; family Kineosporiaceae; genus Kineococcus; species Kineococcus terrestris. Next base: position 74,753 of record NZ_JBEUEI010000015.1, on the reverse strand, counting down.
GCGGTCGCCGAGGGAACCCATGAGGATGAGCAGCCCGGCCAGGGCCAGCGGGTAGGCGTCGACGATCCACAGCAGCTGCGTGCCGCTGGGCGCCAGCGCCGTGCTGATCGCGGGCAGCGCGAAGCTCAGCACCGTCGTGTCGACGGACACGAGCAGCACGGGCAGGACGAGGACCGCCAGGGCCAGCCAGGGGCGGCGGTCGCCGGTGCCGGTGCGGCGGGGCGCGGGCACGTGGCGGGGCGTGGGGTTCTGGGGCGTGGGCTGCAGGGGCATGGGGTGTCCAGGACCGCGCGGCGGGCCGGTGGCGCCGCGCTGGCCCGTCGAGGTTCTCCGACCGGCTGGACGGCGGGCTCCCCGGCACGTGCGGGGGAGTTTCTGCACCGTCTGGACGGTTACTGTACCGGCTGGACGGTCCGGCTGGCCAGCCGATTACCCTGGAGCCCGTGCCGGCCCCCGCGACACCCTTGCCCACCACCCGCGAACGGCTCCTGGACGCCTTCGCGGCCGTCGTCGTCGCCACCGGCCCCCGCTCGGCCACCCTGGAGGCCGTCGCCGCCGAGGCCGGCGTGTCCAAGGGCGGGCTGCTGTACCACTTCGCCACCAAGGACGCCCTCGTCGACGCCCTCCTGGCGCGCGCCGAGCGCGTGGTCGCCGACGACCTGGCCGCCATGCGCGAGGCCCCCGAGGGCGCCGCCGTCTACTACGTGCGCACGTCGCTGGCGCCGGTCGACGACCCGCTGCACCGCGCGATGGTCGCGGTGCTGCGCCTGGCCCAGGACGGCGACCCGCGCGCCGCCGCCGGCTACGCGGCCGCGGCCGAGTCCTGGCGCGCGCTCATCGAGGAGCAGGTCGGCGACCCGGCGCTGGCCCGCACCCTGCAGCTGGTCGGCGACGGGCTGTGGGGCCAGGCCAGCACCGGTGCCGTGCGCCCGGCGCTGGAGGCCGACCTCGACGGCGTCCTCGCCGTCGTCGCCCGCCTCGCCCCGCCGCGCCCCTGACCCGCCCTTCCTCCTCCCGTGATCTTGCAGGGATTCCCAGCAAGATCACGGAGGGGTTCGACCTGCGGTGATCATGGACGGGTGAGGGCTCACCCGTCCATGATCACCGCGGGGGGCGGCGGGCGGGGCGGCAGGACGCGGGAGCCGGGGGGCGGGCGGGGGAGAAGTTCGGGCAGCGTTCAGTCGATCTCCGCGCCGTGATCGCCGGGCGGCAACGGCCCGCCGTCCACCGTGGGGCACGTGCGCATCGCCGTGGTCACCGAGTCGTTCCTGCCGCAGGTCAACGGCGTCACCGGGTCCGTCCTGCGCGTCGTCGAGCACCTCGCCCGCCGCGGCCACGAGGCCGTCGTCGTGGCCCCCGGCCGCGGTCCCGCCGAGCACGACGGCGTCCGCGTCGTCCGCGTCGCCTCCGCGCCGCTGCCCCTGTACGCCGAGCAGCGCGTGGCGTACCCGACGTGGGAGCTGTCGCGCGCGCTGCGCGAGTTCCGCCCCGACCTCGTGCACCTGGCCGCGCCCGCGGTCCTGGGCGCGCAGGCCGCGCCGCTGGCCCGCCGCCTCGGGGTGCCCGCGGTCGCCGTCTACCAGACCGACCTGCCCGGCTACGCCGCCCGCTACGGGCTGACGGGCCTGACCCGCGCCGCCTGGCGGTGGGTGCGCCGCGTGCACGGCATGGCCGCGCGCACCCTGGCGCCCAGCCGCGCCGCCTGCGAGCAGCTGCGCGACCACGGCGTGGACCGCGTCTCGCGCTGGCCGCGCGGGGTGGACCTGCAGCGCTTCTCCCCCGGCCACCGCGACGAGGACCTGCGCCGGCGCCTGGCCGGGCGCGGGGAGGTCCTCGTCGGCTACGTGGGGCGGCTGGCGCCCGAGAAGGAGCTGGGGCTGCTGGCCGCCGTGCAGTCCCTGCCGGGCGTGCGGCTGGTCGTCGTCGGCGACGGCCCGGCGCGCGCGCAGCTGCAGCGGCTGCTGCCGCGCGCCCGCTTCCTGGGGATGCTCGGCGGCACGGACCTGTCCGCGGCGTTCGCCTCCCTGGACCTGTTCGTGCACACCGGCCGCGCGGAGACGTTCTGCCAGGCGGCCCAGGAGTCCCTGGCCAGCGGGGTGCCGGTGGTCGCGCCCGCCGCCGGCGGTCTGCTGGACCTCGTCGAGCCGGGGGTCAACGGCACCCTGTTCGCGCCGGGGTCCGCCGGGGACCTGCGCCACCACGTCGCGGCGCTGGCCGGTGACCCGGTGCGGCGCGCGCAGCTGGCCGGTGCGGCGCGCGCGTCGGTGGCGGGGCGGGACTGGGCCAGCGTCGGCGACGACCTGCTGGCCACCTACCGCGAGGTCCTGGCCGGGTGAGCACCCCGCGCACCGCGCTCGTCGCGAACTTCGTCGCCCCCGCCTCGGGGGGCGTGCGCACGCTGCTGCGCACCCTCGCCCGCGGGTACGCCGACGCCGGGCACGACGTCCTGGTCGTGGTGCCCGGCGAGCGCGACGCGCTGCGCGAGCAGCCGTGGGGCGCGGTGCGGGAGGTCGCCGCCCCGCGCGTGCCGGGCACGGGGTACCGGCTGCTGCCCGGGCACCGGCGGGTCGCGCGCGTCCTGGACGCCTTCCGCCCCGACCGCCTGGAGGTCCACGACCGGCTGACGCTGCGCGGGCTGGGCCGGTGGGCCGGCGAGCGCGGCGTGCCGCACCTGGTGGTCAGCCACGAGCGCCTGGACCGGGTGCTGCTGCCGTGGCTGCCGGGCCGGCCGGGGCCGGGTTCGCCCGTCGCGGCGCTGTGGCGGCACGTCGCGGACGTCTCCAACCGCCGGCTGGCGGCGCGCTTCGACGCCGTCGTGTGCTCGACGGCCTGGGCGGCGGAGGAGTTCGCGCGGCTGCCGGGCGCGGTCGTGCACCGGGTGCCGCTGGGCGTGGACCTGGACCGCTTCGCGCCGCGGCTGCGCTCCGGCGGCGGCACCGCCCAGCTCGTGGTGGCCAGCCGCCTGTCGCGGGAGAAGCGCGTGGACCTGGCCGTGGACGCGGTGGCCGAGCTGGTGCGCGACGGGCGGCGGGTGGAGCTGGTCGTCGCCGGCGACGGGCCCGAGCGGGCGCGGCTGCAGCGGCGCGCGCGGGGGCTGCCGGTGCGGTTCCCGGGGTTCCTGCGCGGGCGCGACGAGGTGGCGCGGGCGCTGGCGCGCGCCGACGTCGCGCTGGCGCCGGGACCCGTGGAGACGTTCGGGCTGGCGGCGCTGGAGGCGCTGGCGTGCGGCACGCCCGTCGTCGCGCACGCCGGGTCCGCGGTGGGCGAGCTGCTGGGCCCGGGCGCCGGGCTGACCGCCGAGGGGGAGCCGTCGGCGCTGGCCGCCGCGGTGTCCGCGGTGCTCGACGGGGCCGCCGACCGGGCCGCCGCCCGGGCCAGCGCGGAGCGGTTCCCGGCCCGCCGCACCGTCGAGGGGTTCCTCGCGGTGCTGCCCGTGGGCAACTCCCCGCACGGGGGGTCGGCGCGGGGTTACCCTGCGGCGTCCTGACGTCGCGGGGGTGGCGCGGGACCGAGGAGGAGTCGTGGTGGGTCGGGTGCCGGGACGCGCGGGAGCGCTCGTCGCCGCGGTGCTGCTGGCGGTGTCGGCGTGCGGGGACGCGGCGTCCCCGGGGGCCCCGGTCGCTGCGCCGACCCCGGCGCCGGACGCCTGCGGGGACCTCGCGGCCTGCCGCCTGCTGGAGCGCGTCGACGTGGACGGCGACGGCGCGGCCGACGACGTGGCGCTGGTGAGCGCCGCCGCGCCGGGCGAGGGCGTGGAGGTGCGGGTGGCGACGGCCGCCGGCGCGCTGGTCACGCGGGCGGTGCCCGTGGACGAGTGGGTCGGCGACGGCCTGGGCACGGACGCCTGGTGGGGTTCGACCGCCCTGGACGGCGAGGCCGGCGAGGAGCTGCTGCTGCTGTCGACGGTCGGCGCGCACACGTCGTGGTTCACGGTGCTCACCTGGCGCGCGGGCGCGCTGGAGGTGCTGTCGGCGCCCGAACCGGACGAGTTCTCGGGCGGGCAGCAGTGGTGGGTGGACGCCTCCCGCGCCAGCAGCGCGGGCGTCACCGTCGAGGAGCCGGGGCTGGTCACCTGGCGCACGGCGCTGGTGGACGACGCCCTGGAGGGCCTGGACACCCGCGAGCGCACCTACCGCTGGCGGGAGGGCTCCTGGCAACCGGCCGGCGAGGCCGTCACGGGCCGCTGGTCGCCGGACGAGCCGCTGCCGGAGGGCTTCCAGGGCTGGCACGCGCCGGGCCTGCCCGTCCTCTGAGGACGGGTACCTCAGGTCACGATCGGGTCACGGTCGGTCGATCGACGCATCCGCGGCGGGGTCCTGCCGCGAACCCCCGGTGAAGGACGCCGACCGGCGTCCGACCGCAGCGACCGGAGGAGCACCCCGTGACCCGAGCCAGCGACACCGAGACCACGACGACCACGACCGCGGTGCGGCCCCGCCGCCGGGTGATGTCCCTCGTGGCGCTCGTCAGCGCGGCCGGCCTGGGCCTGGCCGCCTGCGGCGGCGGCGAGGACACCGCCGCCACGGACACCACGACGACGTCGGAGGCGCCGTCGGAGACGCCGATGGAGACCCCCTCGGAGTCGGCCTCGCCGGAGATGGAGATGGCCGCCGGCCCCGTGGGCCCGGGCTGCGCCGACTACGCCGCGCAGGTGCCCGACGGCCCCGGTTCCGTCGAGGGCATGACCGCCGACCCGGTGGCGACGGCGGCCTCGAACAACCCGCTGCTGACGCAGCTGACGGCGGCCGTGTCCGGCCAGCTGAACCCCGACGTGAACCTCGTCGACACCCTCAACGGCGATGAGTTCACCGTCTTCGCCCCGGTCGACGACGCGTTCGCGGCGCTGGACCCGGCGACGGTGGAGACGCTGCAGACGCCCGAGGGCGCCGAGACGCTGACGACGGTGCTGACCTACCACGTGGTGCCCGGCCAGATGGACCCGCAGATGGTGGCGGACGCCGGCACCCTGACGACGGTCCAGGGCGGTGACCTGGAGGTCTCCGGCTCGCCCGAGATGCTCACGGTCAACGGCGCCAACGTCGTCTGCGGCGGCGTCCAGACCGCCAACGCGACGGTCTACCTCATCGACGCCGTCCTGATGCCCCCGGCCTGACCCGCCCCTCTCCTCCCGCCGTGATCATGCACGGGTGAACCTTCACCGATCCGTGATCACGGCGGGGAGGGGCGGAGCGGAGGGGTCAGGGGCGCACGGCCTGGGCGGGGACGTCGTCCTCCGCGTCCCCGGCGTCCTCGCGGGCGCCGTCGGCCGCGACCAGCTCGGCGTAGCGCCCGCCGCGGGCCAGCAGCTCGGAGTGGGTGCCGCGCTCGACGACCCGGCCGCGGTCCAGGACGACGACCTGGTCCGCGCCGCGCACGGTCGAGAGCCGGTGCGCGATGGTGATGGTCGTCCGCCCGGCGGACAGCTCGCCCAGCGCGGCCGACAGCGCCCGCTCGGTACGGGTGTCCAGCGCGCTGGTGGCCTCGTCGAGCAGCAGGACCGGCGGGTCGCGCAGGATCGTGCGCGCCAGGGCGATGCGCTGCTTCTCCCCGCCGGAGAAGCGGTACCCGCGCTCGCCGACGACGGTGTCGTAGCCCTGCGGCAGCGCGGCGACCAGGTCGTGCACCTGCGCGGCGCGCGCGGCGCGCTCCAGATCGGCGTCGGTGGCGTCGGGCTTGGCGAAGCGCAGGTTCTCCGCGACGCTCGCGTGCAGCAGGAACGTCTCCTGCGTGACGACGCCGACGGTGTCCGACAGCGAGCGCGCGGTCAGGTCGCGCACGTCGACGCCGTCGAGCAGGACCTGCCCGTCGTCGGTGTCGTACAGGCGGGCCAGCAGGTACCCGAGGGTGGTCTTGCCGGAGCCGGTGGCGCCGACGACGGCCAGGGAGGTGCCGGCGGGCACGTCGAGGTCGACGCCCGCGACGGTGGGCGCCTCCGCGCCGGGGTAGCCGAACGAGACGCCGCGGAACTCCACCCGGCCGCGCGGGCGGGGCAGCGTGCGGGCGCCGGGCCGCTCGACGACCTCCGGCGGGGTGTCCAGGTACTCGAAGACGCGGCTGAACAGGGCCATCGAGGCGTGCAGGCGCACGACGATGCGCAGCAGCGCGCCCAGCGGGCGGAACAGCTGCGCCTGCAGGGTGACGAGCGCGACGAGGGTGCCGATGGTCAGCGCCGAGCCGGTGCCGCGCAGCCACCCGCCGAGCAGGTAGGTCAGGGCGGGGACGGCGGCCATCGTCAGCGTGATGAGCGACCACTGCCAGCGCCCGGCCATCTCCGAGCGCACCTCCAGCCCCGCGACCTCGTCGGACTGGCGGGTGAAGCGCTCGACGACCTCGGGGGTGCGGCCGGTGGTGCGGGTCAGGTGGATGCCGGAGACGGACAGCGTCTCCTCGACGGTGGCGGACATCTCGGCCATCTGCCGCTGCCGCTCGGCGGTGATGCGCCGGCGCATCCGCCCGACGCGCCGGTTCAGCCAGACCGAGGAGGGCAGGACGGCGAACGACAGCAGCGCCAGGCGCCAGTCGAGGGCGAGCATCGCCACGGACGTGACGACGACGGTGGCGAGGTTGGAGACGAGGTCGGCACCGGTGCTGGTGACGACGGTCTGCATGGCGCCGACGTCGTTGGCGATGCGCGACTGCACCTCGCCGGTGCGGGTGCGGGCGAAGAAGCCCAGCGACATCCGCTGCAGGTGCGTGTAGAGCGCGACGCGCAGGCGGTGCATGACGGCCTGGCCGACGCGGGTGGTCAGCAGGCCCTGCACGACGTCGAGGGCGGTGGTGGCGGCGGCGATGCCGAGCAGCCCGGCGACGAGCCAGCCGAGCAGGCGCAGGTCGCCGGTGGGCAGGGCCACGTCGACGATCTCGCGCAGGAGGAAGGGGGCGGCGACACCGGCGAGCGCGGACAGCGCGATGAGGGCGCCGACGGCGGACAGGGTGCGCACGTGGGGGCGGAACAGGCGCAGGACGCGCGCGACGTCGGCGCGGCTGGTGGCGGTCGAGGGGGCCGGCCGGGTGCGCCGGTCGGGGCGGAAGGGGTCCTGGGCGGGGTCTCCGCGCACGGGCGGACCTCCTGGTGTCGGGGTCAGTGACGTTGAGGTTACCTCATGGTGAGGCAACCTCAACGTCCGTTACGGTGTTCCCGTGCCCGACCCGGTCGAGATCGCCGACGCCCTGCGCGGCCTGCAGCACCGCCTGCGCCACCGCGCGCACGCCGAGACCGGCGACCTCGGCGTCACCCCCGCCCAGGCGCGGCTCCTGCGCGTCCTCGGCCGCTGCGAGCGGGCACCCCGCATGGGGGAGCTCGCCGAGCGCCTGCGCGTGGCGCCGCGCTCGGTGACCGACCTCGTCGACCCGCTGGAGGAGCGCGGCCTGCTGCGCCGCGAGCAGGACCCCGCCAACCGGCGGGTGGCGCTGGTGCGGCTGACCGACGAGGGCCGCCGCGTCCACGCCGAGCTGCACGAGCGCGCCCGGGCGTCGGCCGCGACGGCCTTCGAGGTGCTCGACGAGGCCGAGCGTGCCCAGCTGCTGGCCCTGCTGCGCCGCGTCACCACCGCCCTCGACACCGCCGGCGACCCGGCCCCCTGACCGTCCCCGCCGCCGGCCCGCCCCGCCCCCTCGCCGTGATCACGGACGGGTGACTGCTCACCCATCCATGATCACCGCGCGATGCCTCCCGTGGTCTCGCTGGGGAGCCCTGCGAGATCACGGGGGGGGGCGGGGAGGGCGGCGGGGTCAGCGCGGGGGAGCGGGAGACCGCAGGGAGCGGGCCGAGCGGCGGGGCCGGGGCAGGCGCGGTGGCGTTCCCTCCGCCCGCCGGCGCGCCGACAGGGTCGAGCCGGCGCTCGCGGCGACGACCAGGCCGATGGCCAGGACCCCGGCCGCGCTGAGCCGCTCGCCGAGCAGCGCGAACCCGGCGGCCGCCGCGAGCGCCGGCTCCAGGCTGAGCAGGACGCCGAAGACGGCGGCGGGCAGGCGCCGCAGCGCCGCCAGCTCGAAGGCGTACGGCACGACGGAGGCCAGCAGCGCGGTCGCGACGACCAGCGGCAGCAGTCCCGGCTCGCCCAGCGCCCGCGCGGCGCCCGGCGCGCCCAGCGGCAGGACGAGCAGCGCGGCGACGGCCGTGGCGACCGCGAGCCCGCCCAGCCCCGGCACGGCCCGCCCGACCCGGCCGGCGGTGAGCACGTACCCGGCCCAGAAGACGCCCGCGACGGCGGCCAGCGCGACGCCGGCCGGGTCGAGGTCGACGTCGGCGGGGTGCCCGGCGGTGCCGAGCAGGACGACGCCGGCCAGGGCGGTGCCCACCCACACGAGGTCGCGCCCGCGCCGGGACAGCACCGCCGCCAGCGTCAGGGGGCCGAGGAACTCCACGGTGACGGCCGTGCCGAGGGGGATGCGGTCGATGGCGGCGTAGAAGGTGCCGTTCATGGCGGCCAGGCACGCGCCGAGCGCGGCGACGGCCCGCCACTGCGCCCGCGTCCACGTGCGCAGCCGCGGCCGGGCCAGGGCCACCAGCACGAGGGCGGCCACGCCCAGGCGCAGCGCCGTCGCACCCGTGCTGCCCGCGGTGGGGAACAGGTGGCTGGCGGCCGCGGCGCCCACTTGCAGGGACAGGCAGGAGCCGAGCACGAGCAGGACGGCGGGGCCCGGGCGGGCGACGGCGGTGGTCACGGCTCCACTGTCGAGGGGCGGCTACTGTGGCGTCCAGCGAACTGTTCTGGAGGAGAACGGTCAGCTGAGCTGAACAATCGGGAGGTGTCCGTGCTCGACGTCCACCGCCTGCGCCTGCTGCGCGAGCTGCACCGGCGCGGCACCCTGGCCGCCGTCGCCCGTGCGCTCAGCTACAGCCCGTCGGCCGTCTCGCAGCAGCTGTCGCTGCTGGAGCACGAGACGGGGGTGCGGCTGCTGGAGCGGGTGGGGCGCGGGGTGCGGCTGACCGCCCCGGCGCGCGTCCTCGTCGGGCACGCCGACGCCGTCATCGAGCGCCTGGAGCGCGCCGAGGCCGACCTGGCGGCCTCGCTGAGCGAGGTCACCGGCACGGTGCGGGTGGCCAGCTTCCAGACGGTGCTGCTGGCGCTCGTGCCCGCCGCGCTGACGCGCCTGGCCGCCGAGCACCCGGCCCTGCGCGTGGAGATCACCCAGCTGGAGCCCGAGGAGGCCTTCGCCGCGCTGCTCGCCCACGACGTCGACCTGGTGCTCGGCGAGGAGTACCCGGGCCTGCCGCGGGTGCTGGAGGACGGCGTCGACGAGGAGGACCTGGCCCACGACGGCCTGCGGCTGGCGCTGCCGCGGCACGGCCCGCTGGCCCGGCTGCCGGAGGACCTGGCCGCGCTGGCGGGGGCGCCCTGGGTGATGGACCCGCCGGCGTCGCTGCCGGCGCGCTGGGCGGTGGCCCGCTGCCGGGCGGCCGGGTTCGAGCCCGACGTGCGCATCGAGACCCCCGACCCGCTGCTGCAGTCGCACCTGGTGGAGACCGGGCACGCCGTCGCGCTGCTGCCGGACCTGCTGTGGACGCAGCTGCACCCCGACCTGCGGCTGGTGGCGCTGCCCGGCGACCCGGTGCGCCGCCTCTACACGGGCGCGCGCCGCGGCACGGCCGGGCACCCGGCCGTGCGCGCGCTGCGGAGCGCCCTCCGCGACGCGCTGGAGCGGGCGCGGACGGGGCTGTCGCGGGCCTGAGGCCGGACGGCGCCGGGCCACCGGCACCTCGTCGCGGACGGCGCCCCGACGCCTCCCGGCGGCCGCCACGTCCACGAGCACCCCGCGCACGAGCTCGTCCCCGCCGCGCTGGGCCCGCGAGCCGCGGGGACCTCAGCGCAGGTAGGCCGCCAGCACCCGGGCAGCCCCGTCCACGACGTCGCGGTGCACGACCTCGAACCCGTGCGTCGACAGCGTCGGCAGCCCGAGCGCGACGGCCCGCGCCACCTGGCCGACGGTGGAGGAGTCCGAGGCGTCGCTGCCGTAGGAGCCGAGGACCGCGCGCTGCGCCGGCACGCCCTGCTGCTCCGCGAGCTCGACGAGCCGGTCGGCGCAGCGACGGTCGTAGACGGCCGTGGCGTCGGCGTACGGGACGACGACCCCGGGGTGCAGCGACGTCCCGTACTCGTCCTCGGCGGGGGCGACGTCCAGGGCGAGCACCTCCTCGCCGGGCAGGGTCCGGTCCGCGTACGCCGCGCCCACGCCGCCGACCTCCTCGCGCGTGCTGAAGACGGCGTACACGTCGCACGCGGGCCCACCCTCCCGCCGCAGCAGGCGCAGCGCCCGCAGGAGGACGACCAGCGCGAGGCGGTCGTCGAGGAAGAAGCACCCGGTGAACCCGCCGAGGTCGACGAGCTCGCGCCGGCTGCGGTGCACGCAGACGCGGCTGCCGACGTGGACGCCCGCGTCGGCCAGCTCCCGCGGGGAGCGGCCGGTGAACACCCGCACGTCGGTCCAGGTCATCGCGCGGTCCCCCCCGTCGGGCTTGGTCGCCCACACCTGCGGGGTCTCCCGCGTCGTGTGCTCCGAGCCGAGCACGAGCGCGCCCGTCACCACCTCGGCGTCGCCCAGCACGTCGACCGGCCCCAGCCCGAAGTTCGCGGGGTACATCGTCCCCAGCGGCTGCACGTGCAGGTCGCCGTCGGGCGCCACGCGCTTGACGACCAGCGCCAGCTCGTCCAGGTGCGCGGTCACGCGCACCGCTCCCCGCGCGCTGCCCGCCGGCCCGTCCAGCAGGCCGACGAGGTTGCCCGCGGCGTCCACCCACGAGCGGTCCACCAGCGGCGCCAGCTCCCGCGCGCACACGTCGCGGACCGCCTCCTCGTCACCGCCGGGACCGTACGTGCGCAGCAGCTCCTGCAGCAGGTCGCGCGTCGCCGCGTCCACGCCGCCCCCTCAGCCCCGCCGCACCAGGCCGCGCGCCAGCAGGACCGCCGCGGCCAGCCCCGCGGCCGCCCCCAGCGGCCGGCGGTGCCGCTGCGCCCACACCTGCGGGCTGCGCGACCACGACCGCTCGTCGAAGATCCCGTGCGCGCCGTGGTCGCCGGGCACCGGCTCGTCGAGGCAGTCGCCGACCATCGCGCTGGCGGGCAGGTCGGTCTGCTGACCGGACACGCCCGTGCGGCCCAGGTAGCGGTCCAGCAGGGCGGGGGCCAGGTGGTTGCCGAGGATGGTGCCGACGGTGGCCTCGCCGACCCACGTCTCCCGGCGGGGGCGCTCGGCGACGTCGACGACGACGGGCGCGCACACCTCCGGCTGGTAGATCGGCGCGACCGGCTGCGGGTGCTTCGGCAGCTTCGAGCGCACCCACCCGAACTGGGTCGTGTTCATCCCGGGCATGTGGACGAGGGACACCGTCACGGAGCTGCCCTCGGACAGCAGGTCGGTGATGACGCTCTCGGTGAACCCCTGGACCGCGTGCTTGGCCCCGCAGTACGCCGACTGCAGCGGGATCCCGCGGTGCGCGAGCGCGGAGCCGACCTGCACGACCGTCCCGCGGTCGCGCGGCACCATCCGCTTGAGGGCGGCGCGGGTGCCGTTGACGTAGCCGTAGTAAGTGGTGCGGGTGGCGCGGTCGAAGTCGGCGGGGTCGACGTCCCAGAACTTCGCGAAGACGCTGGCCATCGCGTTGTTCACCCACACGTCGATCGGCCCGAGGCCGGCCTCGACGCGGGCGGCGGCGGACTCGACGGCCTCGGCGTCGCCCACGTCGCACGGCACCGCCAGGCCCCGGCCGCCGGCGGCCTCGACGTCGGCGACCGCTCCCGCGAGGCCCTCGGCGCCGCGCGCCAGGACGGCCACGTCGTACCCGCGGGCGGCGAACTCCCGCACGACCGCGCGCCCCAGACCCGCTGACCCGCCCGTCACGACGGCGACCCGCCGCCCGCTCCCGTTCCCCGATGCGCTCACCCGCCGACCCTCGCAGCCGGTGCGCGACCCGGCACGCCGAGCCGGGAGGGGGGTCAGCCGGCCGTGCCCGGGGAGCCGGTGTCCAGGTCGACGGTCTCGTTCTCGCCGACGTCCGGGCGCCTGCCCCGCAGCTTGCTGGTGGCCAGGGCGAGCAGGGTGGTGACGGTGCCGCCGGGGGTGTCCCAGTACTCCGCGCTCTGGGCGTGCACCCTGATGAGCGCCAGGCCCGGCGTCCCCGGGCCGTCCGGGAACCAGGCCGCCAGGCCCGGGTTCCACAGCTCTTCGGCCTTGGCCCGGTCGTGGACCACCTCGGCCGTACCGGCCAGCGACAGCCAGGCGTCGCGGGTGGCGAAGGCGGCGTTGACCGGGGAGCCGTGCCGCACCTGGGCGACCTTGGCGGAGTCGTCGTCGGCGGCGAACCACAGGTCGCCGTCGAAGCGCACCTGCTGCACGGCCATGGGGCGGCTGACCAGCCGCCCGTCCTCGGTGGTGGTGGTCAGCATGCAGGTCTTGATGTCGGCGATGATGTCGGCGACCTTCTCGACGCCGTCGCGCTCGTCGGCCACGGTCCCTCCCCGGTCCTCGGCTGGTCGTGCTCGGTCACGTCGGTGATCGCGACGGTGGGCGCGGGGGCGGGGGGCGGCAACAGCGCCGCGGGGTCCCGGCCCCCTGCCGTCAGTCGCCGTCGGGCTGGGCGCGCTCGGGCAGCTGCTTGGCGGCGTCGTAGGCCAGGTGCAGCAGGTCGGAGCCGAAGACGGCGGTGAGCATGGCGGCGACGCTGCGCGTCAGCCGCGGGGCGAGGACCCCGCCGGCCACGAGGCCGGTCGCCACCCACACCGACGTGCAGAACGGGCAGGTCAGCAGCTCGCCGACGGAGTGGCGCAGGCCGCTGCCGCGGACCTCCTCCATGTTCTCCCCGTCGCCGGCCGGGCCGACGAAGCGGGTGAAGGGGGCGCGGAAGGGCGCGGTGACGGCGTCCTTGGAGATGAGCCGGCTGGCCTTGTGGGTGGCCACGGTGAGCAGGAACAGGTCCTGGGCGCTGAAGCGGTCGGGCATCTCGCGGCCGAGGCCGCGCGCCAGCAGCGCCGCGCCGCCCACGCCGCCGGCGAAGACGCCCATGAGGGTGAGGAACCCGCCGAGCGGGCGCTCCTCGTCGCCCTGGTAGGCGTCCTGGACGTCGGTCAGGCGGGTGTGCAGGGCGTGCAGGTGCTCGCGCGCCCGCAGCGGGACGTCGGGGGTGTCGGTGGCCATGCCCCCGACCATCACCCGGCCGCGCCGCTCCCACCACCCGGCGGCCGCCACCGGGCCCGCCCGCGGCGCGTGCGCCACGATGACCGCGTCCGCCCCCCAGACCCCAGGAGGTCCCCCGTGCCCGCTCCCGTCCTCGCCACGACGACGTGACCGCCGGCCCTCGCGCCGTCCGGTCGGGTGGCCCCGCAGCAGCACCGCTCCTCCCCCCGCGCCGCCGCCTGCTGGCCGCGGCCGGTTCCTCCGCCCTCCTCGCGGGCCTCACCGCCTGCGGCGGGCGCACCTCCCCCGTCTCCTCCGCCGCCTCCCCCTCCGGGAGCGGCGGGCAGCTGACCGTCGGGGCGATCCCCGACCAGGACCCGGAGGTCCTGCAGCGCCTGTACGGCACCCTCGCGGACTCGATGGCCGCGGCCACCGGCCTGGACGTCGCCTACCGGCCCGTCACCGACTACGCCGCCGCGGTGTCCCTGTTCCGCACCGGCGACCTGGACCTCGTCTGGTTCGGCGGCCTGACCGGGGTGCAGGCGCGCCGGCAGACCCCCGGCGCCGTGGTCCTGGCCCAGCGCGACATCGACACCGCGTTCCGCTCGGTGTTCGTGGTGAACACCGCCACCGGCCTGGCGCCGTCGGACGACCTGACCGCGCTGGCGGGGCTGCGGTTCACCTACGGCAGCCAGACCTCGACGTCCGGGTTCCTCATGCCCGCGCACTCCCTGACCGAGCAGGGCGTGGACCCGCGCGGCTTCCCCGGCGGCCCGGCGTTCAGCGGCTCGCACGACGCGACGCTGCAGCTGGTCGCCTCCGGCAGCTACGAGGCCGGCGCGCTCAACGAGCAGGTGTGGACCGCCCGCAGCGCCGAGGGCGCCGTCGACCCGGCCGTCGGGGTCTACGCCCGGACCCCGCCGTACCACGACTACCACTGGCTGCTCGGCCCGCGGGCCGTCGAACGGCTGGGCGAGGACCTGCCCGACCGGCTCACCGGCTACCTGCTCGGGCTCTCGGCCGACGACCCGGACGACGCGCAGGTGCTCGACCTGTTCGGCGCCGGCGCGTTCGTCCCGGCGCGGGCGTCCGACCACGCCGAGATCGAGGAGATCGGCGAGCAGCTGGGGCTCCTCTGAGCGCCGCCCTGCGGCTGTCCGGTGTCGAGGTCCGCCACGGCGGCACGACGGCCCTGGCCGGGCTCGACCTCGTGGTCGGGCGCGGCGAGCGGGTCGCCGTGGTGGGGCCCTCGGGCGCCGGGAAGTCGACGCTGATCGGTGTGCTCACCGGGTCGGTGACGCCCACCGCGGGCGCGGCGCAGGTCCTCGGCGCCGACCCGTCCGCCCTGTCCGGGCGCGCGCTGCGGCGGCTGCGCGCGCGGGTGGGCACCGTCCACCAGCACCTGGAGCTGGTGGGCCCGCTGCGCGTGGTCCACAACGTCAACGCCGGCCGGCTGGCGGACTGGCCGGCGTGGCGGGCGGCGTGGTCGCTGCTGCGCCCGCAGGGCCTGCCCGAGGTGCTCGACGCGCTGGAGCGGGTGGACCTGGCCGACCGGGCGTTCGAGCGCACCGAGCGACTGTCCGGCGGGCAGCGGCAGCGGGTCGCGGTGGCCCGGGTGCTCGTGCAGCGCCCCGAGCTGGTGCTGGCCGACGAGCCGGTGTCCGCGCTGGACCCCGCCCTGGCCGGGCGGGTCCTGGCGCTGCTGACGGAGCTGGCCGCCGAGCGCGGCGGCGCCCTGGTCACCGCGCTGCACGACCCCGCGCTGGCGCTGCGGCACTGCGACCGCGTCGTCGGCCTCGTCGGCGGCCGCCTCGTCCTGGACGCCCCGGCCGCCTCGCTGAGCGCCGCGGACCTCGCGGACTTCTACGGGGTCGGCGCGTGAGCACGGCGATCGCCGCCCCTCGGCTGCGCCGGTCGCGCGCGCGGTGGGCGTGGGGGCTGGGCGCCGCCGCCCTCGTGCTGTGGTCGCTGGCCGGGACGGGGGTGTTCTCCGGCGACGTGCTCAACCCGGCGGGGCTGCGCCAGGCGGGCCGCTCCGCCGCCGGGGCGCTGTCCCCGGACCTGTCGGCCGAGTTCGTCCGGGTGCTGCTGACGAGCGCCCTGGTGACGGTCGCCTACGCAGTGCTGGGTGCCGCGCTGGCCGTCCTGCTGGGCGCGACGGGCGCCGTCGTCCTGGCCCGCCGCACGTGGGGGCGCCGGCGCGCGGGCTGGACGCTGGCGCGCGCCGCCGTGGCCGTGCCGCGCGGCCTGCACGAGGCGGTGTGGGGGCTGCTGCTGGTCAACGTCCTCGGCTTGGACCCGTGGGTGGGGGTGCTGGCCATCGGGGTCCCCTACGGCGCGGTGACCGCGAAGGTGTTCGCGGACCTGCTCGACGAGGTGCCCCGCGGCGCCCACGAGGCGCTGCGGGCCGCGGGGGCGGGGCGGGCGGCGGCCGCGCTGTACGGGCTGCTGCCGCCGGCCGCGGGCGCCCTGCTGGCGTACGCGTCCTACCGGCTGGAGTGCGCGGTGCGCTCGGCCGTCGTCCTCGGCCTGGTCGGCGCGGGCGGCCTGGGCTACCAGCTGTCGCTGTCGTTCAGCTCGCTGCGCTGGGACCAGGTGTGGAGCTGCGTGTACGCGCTGACGCTCCTGTGCGTGGGCGCCGTCGTCGCCGGCCGGGCCGTGCGCCGCCGCCTGGCCGACCCGCCGCCGGTGGCCGGGGACCGGCTGCGCCGCGACCGCGGGCTGGTCGCGGCGGTGCTCGCGGTGCCGGTGCTCGTGGCGTGGTCGTGGTGGTACCTGGCGCTGCGCCCGGCGACCCTCGTCGCGGACCGCACCGGCGAGCAGCTGGCGCTGCTGCTGTCCCTGGCCTGGCCGCCGGACGTGTCGGAGCCGCTGCTGGGCTCCCTGGCCGCCGCCGCCGTCGTCACGGTGCAGGTGTCCGTGGTCGCGGTGGCGCTGGCCACCGCGGGGGCGGTGCTGCTGTCCGGGGTCGCCGCCCGCCCGCCGCGCCGGCCCGGGCCGCTGCGGTGGGCCGCCGGGGCGCTGGTGCGGGGCGTCCTGCTGCTGCTGCGGGCCGTGCCGCCGCCGGTGCACGCGCTGGTCCTGCTGTTCGTGCTGCGGCCCGGGCCGCTGCCGGGGGCGCTCGCGCTGGGCGTCTACACCCTCGGCGTCCTGGGACGGCTGACCGCCGAGACCCTCGAGGAGCTGGACCGCCGGCCCGCGCGGGCGCTGGAGGCGCTGGGCGCGGGCCCGGTCGGCGGCTGGCTGTACGGCACCGCGCCGCGCGCGGCCGGGCCCGTGCTCGCCCACGCCCTGTACCGGTGGGAGGTCGCCGTGCGGGACACGGTCCTCGTCGGGCTGCTCGCCGGCGGCGGGCTGGGCGCCGTGCTCGCCACCGGCCTGCAGACCTTCGACTGGCCCGCGGTGACGACGACCCTCGCGGTGCTGGTGGCGCTGACCCTGGCCGTGGACCTGGTCAGCGACCGGGCGCGGGCGGTGGTGCGCTGACGGGTGGAGCGTCCGCGGCGCCGACCCTGACAGCCAGCCTGCGGGCTGTCCGCGGGGTGCGGCGTGTCGCGCCCCCTGCGACGGCGTGTCGCGCGGTGCCCGCAGGCTGGCTGTCAGCCCCGGTCCGCCGGCCGGCCGGGCGGCCGTAGGTTCACCTCGGTGAGCGAGGCGCAGCCCGGTGTCCGGCGGACCCGCAACCCGCGGGGGGAGGGCTCGCGGCTGCGCGGGGAGATCCTCGACGCGGCGCGCGAGCTGCTGCAGGAGGGCTCGGGCGCGGTGACGCTGCGGGCGGTGGCGCGCGCGGCGGGGATCAGCGCCCCGTCGATCTACCGGCACTTCGAGGACGTGGACGCGGTCCTGCGCGCGGTCGTGGACGAGGCGTTCGCGGACCTCGCGCGGCGGCTGCGGGAGGCCGCGGCGGGCGCGTCCACGCCGGTGGGGCGGCTGGTCGCGGTGTGCGAGGGGTACCTGGACTTCGCCCGCGAGCAGCCGCAGCGCTACCGGCTGATGTTCGGCGGGGTGTGGGACGCCTCCGCCGGCGCCGACGAGGCCCAGCGCGCCGAGCGCGCCGGTATGGGCATGGACGCCTTCGCCGTCCTCGTCGAGCGCCTGGCCGAGTGCGTGGAGGCGGGCGCCTCCACCAGCGCGGACGTGCCCGCGGACGCGGTCGCGCTGTGGGTGGGGCTGCACGGCCTGGCGGACCTGCGGACGACGACGCCGCTGTTCCCGTGGCCCGAGGGTCTGGCCGACTCGCTGGTCAGGTCGCTGTCACGCCTGGACGAGGGGCCCCTGCGCGAGGCGTGAGCGGCGTCGCTGCACGTGGCAGGTGACGGCGGTGCCGACGGCCACGAGGACCACGGCGCCGGCGACGACGGGGTCGAGGCTGCGGGTGAGGCTGCGCTCGGGGTCGTCGGCGGTCCGCCACACCAGCAGCAGCGTCGCCTGGGCGGTGGCGAGAACGGTGACCCAGACGCGCGCGGGACCGAGCTGCGGGTCGCGCCAGGCACCGGCGGCGACCACGGCGATCGGCGCGGTGGCGACGAACGCGAACCCGGTGGCGACGAGGGCCGCGGAGGACCACGCGGCCACGGTGGTGGCCAGGGGGCCGGGACGGCGGGCGGTGGTGCGCGGGCGCTGGACGGTCGTGGTGCTCATCGGGTCCTCCGGAGTCGTGGCGGCGGGGCCGGGAGGCGGTGGAGACTGGCCGCGGCACCTCCCGTGAACAGTCGTTAACTTACACCTGTGAGGCGATCTGTGGTGGAGAACGTGAGCACCGTCCCGGCCGACCAGCGGCGATCCCTGCACCTGGTGGGCTCCCTGTCCCAGTTCCCCGACGCCGAGCGGGCGCTGGCCTGGCAGGTGCAGGAGCTGTCCGGCCGGCTGCGCCGGCTCACCGGCGGGGAGACCGGCGACCGCTCCCGGTGGGTGGTCTCCACCGTGCAGCGCCTCGCGCAGCAACCGGTCCTGCGGCGCACCCGCGCCGGGGACTGGGCCGACTACGACGACGTCGACCGCTTCGCGGTGCGCCGCGGCCTGCGCCTGCGCCCGGAGCACCTGGACCTGCGGATTGCCGAGCACGCCGAGGAGGAGCTGCGCGTGCTCGCGGCCTCCGGGCACCCCGCGACGCCCGACCTGCCCCTGCAGGTGGGGGTGCCCGGCCACCTGGACCTGGCGCTGTTCGCCTTCGGCCCGGCCGCGGTGCCCCGCACCGCGGGCGTCGTGCGCCGGGCCCTGCGCCGCGAGCTGTCCCGCGTGGCCGCCGCGGGCGGGTCCTCGGTCGTCCTGCAGCTGGAGGTGCCCGTCGAGCTCGTCGCGGTCACCGCCGCGCCCGCCCCGCTGCGGCCCGCGCTCGCGCGGGTGCTGGCCCGGCAGGTGGTGCGCCCGGTCGCCGACGCGCCCGCGGGCACCCGCTGGGGCGTGCACCTGTGCCTGGGCGACCTGGGGCACCGCGCCCTGCGGCAGCTGCCGGACGCGGCGCCCCTGGTCCACCTGACCGCCGCCCTGGTGCGCGCCCGGCCGGCGGGACGGCCGTTGGAGTTCGTGCACCTGCCGTTCTCCGGCGGGGACGCGCCGCCGCCCGTGGACCCCGCCTTCTACGCCCCGCTGCGCGCACTGCGCGACGTCGTGCCCGCCGACGTGCGGGTGGTCGCCGGGCTGGCCCACGAGGAGCAGGCGCCCGCCGACCAGGACCGGGTCCTCGCCCTCGTCGAGGACGCCCTCGGCCGGCGGGTCGACGTGGCGACCTCCTGCGGGCTGGGCCGGCGCTCGCCCGCCGCCGCGGAGGCCGCGGTGCGGGCGTCGACGCGCCTGCTCGACGTCTGACGCGCCGGCCCGCGCGCCGTCAGAGCGACTGGCCGCCCGACAGCTCGATGCGCGTGCCGTTGGCCCACCGCATCCCGTCGCCCAGCAGCGCCGGCACGGCCGCGCCGATGTCGTCGGCCTCCCCGACCCGGCCCAGCGCGATGGCGCCGGCGACGGCCCGGTGGACCTCCTCGACGTCGCGCACCACGCCGCCGCCGAAGTCGGTGGCGATGGCGCCCGGCACGAGCGCGTTGACGCGGATCCCGCGCGGGCCCAGCTCGGCGGCCTGGTAGCGGGTCAGGACCTCCACGGCGCCCTTCGCGGCGGCGTAGGCGGCGTAGCCGGGGTTGGTGAAGCGGGCCAGGCCGGAGGAGACGTTGAGGACGCGCCCGCCCTCGGTCATCAGCGGCAGCAGCGCCTGCGTCAGCAGGAACGGCGCGCTGACGTGCACGCGCAGCATCTGCTCGACCTGCTCCGCGGTCGTCTCCGCGTAGGGCGCGAAGAGGCCGAACCCGGCGAAGTGGACGACGGCGTGCAGGTGCTCGGCACCCGCCGCGCGCACCGCGTCGGCGACCTCGCCGGCGAACGCCCCGAACGTCGAGGCGTCCTCGACGTCCAGGCGCAGCGCCGCGGCGGGAACGCCCGCGGCGCGCACCTCCTCGACCATCGCGTCGGCCTCGGCCCGGTTGGACTGGTACGTGCCGATGACGCCGGTACCGGCGGCGGCCAGGTGCCGGGCGGCGCTGCGGCCGAGGCCGCGGCTGGCGCCGGTGACCAGGACGACGCGCTGCGGGGTGCTCTCGGTGGTGGTGCTCACGGGGATCGTCCTCCCTGTCGGTGGTGGGCTTGCCCGTCCAGCGTGCGGGGGTCCCGACGGGTCTCAGGCGTACAGCCGAGCCCCGGACCGGCAGTCCGTGCCTGGCGCGCGGCGAGCCGGTCATGCTCGGGTCATGAGCACCGGGGACCGTCGGGCGCTGGGCGACTTCCTGCGACGCCGCCGCGAGCAGCTGCAACCCTCCGACGTCGGCCTGGTCGCCGGCGGGCGCCGGCGCGCGCCGGGTCTGCGCCGCGACGAGGTGGCCGTGCTGGCGGCCATCTCCACCGACCACTACGAGCGCATCGAGCAGGCCCGCGGATCGCGCCCGTCGCCGGAGGTGCTGGGCGCGATCGCCCGCGCGCTGCGCCTGACCCTCGACGAGCGCGACCACGTCCACCGCCTCGCCGGGCAGGCGCCCCCGCCGCGGCACCGCGCGCAGGGCTGGGTCGACGCCGGCCTGATGTGCGTGCTGGACGCCCTCGCCCCGACGGTCCCGGCGCTGGTGACCGACGACCTCAGCACGGTGCTCGCGCAGAACCCCCTCAACGTCGCGCTGCTGGGGCCGTTCGCCGCCGAGCGGGGCCTGCGCCGCGCGTTCGTGTACCGGTGGTTCACCGACCCCGGGCTGCGCGGGCGCTACGACGCCGCGCAGCACGAGCAGCTCGGCCGCGAGTACGTGGCCGACCTGCGCCTGGCCAGCGGCGCCCGCGCCGGCGACCCGGACGTGCGCGCGCTCGTGGACGCCCTCACCGCCGAGAGCGCGGAGTTCCGCGAGGTCTGGGCTCTGCACGAGGTCGGCGCCCGGCGCACCACCCGCAAGGTCCTGCACCACCCGCAGGTCGGCCGCCTGGAACTGGAGTGCGACCTCGTCGTCAGCCCGCCGTCCGGGCAGAGCCTCGTGCTGTTCCGCCCCCAGCCGGGGACGGGCACCGCCGAGCGGCTGGAACTGCTGCGGGTGGTGGGGACGCAGGACCTGGCGCCGGAACCATCGCGCTGAAGCCCGGGAGGCTGACAGCCAGCCTGCACGGACTGCGCGACACGCCGTCGCAGCGACCGCGACACGCCGCCTGGCCCCGAGTTCTTGCAGGCTGGCTGTCAGCCCGCGACGCTCACGCGTCGGCGGCCCACGCGGGGACGGCGCTGGCCGACGCGCACGACGACGCCCCGACCTCGTGCGGGTCGCCGTCCTCCACCCCGGCCGGACCCGGCCCGGACATGGGCGCGTACCCCCGACCGGACGCTGCACATCCCCCCGGCCACGGCACTCCTGGGCACTCCTCGGCTGACGGAACGGGGCCCGGTCCGCGCGTGGTCGAGGCCCGAACCGGAGCCCGGCACCGCCGTCCTGGCCGGGCAGGGCGTGACCAGGTCACCACCCCTTGACGCGCATCTCCGCGCGGAGGAACGTATCTGGGCGTCCAGCAGGTGCGACACGGCCCTGAACGGTGGACGTCCACGCGGGCCGGTGTGGTCGAGGAGGACCGATGCCCGGGATAGCCACCCAGTTCGTCGTCCTCGACCGCGCCATCGAGCGGATGGAGACCTCGAGCGAACCGGCGGTCACGGCCGTCGCGGCAGTCATGCGAGCCCACCCGGAGTTCGCAGCGCTGGGCGCCGTCGGGCCGTCGTTCGCAGACTTCATCCCCAGCGACCCGCCGGGCGAGGGACCCTCTGCACCGCAGGGGCCGTACGCATCCCTGTGGACGCAGGTGCTGGCCATCGCGGGAGGCGACGGCACCTCGGCCGACCCGGGAGCGCTCCACGTCATCAACGAGATGCGGCGGCTGCTCGACCGGCTCGACCAGATCGTCGCTGACGAGGACCTGGGCGCGCTGCAAGACCTCCAGGACAGCGGGGAGGTCGCCGTCATCGAGTCGCTCGCCGACCAGCTCAAGACCATCGTCGACTCGCTCCTGCCCCGGGTCGCCGCGATCGGGACCGCGATCACGACCGGCATGCGTCCGGCGGTCAACGTCCCGGTCGGTACCGTGCCGCCCGCTCCCGTGGTCTGGACGCCGCGCGAGTGGCTCCACTGGAAGCACCCCGGGAAGTTCGCCACCGCACTGCTCGAGCGTGCCCGCGAGACCGGAGACGACAGGTTCCTGGCCTACGCGTACGGCTACCTGTGCTCGGTGTCGACCAGCGTGGGCTTCAGCCCGTTCCTCAACTCCACCGTCGGGTCCTCGTACCGCCAGCAGTGGTGGCGTGCGCGTTGGGTGTCCAACTACGTCGACGTGTGGGCGCACGGGTTCTACCGGACGCCGGCCAGCATGAACGGCGACACCCCGACCCCCGGGTACGCCGCCTTCACCCCGCTCTGCAACGCCCGCCTGCACGACCGGATCGCTCTCGCCCCCATGGACCCGGTCGCGGTCATGGCCGGCCTGCGCCGAGGTGACCCGTTCCCCGCCGTGCTGCCGGACGACTTCGCCGACTTCTGGATGGCGGCCTGGGAACGGGCCTACGGGCCGCCACCGCTGACCAGCCGGTTCCGCAAGCCGGCTCTCAACGGCGCCTACTGCATGACGTGGATGAAGTTGTGGTTCCAGACCAGTGGGGACGTCGTCGGCTGCGCGCCCCCACCGCTCGGCGGACCACCCGGGGACTGCGGTCCGGTGCCGTCGTGGGTGGATCCCAACGTTCCGGGCGACCCGGGCAGCGGCTCCGGACCTGCGGTGCCGGAACCGGAGCTCGACCCGGACGTGGGTGAGATCGTCAGCGGAGTCGTCCTGGCGGTGCTCGGCATCGCATCGCTGTTCTTCGGTGGTGGGGCCGCCGGTGCCGCAGCGGTGATCGCGGGCGTCGCCCTGGTGATCGACGGCGCCACCCAGATCGACTGGGCCAGACTCCGCTGCGACCTCTACTGGTTGCGGCAGTACTTCAACAACGGGCTGCGCGCGCTCCACGACCTGCTCACCCTCGGGGCCTTCAGCCACCCCTACCCCGGCGAGCTCGCCCTGGACACCACCACGATCACGCTGCTCGGCGTCCCGTACACCTTCGACTCGGGCAAGCGGCTCGCCAAGTCCCGGCCGCTGTTCCCCGACGGGCTGGAAGGCCCAGCCATCCACCGCCGGGCCGGACCGTTCCCCACGAAGGCGTGGGACGGCTCGCTGGGCACCTGGACGCGGATGCCGAACGCGAGCTCACCGGGCGTCGAGCAGCCGGAGACGACGGCCTACCTGCGCGCGGAGTACCCCCCGTTCGCCTTGGACGACGCCGCGGCCAACCCGCTCACGCCGGACAACGACGTCAAGACCGGGACCACCTGGCCGCCGGGTGAGCGACGGGTCCCCGGCACCCAGCTGCCGGTGACGTTCGCCAACGCGGTCGACAACGCGATCGACCTCATGACGAACGCGACCGACGTCCCGGACTGGAACCTCGACGGCGACCGCGGGACGGCTTGGCTCACCTGGCAGGTGCGGGGCGCGATGAGCGACCCGGTCGCCGTGGAGCCGGAGCCGTGAGCGGACTCGGCAGAACGGACCCGGGTGGCTTCGTCCGCGACGAGCACCGTGACGACGAGGACGTGACTCCCGAGCAGTTCGACGAGCGGCGCGCCGAGGAGGTCCGCCGGCGCACGGAGGAGTACCTCGCCCTGCTGCAGCGATGGGTGCGCGGCCGGGGGCCCGGTGCCGACCGGAACGGACGGCTGCCGCCGGTCACCCCGTTCCTGCTGGTACGGCACGCCCTGTCGGACATCGGCGCCAGGCCGGTCCCACCGGGCGTCGCGTACTGGACCTCGCCGGACATCCGGGTGCTCTCCTCGGACCCGGCGGGCAACCCCGTCGCCGGCGAGCAGAACACCCTCATCGCCCGGGTCCTCAACCTGGGGGCGTTCCAGGCCGTCCCTGTACAGGTCCAGTTCCACTGGGCCGACCCGTCGATGGGCCTGGTCCCCGAGAGCATGCACTTCATCGGTGAGGAATGGGTTGACGTGCCGTCCCTGAGCTCGGTCGAGGTGCCCTGTCCGGTGCCCTGGGTCCCCGCGTTCGTCAACGAGGGCCACGAGTGCGTGGTGGTGAGCGTCTCCAGCTGGATCGCCGACCCGATCCGGGCGCCCTTCAGCCCGGCGACGGACCGGCACGTCGGTCAGCGCAACCTCCACGTGATCGACCCGTCAGCCGCGGCGCGGACGACCTACTCGCTGACCCTGACGAACGCGTTCCCGTTCGCCGTCACGGCGGAGGTCGTCGTCCGTCCGCACCGCCTGGCGCTCACCGGACGGGGTGAGGTGAGCGACCTGGCGAACGCGGCCGTGTCGTTCACCGACGCCGCCCGACTCACGCCCGCGGCCATGCTCGAGCACCACCGGCCCGGGACCCAGGGTCACCGGATCGCGGCCGGCGCCGTGCGCCGAGCCCGCCGCCACCCCGTCAGGACCGGGCCGGCGTTCACGGACCGCCCCGACGAGACGCTGGTCCGGCACGTGCAGGTCGAGGACACCGGTCAGGAGGGGCGACTGGAGCGCACGGTCGACGAGCGGTTCGCCGCGGCCCTCCTCGAGCAGGGCGGCTCGGCACCGCAGGACGGCGCCCGCGCCCTCGGGGTCCCGCTGGAGGCCGGCACGTCCCGGACGGTCGCCGCCCGCGTGGCGGCACCCGACGACCTGCGCGACGACGAGGTCGTCGTCGTGCACCTGCAGCAGCGCGTCGGCGGGGTGGTCCTGGGCGGCTACACCGTCGTGGTCGCGTCGAGGACCTGACGCGAGCGCCGTCACCGCGGCGCCTCCCGCACCACCCACCAGCAGGAGCAGCCAACCAGCCGCACGACAGGAGGAGAGCGGATGCCCCCCGACGACACGGACCTGCGCGATCTGGTGATCAGCGAGGTCGACGACGCGCGAGACATCTACGAGCTCGCGCAGCAGCTCGAGCAGTTCATGCCGATCGAGTCGTTCGACCGGCTGGCCGAGGCCACCAGGGACCGCCGATTGCGGTTCCGGGACACCGAGTTCGACGTCGAGTCGTTGCGCGGCCTGCTCCCGTCGATCGCCTTCCCGGTCGCCGACCTGCGCAGCATGGTGGCCCGGTTGGGCGAGCTCGTCCGCGGCGTGCCGCCGACTCTCGGCGTCGACCTGGACAGCGAGAGCGGTGTTGCGCGCATGCGGCGCGCCCGTGGTGAGCTGCTGCCGGGGGTAGCCCCCCGGCGCGACAACGCGGTCGCGGTCGCGGTCGCGTCGTTGCGCGGCCAGGAGCCGTCCGACACCACCGTCCCGACCGGTCCCGAGCAGTAGGGAGTGAACAGATGGCTCTCATCGGAGGCGTCATCCGCAACGCCAGCACCCACGTCGCCCTGCCCTTCGCCAACGCGTGCGTCACCGGGACCTTCAACTGCGCCGCGACGGACGGCAACGGCATCTGGAACGCCGACTGGGGGTACGAGGGCATCAGCGTCACGCACTCCGCGGGCGGGTTCGACTCCGCCACCGTGAACTTCACCTCAGCCGACATCGCGTACTTCCCCGCCTACGGGATCAACGGCTACTGGAAGGTGGTCGAGCTGAGGCCCCAGCCGCCCACGGCGACGTCGTGCTTCGTCGGGGACACTCCGGTGCTGATGGCCGACGGCACCTCCCGGCCCATCGAGCTGGTCGGGGTCGGCGACGAGGTGCTCGACGTGGAAGGCCGCGTCAACACCGTGGTCGGCGTCGAGAGGCCGACCCTCGGGGACCGGGCGCTCCACGGGTTCGACGGCGGCCGGCCGTTCGTCACCGCCGAGCACCCGTTCGCCTCCGACGACGGCTGGCGGTGCGTCGATCCGTGGGCCCTGGCTGCCGAGGGCGTCGCGCTCCGGGCGAGGGAGCTGCGTGCCGGGGACCGCCTGTACCGGGTCGTGGGGGTCGAGGTGCTGGTGTCGGCTGGCCGGTCCGAGCGGCGCCCGTGCGCCGCGCTGCGCGCCGTCACCTCCGTCAGCGTGGCGGCGGCCGACCCGGCAACGGTCGTGCACAACCTGCTGCTGGACGGCACCCACACTTACGTCGCGGGCGGGTGGGTGGTCCACAACAAGGGGTCGCACTGATCCGCCGCGACGGACCACCGCCCGCCGTGGACGTCCTGGAGCGCACCGTCGACCACCTGCGCCGCGAGCAGCTCCGCGCGCTGGCGCAGCACCTGCCGGGTCCGTTCGCGGACTCGGACCAGCGGGTGGCCCACGCCACCGGTGCCGGACTGGCCGCGTTCACGCGGATCCAGACCCGCTCGGCGTGGCTCGGTCCCTTCGTCGACCAGCTCTCGGGCCTGATGGCCGTCGAACGGCGCTACCGGTTCCTCGACGCGTTCCCCGAGGCACCGGTGATCTCGATGGCCCGCGCGAGCGCGCTCGAGCACGCGGTGTTCGGCGACACCACACCGGAGGTGGAGGAGCTCGCCCTGCAGCTGGGGATGTTCACGGTGCTGCTGGACGGGCTGCTGGACGAGGTGCCGGACGAGCTCGCGCCGGTGGCGGGTTGGCTCCACCGGGCGATGGACCCCGACGGCTGGGCCGACGGCGCCCCGCTCGCGCCCGCGCCGTCGCGGTCGCTCCTCGCCGACGCCCTGTGCCGACTCGCCTCCTCGGTCATCGCCACCGTGGTCGGCGGGCGGGCGTGGTGCGATGACGCCGTCGTCCGCGAGCAGTTCACGCAGGCCACGCGTGCCGCGTTCGCCGCCGAGCTCGCCAGCGTCGACCTGACCGCGTCGCGCGGCGCGCCGGGTGGCGAGGTCCTGGAGCGGGTCGTCGGGAAGTCCACGCACCCGATCTGGGCGGGATCGCTCGTGCCGTTCTGCGTGCGCGGCTGGCCCCCGGGGCTCGAGGCGGACGCCTTCCGCGACCTCGCGTTCGCCATCGGCCGGTTCGGCGGGTGGGTCGACGATGTCGTGGACGTCGCGGAGGACCTGCGTGCTGACCGCTGGAGCGCCGTGCTCGCCGTCGTGGCCGACTGCGCAGCGGCGCTCGGCGCCACCCACCCGGGTGCTGACGTCCGGCCGGCGATCGTCCGGGTGCTCGGCGCGCCGCTCGTCGTCGAGGTGGTCGCCGCCCGTGGCGTCGCCTTGGTGCGCGAGGTGGAGGACGGGTTCGCCCACCTGGACGTGGACGCGAGCACCGTCCTGCCAGTGCTGTGCGACATGGCGCGCCAGAGCCTGACCTCAGGACTCGCCCGAGTGGTGGCGTGAGGGACACCGTGGACGTCGCCGTGGTCGGGGCCGGTCTGGCGGGCTGCGCCGCGGCGTCCGTGCTCACCGCGCAGGACCACGCCGTCACGGTGTACGAGCAGGGACCGCCGGGCAAGGACAAGCCGTGCGGCGACGCGTTCCTGCCTGACGCGGTGGAGCACCTCCGAGCGGTCGGCGTGGACCTGGAGGCCGACCCTCCGCCCGGGGCCCGACGTTTCGACCAGGTCGGGCTGTGGGCTGGCGGGCGACGGCTGTGGCGGACGTCGGCCGGTGCGGGCCCCGGCTGGGTCGCGCCGCGCGCCGCGGTGGACCAGCGGCTGCGCGACGCCGTCGCCGCGCGCGGCTGCACGATCCACCACGACCACCGCGTGGTCGCGGTGAACCGCACCGGGGACCACCGGTGGACCGTCGAGGTCGCGGGCAGGCCGCCGGTCGAGGTGGACGCCGTCGTGCTCGCGGTCGGCGCCCACGGCAGGCTCCTCCGGCAGGTGGGCATCGGGCTCGACGCCCCGATCGCGCGGTCCCTGTCCGTGTACGTCGAGGGCTCCACGACGACGTCGGCGGACTTCCACTTCGGGGCCACACCGTTCACCGGGTACGCGTGGGAGTTCCCCCTCTCCGGCGGACGCGGCAACGTCGGAGTGTGCTCGGTGACCGACGGCACGGCGGCGCTGCGGCCGGCTCTTGAGCGGTTCGTGTCCGAGCACGGGCTGCGCCCCGCAGGTCGCCCGCGCGGTGGTACCGGGCCGCTGTGGGTCGGGACGCAGCGGCGCTGGCACCACGAGGGTGGAGCGGTGACGTGCGGGGACGCGGCTGGGCTCGTCGACGCCCTCACCGGCGAGGGCATCGGCGCGGCGCTCCGCAGCGGCCTGTCCGCCGGCCGGGCGCTCGCCGACCACGCCGACGGGGTGCCGGGCGCGCTCGCCGGGTACAGCGTCTCGCTCGCCGCCGACACGGCGAGTCGGCTGGCGCCGTCCCCGGCTCGGCGCGTGTGGGAGCACCTCGCCCGGATGCCGGGAGGCTGAGCACCGAGCAGGACCGGCTGTCCCACCCACTGCCTCGAAGCGCACCGCCGCTCAGTTCGGCACCTACGCCGATGCGCTGGGTGACCGGATGCCGCGAGCCGAGATCGACAGCGGCGACCGCAGGGGACCTGACACCCTGGACGTCGGGTTGATCCGGCTCCGCAAGGACCGCGGAACGGTCACCCTGCACAGGTGACCACCAGCGCACCACCCACCCGCCGCCCGCCGGCCGGGACGGTCCTCGCGGTGCTGCTGCTGGTCCTCGCCGTCGCCGGGGCGGTGTGGGCGGCCTGGGAGGTGACCGCTCCCGGCCGCGCCCCGCGGGCGTTCACCGACCGCGTCCCGTACCCGACGTGCCCACCGGTGGAGGTGCCGCTGGGTGCGGCCTGGCTCCCGCCGGTGCTGGCGTGCCTGACGGCGCCGGGCGCCGCGCGCGAGGGGGCGGAGGTCCGGGTGACGACTCTGACCGAGGAGGGCGACCCGGTCAGGACGCACTACCGGCTGCTGCCCGACGGCGCCGGTGTCGACGTGTTCACCGACGCCACGGACGACTCGTTCGGCTCCGGCGGCTGGGAGCACGTGCGCTGCCCGGACGTGGCGGCCCTGCGGACGGGAGAGGGTTGCGGGCCGGCGTGAGGGGACCCCCTCAGCGTCCGGTGAGCCGCCGCCACCGGCCCCGCGGGCCGTGCTCGCGCCGGTGCGCCTCTTCCGCCGCCCGGTCCTCGGCCTCCAGCGCGTCGAGGTCGTCGGCCGCCCGCAGCAGGACGTCGCGGTGGGCGTCGCGCGCGAAGACGAACGGGCCCAGCGCCGACAGGTCGAGGCCGAGCTCGTCGTCGGAGTACCCGTTCTGCAGGCGGAAACCGCTCCACGTCGTCGTGGTCGCGTCGTGGTGGACGGCGACGGTGACGGCGCCGCAGGCCAGGTCGCCGTCGATCGGGCACACGTACAGCGGCAGCCGCCCGGGTTCCAGCGGCCACAGCTCGTCGTCGGGCGGCAGCTCCCCGGCGAGGCGGCGCAGGTCGCCGGCGGCGTACCCGGGGTGGGCGAGGTCCGCGACGCTGACGAGGTCGAAGGTGTCCCCGAACCCGTACGTCCCCGGTTCGGGGACGGGCAGTTCCACGAGGAGGCGCTGCAGCGGGACGCCGTCGACGAGGAGGTCCAGGTGCGGCGGGGGCTGCCGCAGCCGCGGAACGCGCTCGCCCCTCCGCCGGTAGCCCGTGCCCGTCGTCGGCGGCCGGGCCGTCTCCCGCAGGGTCAGGACGCTGAGCGCCGCGGGGGAGGAGCCGGTCACGGTCCCGTCGTACACCGGTCGGGTGCCGCACGTCTCCCGACCCCTTCTTGAAAAACTCTCTTTCGAAGCATACCTTTCGACGGTGACCACCGGGGACGACCAGCCGACCGTCAGCGACGAGCGCGGGGTGCCGCTGCGGAACCTGCAGCGGCCCGAGCACCTCAAGGCCCTCGCGCACCCCCGCCGGCTGCAGCTGCTGGACCTGCTCATCGCCGAGGGACCGCTGACCGCCAGCGAGTGCGCCGAGCGGATCGGCGACTCGGCCGCGTCGTGCTCGTACCACCTGCGCCAGCTGGCCCGGTTCGGGTTCGTCGAGGAGGCCGAGGGCGGCCGCGGCAGGAACCGGCCGTGGCGGCGCGTCCCCGTCGGCAACCGCGTCACCGCCGGCGGGTCGCCGGCCGAGCGGGCCGCGGTGGAGGCGCTGGGCACCGTGCTGGACGCCCGCAACCAGGAGCTCGTCCAGAGCTGGTCGCGCCGCCGTTCCGGCGACCCGTGGCGCGAGGTCGCCGGCACCTCGGACTGGACGCTGCGGATCACCGAGCGGGAACTGGCCGACCTGTCCGCGGCCGTCACCGCGCTCATCGCGCCGTTGCAGCGGCGGACCCTCGACGGCGTGGTCCCGGAGGGTTCCCGCGTCGTCGACGTCCTGACCCACCTCCTGCCCCGCGCCGACACGAGAACCGTCGCCGCGCAGCGCGAGGACGACGGCGGTGCGTGACCTGCTCCGGCACCGGGAGTTCCGGCTGCTGCTGGCCGCGCAGACCCTGTCGATGCTCGGGGAGTGGACGCTGCTGCTCGTCCTGGGGATCTGGGCGAAGACCCTCACCGGCAGCAGCGCCGTCGCCGGGCTCGTGGTGTTCGCGATGGCCGCGCCCGGTGTCCTCGCCCCGCTGGCGGGGGTCCTCGTCGACCGGCTGCCCCGCCGCACCGTGCTCGTGGGGGTGGACTCCGCCGGTGCCGCCGCCGTGACCTGCCTGTGGCTGGTCCGCGGACCGGAGCAGCTGTGGCTGCTGTTCGCCGTCGCCGCCTGGTGCGGCGCCGCCGGTGTCGTGACGAACGCCGCCGTGTCCGGGCTCGTGCAGGCGGTGCTGCCCGCGGACCTGCTCGGCGCGGCCAACGGGGCGCTGGGCACGGTGCGGCAGGGCCTGCGCCTGGTCGGCCCGCTGGCCGGCGCGGGGTTGTTCGCCGCCGCCGGGGGCCGGTGGGTCGCCACCGCGACGGCCGTCGCCCTCCTGCTCGCGGTCGTCGTGCTGCTGCGGCTGCGGCTCCGGGGGCTCCCGGGGGAGCGGACCGCCTCCGCCGAACCGGTGGGCGTGCGCCGGCGCCGGGAGGTCCTCGCCGGCCTGGTGCACCTGCGGCGCACGCGGGCGCTGCGCCGCGTGGTCCGCTGCACGCTCGTCCTGTCCGCCTCGGTCGGACTCGTCGAGGCGACCGTCTACGCGCTGGTGGAGGACGGGCTGCACCGGCCGCCGGAGTTCGTCGGCGTCCTCGTCAGCGTCCAGGGCGCCGGGGCCGTCGCGGGCGGTGTCGGCGCCGGCCTGCTCGCCGCCCGGGTCGGCGAGGAACGCCTGGTGGCCGCCGGCGCGGCCCTCGTCGCCGCCGGGACCGGCGCGGCCGCCGTCGGCCCGCTGCCGGTCGTGCTCGCCGGGTTCCTCCTCGTCGGCGCGGGGCTGACGGTGCTGGCGGTGGCCGCGGCGACGTCGCTGCAGCGCCGCACCCCGAACGCCGTGATGGGCCGCGTCGCCGCCGGGTACGAGACGGTCGTCTCCGTCCCGGGCACGGCGTCGATCGCGGTGGGTGCGCTGCTCGTCGGGGTGCTGCCGTTCCAGGTCGTGCTGCTCGTCAGCGCCGCCGGCTGCGCTCTGGCTGCCGCGCTCGTCGCGGTGGGCGCGGACCGCGACCCGGTCCCGCCCGCGCGCGAGCCGGTGCTCGCGACGCCGCGGCCGGGGAATCCCTGACCTCCGCCGGGTGACGCATCAGCCGGTCCGCTGCGCCAGGGACACGATGATCCCCTCCGGTCCGCGCACGTACGCCATGCGCCAGATCCCCTCGTAGGCGCCGACGCCGCCGACGAGTTCGTACCCGCCCTCGGCCAGCTGCGCGACGACCGCGTCCAGGTCGTCCACCTCGAACGCCACGTTGCGCAGCCCCAGCTCGGTGGCCATCGCGGTGGGCGAGCCCGGCTGGTGCTCCGGCCGCTCGAACGTGGACAGCTCCACCGACGTGCCGCCCTCCGGCGCCTGCAGCACGACGATCCGGGTCCGGGAGCCGGGGATGCCGATGACGGTGTCCAGGAACTCGCCCTCGACCGTCATCGGGCCCGCCTCGACCCGCAGCCCGAGGGCGACGAAGAACTCGGTCACCCGCTCGAGGTCGGCGACGGTGATCCCGACGTGGTCGAAGCGGCGGATCTGCGGCACCGGAGGCTCCTCGGTCGTGGGCGGCAGTGGTCCGGCGACGGCGCGGCCCGGAACCGGCCGTCGTCCCCGCGGGGAGACCGGCGCCCGAGCCTGAACTCATCGGCCGGTGGACCTCCGCCCCGCCGGCTGCGCCCGGTGCGCGCGCAGCCCGTCGAGCACGACGGCGAGCAGCCGTGGTCCGCGCGCGTCGAGCTCGTCGTCGTCCAGGCGCGAGAGCCAGCTGATGAGCACGACGACGTCGCCGGCGTCGACGTCGACGCGGACGCTGCCGTCGGCGCGGCCGGCGGCCAGCAGCCGCTCGACCGCCTCGCCGATCGGCCCGAGGCTGTGGGCGGCGAGGTCCTGCCACGTCGCCGCCTCGACGGCGGCGAACACGTGGTTCTTGACCCGGGCGTAGGCGGCGACGCGCTCGAACCAGCCCTCCAGGGCCGCCAGCGGTGCGCGGGTCGCCAGGAGGTCGGACGCGGCCGCGACGAGCTCGTCGACGTCGTGCCGGTACACCTCGGCCAGGAGGGCCTCGCGGGTGGGGAAGTGGCGGTAGAGGGTGCCCTGCCCGATGCCGCAGGCCTTGGCGACGGCGTTGAGCTTCAGCTCCCCGGGTGCCCGCACCAGCTCGCGGGCCGCCTCGACGATCCGGTCGCGGTTGCGCTGGGCGTCCGCGCGCGGGCTCCTGCCGCCCGCTGCACCGGTGTTGACAGAAGTGGACACGTGTCCGTTAGGGTCGTCGGCGTATCCGGACATGTGTCCACCTTATCCGCCGCGACGCGCGGGCGCTCGTGCGCCCGTCCGGTCCCGCGGCCCCGCGAGAGGAGTCCCCCGTGACCGTCCAGGACAAGGTCGTCGCCGTCACCGGTGCCAGCAGCGGCATCGGCGAGGCCACCGCCCGCCACCTCGCCGCCCGCGGCGCCGCCGTCGTCCTCGGCGCCCGCCGCACCGACCGGCTGGACCGGGTGGTCGAGGAGATCACCGCCGCCGGCGGCCGCGCGGTCGCCACCCGCGTCGACGTCACCGACCCGCACGACCTGCACGCCCTCGTCGCCCTCGCGCTCGAGCGCTTCGGCCGCCTCGACGTCCTCGTCGGCAACGCCGGCACCAGCAGGATCGGCCCCGTCGCCGACCTCGACGTCGCGGGCTGGTCGGCCATGGTCGACGTCAACGTCAAGGGCGTCCTGCACGGCATCGCCGCGGCCCTGCCTGTGTTCCGCCGCCAGGGCCGCGGCCACCTCGTCACCGTGGTCTCCACGTCCGGCCTGAAGATCGTCCCCACCCAGGCCGTGTACGCCGGGACGAAGAACGCCGTGCGCACCCTGCTCGAGGGGCTGCGGCAGGAGAGCACCGACGGGGTCCTGCGCACCACGTCGATCTCCCCCGGCTACGTGCGCACCGAGTTCGTCGACACCGCGGTCGACGACCCGGCCGTGCGCGAGCAGGTCCAGCGCGAGATGGCCGACCTCGGCCTCGACCCCGACGCGGTCGCCCGCGCCGTCGCCTTCGCGGTCGAGCAGCCCGAGGACGTCGAGATCGGCGACCTGACGATCCGGCCGGCGCGGCAGAGCTGAGCGCCTCCCGCCGACCGCTCAGGCACCTCCGCCCACCTCGTCCGCGACCCGCTGCAGGCGCGCCCGGTACGCCGACCACCAGGCGGCGTCCCCCTCGGGGAGGTTCGACCCGCCCGGGCGCAGGCCCGCCGCGCCGTCGACGAGCTCGCGCACGACGTCGGCGTGCCCGGCGTGGCGGTGGGTCTCCGCGACCACGTGCACCAGGACGCGGCGCAGGGTCACCGACCGGCTCTCCGGCCGCCACCACGGCACCGTCCCGGGCGCGTCCAGCGGCAGCGCCGCGATCGTCGCGTCGCTGTGCTCCTGCACCCGCCGGTACAGGTCGACGACACCGGCCCGCGACTCCTCCGCGCTCGCCCACATGTCCGCGTTCGGCTCGGCGTCGTCCTGCGTCCACGGCAGCGGTTCGGGGAAGGGGCGCGCGAAGACCTCCCCGAAGTACCCGGCCTCCACCCCCGCCACGTGCTTCACCAGCCCCAGCAGGTTCGTCCCGGTGGGGGTCAGCGGGCGCCGCGCGTCGCGCTCGCCGAGACCCTCCAGCTTCCACAGCAGCGCCTCGCGCCCCTCGCGCAGGTAGCGGTGCAGCTCGTCCTTCGCGTCGTCGGCCACCGGCTCAGCCTGGCACCCGGGCGGTGCGCGGTGCTGACAGCCAGCCTGCGGGCACCGTGCGACACGCCGTCGGACGGGGGCAGACACGCCGCGGTGCGGGGCGTGCTCGCAGGCTGGCTGTCAGCCCCCGCGCGTCCTCGCCCTCAGGCCCGGCCCCGCAGGCCGTCGAGCAGCACCCGCACGTGCCGCTCGACGCGCGCGTCGTCGCCGGCGACCGGCGCGAGCCCCGCGGCCAGGCCGAGCACCAGCAGCCGGACGTCGTCGGCGTCGACGTCGTCGCGCACGGCGCCCGCGGCGCGGGCCCGGCGCAGCAGCTGCCCGACCGCCTCGTCCAGCTGCACCGCCGCGCGCGTGGGCGGCGCACAGCCGGGACCGGCGCCGGTGACGGCCGCGCGCACGGCCGGGTCGTGCAGGACCCCGCGCACCACGGCGGTGACCACCCGGGCGAACCCCCGCACCGGGTCGTCCTCCTCGGCGGCGGCGCGCACCCGCACGGCGAGCTCGCACGTGGCGTCCTCGCCGAGGGCGGCCAGCAGCGCCTGCTGGGTGGGGAAGTGGCGGTAGACGGTGCCGGTGCCGACACCGGCCAGCCGCGCCAGGTCCTTCATCGGCGGCAGCGGCGCCCCGCGGCGCAGCTGCTCGCGCGCCACGGCGAGGACGTGCTCGCGGTTGCGGGCGGCGTCGGCGCGCAGCGGTGCGGCACCGGGGGCGTCGGGCGTGCTCACGCGTCGAGGGTAGGCGAGGCGAGCCCTTGCGGAACATGTTCCGGTTCTGCGACGCTGTCGAAACGGAACACGTTCCACATCCCTCAGGAGGCCCGCCGTGCCCGTCCCCGCCGTCCCCTTCCGCGCCCACGACGTCCCCGACCAGAGCGGTCGCACCGTCGTCGTCACCGGCGCCTCCAGCGGCCTGGGCGAGCTCCTCGCCGGCACCCTCGCCGCCGCCGGCGCCCACGTCGTCATGGCCGTGCGCTCCCTCGACAAGGGCGCCGCCGTCCGCGACGCCCTGTCCCGCACCGCCCCCCGCGAGCACCTCGAGCCGGCCGAGCTCGACGTCGCCGACCTCGACAGCGTGCGGCGCTTCGCCGCCGGCCTGCGCGGCCGGCGGCTGGACGCCCTCGTCAACAACGCCGGCGTCGGCGGGGTCGAGCGCCGCACCAGCCCGCAGGGGCACGAGCTCGAGCTGGCCACCAACCACCTCGGCCCCGCGCTGCTCGCCCGGCTGCTGCACGAGCAGCTCGCCGGGTCCCCCGACCCGCGGATCGTCACGACCGGCACGAACCTCTACCGGCGGTTCCCGGTGCGCCTGGGCCCCGAGGACCTCGACGGCCGGCGCCGGTGGTCGCGCGGCGGCACCTACGCGCGCACCAAGACCCTGCACATGACCTGGACCGTGGAGCACCAGCGGCGGCTGAGCGCCGCCGGTTCCCCCGTGCGCTCGATCGCCGCGCACCCCGGGATGGTGCGGACCCCGATGAACACCGGGCTGACCTCCCGCCGCGACCGCGCGCTCGCGGCGGTGCTCGGCGCGCTGTGGGGCGCGCGGGAACCCGAGCAGGGCGCGCGTCCGCTGCTGTTCGCGGTCACCTCCCCGGACGTCCGCCCCGACCTGTTCGCCGGGCCCGTCGGGGCGCGGGGCGACGCGCTCGTCGGGTTCGAGGAGTTCCGGGCCCCGGTGAGCGACCGCGAGTTCGCCGCCCTGGTGTGGGAGCGCACCGAGGAGCTGACCGCCGCGCGCAGCGTCGCCCGTCGCTGAACCGGGAACGGGTTCAGCGCCCCCCGAGCGCCCGCGCCGACGCCCGCCACAGCGCCTCGACCGGTCCCTGACCGCCCCGCCGCACCCACCGGTTCGCGGCGAGCACGACGGCCGCGGCCACCAGCGCGTACAGCGCCAGCGTGCCGGGGACCCGCGCGTCCGGGCCGA
Source organism: Kineococcus terrestris (assembly GCF_041020755.1). NCBI lineage: Bacteria > Bacillati > Actinomycetota > Actinomycetes > Kineosporiales > Kineosporiaceae > Kineococcus > Kineococcus terrestris. Next base: position 39,052 of record NZ_JBEUEI010000015.1, on the reverse strand, counting down.
GGCGCGCGGCCAGCCCGAGGCCCCAGCCGTAGCAGAGCGCGGACGCCACCAGGTTCTGCAGCACGTAGCAGCTGAGCGCCGTCCGGCCGACCTCGGCCAGCCGGCGGCCCGCGAACCCCAGCCGCGACCGCCGGCGCACCACCTCCACGACGAGCGCCAGCAGCCCCAGCGCGACGAGCGGAGCGGTGCCGTAGCGGGCCAGCACCAGACCCGCCGTCCCGCCGAGCAGCCCGAGCGCCAGGTCCGCGACGAGGGCCGCGGCCCCGAGCGCGAGCAGGCGCCGGCGCAGGCGGGTCCCGCGCTCCTCGAGCACCCCGGCGCGCACGAGGCGGGCGCCGAGGAGGAACGCCGCGACCGACAGCGCCTGCACGAACACCGGCTCGGCGCGGAACAGCACGAGGTTCTCCAGGCGGAACAGCACCAGGTCCCCGAACGAGCCGTCGGCGTAGGGGTTGGGGTCCAGGCGCGCCGGCCCGCCGTCCGCGCCGGGCGCGGCGAGCAGGGCCGTCGTCACCAGCGCCAGGAGCGCGCCGTGGACGAGAGCCGCGCCGACCAGCCACCGGCGCTGCGCGCGCTCGCCGGTGGCCAGCACGGCCGCGACGACCACGGCCGTGACGGCGTAACCCGTGAGGACGTCGAACTCGGCGACGAGGACGAAGTGCAGGAGCCCGTCGAGGAACAGCAGGAGCGCGCGCACCCAGTACCGGCCCGGCCACGGCCGCCCGGCGCGCACGGCGGAGCGGCGCTGCAGCTCCAGCCCGACGCCGAACATCAGCGTCAGCAGCCCGAGGAACTTGCCCTGCGCGAGCTGCTGCGCCAGCAGCTCGACGGCCCGCCACGCCGGCGGCGTCCGCTCGGCGAGCGTCCCGCCGGTGAGGTAGCCGACGAGGCCCTGCGGGTCGGTGAAGATCCAGATGTTCGTCGCGAGGGTCCCGAGGATCGCCAGGCCCCGGGCGACGTCGAGCGCCGCGACGCGGGTGGTGGGGCCGGCCGTCGGAGGTGCGTTCACGCGGACCAGGAAACCATACGATCGTATGGTTCGGGAGCCCCGCGCACCGGTGCGACGATGCGGGCGTGCCCGCACCGTCCGACGACCTGCTCGACGCCGTCGTCGCCCTGCTGGCCGAGGAGGGTTTCGAGGGCCTGAGCATCCGGCGCGTCGCGGCCCGCGCGGGCGTCTCGATCGGCGCCGTGCAGCACCACTTCCCGACGAAGGACGCGCTGCTCGCCGCCGCCATGCGGCGCGTGGACGAGCAGGTGAGCGCGCAGCTCGCCGAGCGCGTCCAGCGGGCGCCGACACCCGGCGAGGCCCTGCGGGCCGTGGCCGCCGGGCTGGTGCCCGCGGGCCCCGAGGAGCGCCCGGCCGCCGTCGTCTGGCTCGCGCACGTGGCCCGCGCCGCGGTCCACGAACCCACGGCGCTCGCCTACCGCGCCGCCTGGCAGCGCGTCGAGGACGCGCTGGCGCGGCTGCTGGCCGCGGCCCGGCCCGACCTGCCGCCGCAGCGGGTGGGCGACGAGGCCGCCGCGCTCCTCGCGCTGCTCGACGGGCTCGCCACCGCCCGCGTCGCCGAACCCGGCCGGGTCGACGCCGAGCGCGCGCACCGGCTCGTGCGCCGGCACCTGGACGAACTGCTGACGCCGGGCGGCTGACCGCGGCGGTCAGTCCCCTGGCGCCAGCACCTCGCCCAGCGCGCGCAGGCCCTGCGCGACGATCCCGGGGTTCGTGCCCCAGTAGTACGGCAGCGCCACGACGGCCTGGGCGACGACCCAGCCGCGGCCCCGCAGCCACTGCGCCTCGTCGACGGCCAGGTCGTCGCGCAGGCGCGCGCGGTGCGCGGCGCCCAGGAGGTTCCACGCGCCCTGCAGGTCGCACGCCGGGTCGCCCACCGCCAGCGCGCCCCAGTCGATGACCGCCGACAGGCGCCCGTCGCGGACGAGCAGGTTGCCCGGCAGCGGGTCCCCGTGCACCCACACCTCCGGTCCGTCCCAGCCCGGCGCGTCCAGCGCCTCCTCCCACACGCGCAGCACGGCGCGCGCGTCGACGCGGTCGCCCAGCTCGGCCACCGCGGCGCGCACCTGCGCGTCCCGCTCGGCCAGCGGGCCGCCGCGCGCCCCGGCGCGGCGGGCGGGCGCACCCGTGGTCGGGGCGGCGTGCAGCGCGCCCAGGAACCCCGCCAGGTCCGACGCCAGCGCCTCGGTGTCGTCCGTGGCCGGTGAGGCCGCGCGCCCGGGCAGCCACCGGCACACCGACCACGCGAACGGGTAGCCGCACCCCGGTCGCCCCGCCGCCAGGTGCTCCGGCAGCGCCACCGGCAGGTGCGGGGCCAGGCGCGGCAGCCACGACGACTCCAGGACGGCCTGCCCGGCGGCGAAGGCCACCTTGGGCAGGCGGGCGGCGAGGTCGTCGCCCAGGCGGTACACGTCGTGGTCGGTGCCGAAGGAGTCCACCGCGCGCACCGGCAGGTGCGCCCACCGCGGGTGCTGCTGCGCCAGCAGGCGGCGCACCAGGTCGGCGTCGGTGGGGACCTGGTCCGGGTGGAACCTCGGTGCGGGCACCGGCGCAGCGTCGCCGGGACGCGCACCCGGGGGCAACGCGGTTTCCGCGGCCCCGCTCGGCGGCGGGCCGGTCGCGCGCCGGGCCCTACGTCACCCGGAAGACCGGCCACCCGATCTCGGTGCGCCAGGCGGCCGGGTCGCTCGTGTCCCGCGGTCCGACGCGGTAGACCTCCCGCACGGACCCCGCGACCGACATCGCGTTCCGCACGACCCAGGTGCCGAGCTCGCCGTAGGTGACCTCGACGCCGTCGTGCTCGCCGACGTGGACGGTCACCGCGAGCTCCACGGCGGGCAGCGTCACGGCGCGGACCCGGCCGGTGCGCGGCGGGGTGGGCGTCGGCAGGTAGACGAGGGCGCGGCCGCGGCCCTCCTCGAACAGCGCGTCGTCGTAGGTGCCGCCCAGGGGTCCGCTCGCGCGGTCACCCACGGCCGCCTCCAGCTCGGCCACCGCGCCGGCGAACCACGCCTCGACGTCGCCGGCACCGAGCACGGCCCCCACCGCCGCGACCGTGCGGGCGGGTTCGGCGCGCAGCTCCACCTCGACCGGGGCGGGGTCGGGCCGCAGCAGGCGGCGCAGCGAGGTGACCGCGGCCCGGGTGCGCTCCAGCTGCTCCTCCAGGCGCTGCAGGTGCTCGGCGACCAGGGCCGAGCGGACACCGGGGTCCGGCGTGCGCAGGATGCGCTGCACGTCGGCCAGGGGGACGTCCAGCTCCCGCAGGCGGTGGACGACCTGGGCGGTCGGGACCTGCTCGACGGCGTAGTAGCGGTAGCCGGTGCCCTCGTCCACCACGGCCGGTTCCAGCAGGGCGGTCCGGTGGTAGCGGCGCAGGGTCCGCACGCTCAGGCGCGTCAGGCGCGAGAACTCCCCGATGGTCAGCACCGCGTCAGTGTGGGGGCTCTCCCCGGGGGAGGGTCCAGCGCTTGACCCTCCCGCGCCGCGAGGCCGCACGGTGGCGGCATGACACGCACCGACCACGATCTCGACCACCGCTCCGGCGCCCTCCCCGCCACCGTCCGCGCGTTCCTCGCCGCCAGCACCGTCCACGACGCCGACGCGGCCTCGGCGTTCCTCGCCGAGGACGTCGTGGTCGTCGACCAGGGCGAGACCTTCCGGGGAGGCGAGCAGGTGCGGGCGTTCGTGCGCGACGCCGGCGCCGAGTTCCAGTACACGACCGAGCAGACCGGCGCCCGGCGCGTCGACGACGAGCACTGGGTGGTGACCCTGCGCCTGGAGGGCACCTTCCCCGGCGGTGTCGCCGACCTGGACTACCGCTTCACGCTGCGCGGGGGCCTGATCGCCGAGCTCGTCATCGCGAACCACGAGGCGGCGTGATGAGCACCGACGGGAAGGACCGCCTCGACGGCCGGCGCGCGCTGGTGACGGGCGGGTCGAAGGGCACCGGGCGGGCCGTCGTCGCGCGCCTGCGGGAGATGGGCGCCGACGTGTGGACGACGGCCCGCACGCTGCCCCAGGACTACGACCGGCCCGACCGGTTCGTCGCGGCGGACACGTCCACCGTCGCCGGCGCGCAGCACGTGGCCGAGACGATCACCGGGGCCACCGGCGCGCTGGACGTCCTCGTGCACGTCGTCGGGGGTTCCTCGACGCCGGCCGGGGGTTTCGCGGCCCTCACCGAGGAGCACTGGCTGTCCGAGCTGAACCTCAACCTGCTGGGTGCCGTGCGGCTCGACCGCGCCCTCCTGCCGGCGGTCGTCCGGGCGGGTTCCGGGGTCGTCGTGCACGTCACCTCGATCCAGCGGCAGCTCCCGCTGCACGACGCGACCCTGGCCTACGCCGCGGCCAAGGCGGCGCTGCGCACCTACAGCAAGGGTCTGGCCAACGAGCTCGCGCCCCGCGGGGTGCGGGTCAACGCCGTCAGCCCCGGCGGCATCGCGACGGAGACCTACGGGGACTTCCTGGACCGCCTCGCCGAGGGCGGCGGGACCACCCGCGCCGCGGCGGAGGAGGCGCTCCTCGACTCCCTGGGCGGGGTGCCGCTCGGGCGGTTCGCCCGGCCGGAGGAGGTCGCCGACCTGGTCGGGTTCCTCGTCTCCGACCGCGCCTCGGCGATCGTGGGCGCCGAGTACGTCGTCGACGGCGGCACGGTCCCGACCGTCTGAGCCGACGGGGGGACGGCGTCGGGGAGGTCACCGCTCCGCCGCTGTTCCCGAGCGTCCCGCCCGGTCCTAGGGTGGCCGGGGTGGGACCGTCGGGCACTCCCGCCGAGGAGCACGAGGACCGGGGACGGCCCCTGCGCCTCGACTCGGCCGCGGGGCGGTGGCTGCTGGTGGCCAGCGTCCTGGGTTCCGGGCTCGCGGGCATCGACGCCACGGTGGTGAACGTGGCCCTGCCGGCGCTCGGGGCCTCCCTGGGCGCGGGGTTCACGTCGCTGCAGTGGGTGGTGACGGCGTACGCCCTCACGCTCGCCTCGTTCATCCTGCTCGGGGGCGTGCTGGGGGACCGGTTCGGCAGGCGGCGGATCTTCGTGGTCGGCGTCGTCTGGTTCGCCGCGGCGTCACTGCTGTGCGGCCTGGCCCCGTCGACGGGGTTCCTCGTCGCGGCCCGGGCCCTGCAGGGGGTGGGTGCGGCGCTGCTGGTCCCCGGGAGCCTGGCGGTGCTGCAGGCGTCGTTCACCGAGCAGGACCGCGGTCGCGCCATCGGTGCCTGGTCGGGGCTGGGCGGTGTGGCGACCGCCGTCGGGCCGTTCCTGGGCGGTTGGCTGGTCGAGACGGCGTCCTGGCGCTGGGTCTTCCTGGTGAACCTGCCGGTAGCGGGCTGCGCGGTGTGGCTGGCGGTGCGGCACGTCCCCGAGACGCGGGACCCGGGAGCGGGGGGCCGCGTCGACGCGGTGGGTGCGCTCCTGGGCGCGGCCGCGCTGGCCGGTCTGACGTACGCCCTGATCGCGGCGGGCGAGGAGGGCGTCGACGCAGCGGTGCTCGCCGCGCTGGCGGTCGGGCTGGCCGCCGCGGTCGCCTTCGTCGTGACCGAGCGGCGGGTCAGCCGGCCGGTGATTCCGCTGACGGCGTTCGCCGACGCGCGGTTCAGCGCCGTGAACGCCGTGACGTTCGTGGTCTACGGGGGTTTCGGGGCGGTGTTCTTCCTGCTCGTCGTGCAGCTGCAGGTGGTCGCCGGGTTCTCCCCGCTGGCCGCGGGCACCGCCCTGCTGCCGGTGACGGTGGTGGTGCTGCTGCTGTCCGCCCCCTCGGGCGCGTTGGCCACCAGGATCGGACCCCGGACGCAGATGGCCGTCGGGCCGCTGGTCTGCGCGGGCGGGGTCCTGCTCATGCAGCGCGTCGACGCCGGCGCCACCTACGCCGGGAGCGTCCTGCCGGCGGTCCTGGTGTTCGGTCTCGGGCTGGCGGTCGTGGTGTCCCCGCTGACCGCCACCGCCCTGGCGGCGGCGCCGCCCGAGCACGCCGGCACGGCGTCCGGCGTCAACAACGCGGTCGCCCGCACCGCCGGCCTCGCGGCGGTCGCCGCCGTCCCGGCCCTGGCGGGCCTGCGCGGCGAGGTGTACGACGACCCGGCCGCCTTCGACGCGGGGTTCGGCACGGCGGTGTGGATCTCGGCCGGGGTGCTGGTGGCCGGGGGGCTGCTCGCCGCGGTCACCATCCGCCGCGACGCGCTCGCCGCGCCGGCTCCCGGCGGCTCCGGGCAGGCCCCCCGGCAGCTGCGCCACTGCGCGGGCCTCGGCGGGCCACCCTTGACGACGCGGGTCGACGGGACCGGCCGGGCGGACTGCGACCCGGTCCCGGCCCGGGCGGTGCCCCGCGCCGGGGGCGGTGACGTGCCGACGGACGCCGGCTGAAGACCCCTGGTGCCCTGCCGGCTGTCAGCCCCCGCTCTCCTCCGCCAGCACGAGCGCCAGGTGCAGCGCCAGGCGCTCGCGCCCGTCGTCGAGGTCCACACCGGTGACCTCCCGCACCCGCCGCAGCCGCGCGTACAGCGTCTGCCGGTGCACCGACAGCGCCCGCGCGGTGCGCTGCGCGCTGCCGGCCAGGTCCAGGTAGGTGCGGGCCGTCAGCAGCAGGTCGGGGTCGCCGTCCAGCAGCGCGCGCGCCCGGGCGTCGACGACGACGGCGGCCAGCGCGGCCGGTTCGGCCAGCGCGAGCAACCGGTGCGCGCCCAGCCCCTCCCACGCCCGCACCGACACCCCGCCGGCCCCGCCCCCGGCGCCGCGCGCCACGCGCAGGCACGCGTCGGCCTGCCGCCAGCCGGTGTGCCCGTCGCCGGCCGCCACCGGCCCGGACACCCCCGCGGCCACCCCGCCGGGGTGCTGCGCGGTCAGCGTCCGGGCGGCACGCGCCGCCACCCCCGCCGCCTCGGGCGCGCCGGCGGGCACGACGAGCGCGGCGCGGTGCCCGACGGGGGCGCTGAGCACCCCGCGCGGCAGCAGCCAGGAGTTCACCGGCCCCAGCGGGGAGGCGTCGCGCGGGGCGAGCGCCACGACGACCACCGGCGCGGCGGGGTCGGCGGGCAGCAGCCCGTCGCGGCGCAGCTCCTCCACCGCGCGCGCCCGCGACCCGGCGTCGCCCGACAGCAGCTCGCCCACCGCCCACGAGGAGCGGTCCCGCGCCCGCGCCCGCAGCGCCAGCGTCGCGGCGACCTGCACGGCCACGTCGGTGAGGGCGTCCAGCCGCGCGGCGCTGACCCGCTCCTCGGGGTCCAGCAGCCACAGGTACCCGTGGGTGACGCCGCGCCAGCGCACCGGCACGCACCAGCGGCCCAGCAGACCGGGGACGGCGCCGCCGGGGATGCGCAGCGGCCGCTGCGCGCGGGCGATGCCGAACCCGCCGAACAGCTCCTGCACCTGCGCGCTGGAGCGCCGCCGCAGGATCGAGGTGCGCCGCACCTCGTCGATGACGTCGTCGTGCCCGGAGGAGGCGACCAGGTGCAGGTCGCGGTCCTCCAGCGTCGTGGGCGCGCCCGTGGCCGCGGCGACCTCGTCGACGAGCTCCTGCAGCTCGGCCGCGGCGCCGTCCGTCCCGCCGTCCCTGCGCGTCACCCGCCCATCGTCGTACATCTGGATGACGGAAGCGGGCCAGGACGTGACGCTCGTCCCTCCCGCAGCCCGCCCGCCGCTCCTACCGTCGGACGCACGGCGCTCGCACGGGCGCCGACGACGAGAGGGGCGAGCCGTGTTCGGTCAGCTGGTGCTGGGTGTCGCGGGCAACGGGTCGGTGCGGTCGGTGGTCACGCGCAGCGGCCTCAGCCGCCCCGTCGTGCGCAGGTTCGTGCCGGGCGAGGACGTCGAGGCGGCGCTGGGCGCGGTGACCGCGCTGCGCACCCGCGGCCTGCGCGCCACCCTCGACGTCCTCGGCGAGGACGTCACCGACCCGGCGCAGGCCGACGCGACCGTCGAGGCGTACGGGCAGCTCGTGGACCGCCTCGCCGACGCCGGCCTCGCGCAGGGCGACGAGGTGTCGGTGAAGCTGTCCGCGCTGGGGCAGGCCCTCGGCCCGGACGGACCGCGCGCGGCGACCGAGCGCGCCCACCGCCTCGTCGAGCGCGCCACCGCCCGCGGTGTCGACGTCACCCTCGACATGGAGGGCTCGGCCACCGTCGACGCCACCCTGGAGACGCTGCGCTCCCTGCGCGCGGACGTGCCGCGGGTGGGCTGCGTCCTGCAGTCGATGCTGCACCGCACGCTCGCCGACGCCCGCGACCTGGCGCACCCCGGCAGCCGGGTGCGGCTGGTCAAGGGCGCCTACGCCGAACCGGCGTCCGTGGCCCACCAGCACCGCGCCGACGTGGACCGGGCGTGGGTGCGCTGCCTGCGCGTCCTGCTCGACGGCGGCGCCTACCCGATGGCCGGCACCCACGACCCGCGCCTGGTCGCCATCACCGAGGAGCTGCTCGGGGAACCCGCCGCGGACGGGGAGCCCCGCGGCGAGTTCCAGATGCTCTACGGCATCCGCACCGACGAGCAGGAGCGCCTGGCCGGCGACGGCCGCCGCGTGCGCGTCTACGTCCCCTTCGGCACCGACTGGTACGGCTACTTCTCCCGCCGCCTGGCCGAGCGCCCCGCCAACCTCGCGTTCTTCGCCCGCTCCCTCGTCAGCCGCTGAACCCCCGACACGAAGAGGAGAACCCCCCGTGCAGTCGGTGACCTCCGTCCCCGCCCCCGTCAACGAGCCCGTCCACTCCTACGCGCCCGGCAGTCCCGAGCGCGAGCGCCTCCTGGCCGAGCTGCGCGCCCAGTCGGCGACCCCGGTCGAGCTGACCCAGACGATCGGCGGCCGGCAGGCCCTCGGCGGCGGTGCGCGCGCCGACGTCGTGCAGCCGCACGCGCACGCGGAGGTGCTCGGCACCTTCGGCACCGCCACCCACGAGGACGCCCGCGCGGCCGTCGAGGCCGCCACGGCCGCCGCCCCCGCCTGGGCGGCGATGAGCTACGACGACCGCGCCGCCGTGTTCCTGCGCGCCGCGGACCTGCTGGCCGGGCCGTGGCGCGAGCGGATCGCCGCCGCCACGATGCTCGGGCAGTCCAAGACCGCCCAGCAGGCCGAGATCGACACCCCCTGCGAGCTGGTGGACTTCTGGCGCTTCAACGTCGCGTTCGGGCGCCGGCTCATCGCCGAGCAGCCCGTGTCGAGCCCGGGGGTGTGGAACCGGCTGGACCACCGCCCGCTGGAGGGGTTCGTCTACGCCGTCACCCCGTTCAACTTCACCGCCATCGCCGGCAACCTGCCCACCGCGCCGGCGCTCATGGGCAACACCGTCGTGTGGAAGCCGTCGCCCACCCAGACGCTGTCGGCGTGGTGGACGATGCGCCTGCTGGAGGCCGCCGGCCTGCCCGACGGCGTCGTCAACATGGTCACCGGTGACGGCCGGGACGTCTCCGACGTCGTGCTGGCCGACCCGCGCCTGGCCGGGATCCACTTCACCGGCTCCACCGCCACCTTCCAGCACCTGTGGCGCACCGTGGGCGAGAACATCGCCTCCTACCGCACCTACCCGCGGCTGGTCGGGGAGACCGGCGGCAAGGACTTCGTCGTCGCGCACGCCTCGGCCGACCCGGCCGTCCTGACGACCGCCCTGGTGCGCGGCGCGTTCGAGTACCAGGGGCAGAAGTGCTCCGCGGCCTCGCGGGCGTTCGTCCCGCGCTCGGTGTGGGCGCGGATGGGCGAGGACTTCCTCGGCACCGTCGACGCCCTGCCGTTCGGGGACGTGCGGGACCTGTCGAACTTCGGCGGCGCCGTCATCGACGACCGCTCGTTCGCCAAGAACGCCGCCGCGATCGACCGGGCCAAGGCCACCGACGGGCTGCAGGTCGCGGCCGGCGGCGCCTACGACGACTCCGAGGGCTTCTTCGTGCGCCCCACCGTCCTGCTGGGCGACGACCCGACCGACGCGGCGTTCCGCGAGGAGTACTTCGGCCCGCTGCTGGCCGTGCACGTCTACGACGACGACCGCTTCTCCGACGTGCTGCGCACCGTGGACGCCGGCTCCCCGTACGGGCTGACCGGCGCGGTGGTCGCCGACGACCGCGCCGCCGTGGAGGAGGCGTCGAGCGCGCTGCGCTTCGCCGCCGGCAACTTCTACGTCAACGACCGCCCCACCGGCGCCGTCGTCGGGCAGCAGCCGTTCGGCGGCTCGCGCGCCTCCGGCACCAACGACAAGGCCGGCTCGGTGCTCAACCTGCAGCGCTGGACCAGCCCCCGGGTCGTCAAGGAGACGTTCGTGCCGGCGACCGACCACCGCTACCCCCACATGGGGTGATCACACCCGTCCCGCGCCCCGGGTTTCCCCGGGCGCGGGGCGGGGTAGGACACCGGGCATGAGCCAACCCACGAGCTCCCCGTCCAGCGGGGCCACCGCCGCGTCGGCGGACGGCCTCAGCGTGCACCGCACCGAGGGTCCCGGCCCGGTCGCCACGGGCGCCCGCCAGGGCTCCCCGGCCGACGCGTCGGTCGGCCAGCTCGTCAGCGACCTCACGCAGCACATGTCGCGCCTGGTGCGCGACGAGGTCGCGCTCGCGCAGATGGACCTGAAGGAGAAGGGCAAGAAGGCCGGCCTCGGCATCGGCGCCTTCTCCGTCGCCGGGCTGCTGGCCTTCTTCGGGATCGGCGCGGTCGTGACGACCGCGATCCTCGCGCTCTCCCTCGTCGTCAGCCCGTGGCTGGCCGCGCTCATCGTCGCCGTCGTGCTGTTCGCGCTGGCCGCCGTGGCCGGCCTGGTCGGCAAGAAGGAGATCGAGCAGGCCACCCCGCCGGTGCCCGAGGCCGCCGTGGAGGGCGTGAAGAAGGACGTCGACGCCGTCAAGGAGGGCTTCCGCCGATGAGCACCGTTCCCCACGACCCGCGAAGCGGCCCGCCCGCCGACCGCGACGCCCTGGAGAGGGACATCGCCGTCACGCGCGAGCGCCTGGCCGAGACCGCCGACGCCCTGGCCGCCAAGGCCGACGTCAAGGCGCAGGCCCAGGCCAAGGTCGAGGAGGTCAAGGGCCAGGCCCGGCACGCCGCCGAGGACGCCCGCGCCACCGCGGCCGCCAAGCTGTCCGTGGTCACCTCCAAGGTCCACGACACCAGCGCGCAGGCGCCGGGCAGCCCGAAGCAGCAGAGCGGTGTCCTGCTGGGCGCCATCGTCGTGGCCACGGCCGTGGCCGTCTGGCTGATCGTGCGGCGCGAGCGGTGAACGGCGCCAAGCTGGCCTACCGGCCCATCGGCCTCGCGAGCGGTGTCCTCGGCGGTGTGCTGGCCGGCGCGATCGTCAAGCGCGTGTGGAAGAAGGTCTCCGGCGAGGACGACGCGCCCGACGCGCTGCAGGCGGAGTACCCCTGGAAGGAGGTGCTGCTCGCCGCGGCGCTGCAGGGGATGGTCTTCGCGGTGGTGAAGGCGGCCGCCGACCGCGGGGGAGCGGTGGCCTTCCAGCGCCTCACCGGGTACTGGCCCGGGGACTGACGCGCGGTCGTCCCGCGGTGGTGCCGGCCGGGCTCAGGCGCGGCCGGCGCCCGCCGTGGGCCGCGCCGGCGAGAACGCCCGGCGCGGCTCCTCGTGGTGGTGCTCGTCGTGGTGGTCCTCCGACGGCACCGGCCACAGGTCCAGGTCGACCCGCGCGCCGGGCAGCTCCTCGGACAGCCGCCGCTGCAGGGTGACGCCCTGCGAGACGTACTGCGCGCACGAGAGGGGCGAGTCCCACCCGCACAGCTCGACGGGGTGGTGCTCGTCGAAGAAGGCCTGCCAGCGCAGCAGGTCGTTGGACAGCTCGCACGGCAGGCCGAGGTCGTCCAGGTGCGTGCGCGTCAGGGGGAAGCCCCCGAGGTCGGCGGGCGCCCACAGCGGGGTGGGGGCCTGGTAGTCCGTCATCAGGCGGAGTCGCGTGAACGGCACGTGACGAGGGTAGGGCAGTTCCGGAGAGGTCCAGGACGTCGATGACCGTCCTGGACCACTCCGTGACCCGCTCGTCACCTGCGCGGCGAAACCCGCCGGTCACCCGCCGGGAACCCGCCGGTCACCCGGGGGCAACCCGTCCGTCACCGGCCGGGAACGCGCCGGACACCCGCGCCGGGCCGGCCGGGATCACTCCCCGAGGCGCTCGCGCACGATCGGGGCGACCTTGGTGCCCAGCAGCTCGATGGCCCGCAGGACCTCCGCGTGCGGCATGGTCCCCGTGCTCACGTGGAGCATGTAGCGGTCGATGCCCAGGTGCTGGTGCTGCCACAGGATCTTCTCGGCGACGTCCTCGGGCGAGCCGACCGCCAGGGCCCCGCGGCGGCTGCGCCCGGCCTCGTAGCTGGTGCGGCTGTAGTGGTGCCAGCCGCGGTCGCGGCCGATGACGTTCATCGCGTGCTGGTACGAGGGGAACTGCAGCTCGACGGCCTGCTCGGTGGTGTCGGCGACGAAGCCGTGCGAGTGGGTCGCCACCCGCAGCGTCGCCGGGTCGTGGCCGGCCTGCTCGCCCGCGCGCCGGTACAGGTCGGCCAGCGGGCCGAACTGCTCGGGCATCCCGCCGATGATCGCGATGGCCAGCGGCAGGCCCAGGGTGCCGGCGCGCACGACCGACTGCGGGTTGCCGCCCACGCCGATCCACACCGGCAGCGGGTCCTGCACGGGCCGCGGGTAGACGCCGCGGTCGTGGATGGCGGGGCGGTGCCCGCCGCGCCACGTCACCCGCTCGGAGGCGCGCACGGCCAGCAGCAGCTCGAGGTTCTCGGCGAACAGCTCGTCGTAGTCGGACAGGTCCTGCCCGAACAGCGGGAAGCTCTCGATGAAGGAGCCGCGCCCGGCGATGATCTCCGCGCGCCCGCCGGACAGGCCGTCGAGCGTGGCGAAGTCCTGGAAGACGCGCACCGGGTCGTCGGAGGACAGCACGGTGACGGCGCTCGTCAGGCGGATGCGCTGGGTGCGGGCGGCCGCGGCGGCCAGCACGACGGCGGGGGCGGAGGCCGCGTAGTCGGGGCGGTGGTGCTCACCGAGGCCGTACACGTCCAGGCCGACCTGGTCGGCGACGACGACCTCCTCGACGACCTCCTGCAGCCGCTGCGCGTGGCTCATCACCTCGCCCGTCACGGGGTCGGCGGTGGTCTCCGCGAACGAGCTGACGCCGATCTCGATGCCGGCCATGGTGTCCTCCCTCGACGATCTGGTTGACCCTTCAACGACTGTGCCCGGCCGGGTGTTCCCGCCGCTCGCCCGGGTGGACGAGCCCGCCGGATGCCCTACGGTCAGCAGGTGCCGCACCGCGTCCTGTTCGCCCGCGCCGGCGACCTGAAGCCGGCCTACGAGGCGGTCGACTGGTCGGCCACCTCGGTCGGCGACCCCGCGACGTGGCCGGCCTCCCTGCTGCGGGCCCTGCAGACAGTCCTCGACACCCGCTTCCCCGCCCTCCTGTGCTGGGGCGACGACCTGACCATGCTCTACAACGACGCCTACGCCGCCATGGTCGCCGACAAGCACCCCGGCGCGCTCGGGCGGCCCGTGCGCGCGGTCTTCCCCGAGGCGTGGGACGCCATCGAGCCCCTGTTCGCCCAGGCCCGCGCCGGGCACGCCACCTGGGTCGAGGACATGCCGCTCATGCTGGAGCGGCGCGGCTTCCTCGAGGAGTGCTGGTTCACCTTCTCCTACTCCCCGGTGATGGACGACGACGGCGGCCTCGCCGGCATCCTCGACCTGTCCACCGAGACGACGAACCAGGTCCTGGACCGCCGCCGCCTGGAGCTGCTGACCCGCCTGGGCGACCTGGCCACCGAGCTGGAGTCGCGCGAGGACTTCCCCGACCGCGCCCTGGAGGTCCTGGCCACCGACCCCGCCGACATGCCGCTGGCCGAGCTGCACCTGCCCGGCGCCCGCCGCGAGCACCGCCTGCCGCCGCCGCCCGACGACCTGGGCGCCCGCGACGCCGTCGTCGCCGAGGGCCCCGACGGGCGCACCGCCTGGCTGCGCATCCCCGGCGTGCGCGCCAGCGAGTCCGTCGGCGTCCTGGCCGTGCGCCTGAGCCCCCACCTGGCCGTCGACGCCGCCTACCTGGGGTTCCTGCGCCTGGTCGCCTCCTCCCTGGGCGACGCGCTGTCCGTGGCCGGCTCCTACGAGGCCGAGCGCCGCCGCGCCGACCAGCAGGCCGAGCACGCCCAGCGCCTGCGCGGACTCGTCGAGGTCGCCCAGACGCTGCCCGACGCCGAGGACGAGGAGGAGGTCCTCGGCGTCCTGGCCGCCAAGGCCGCCGACCTCGTGCACTCCGACGGCGTCGTCCTCGGCCTCGTCGACCCCGCCGGCGGGGCGCCCCTGCGGGTCCTCGGCGACCGCGAGGACCCGTCCGTGCCGCTGCTGGAGCGCGCCCTCGACGGCGTCGCGCAGTTCACCGCTGACGAGCGCGGCGGCGCCGCGGCCCGCCCGCTGCGCGTGGCCGACCGCCTCGTCGGCGCCCTCGGGCTGTCCTGGCGCGGGCAGCGGACCGTCTCCGTCGAGGAGCGCGACGTCCTGTCCGCGCTGGCCGCCTCCACCGCCCAGGCCCTGGACCGCGTGCGCGCCCGCCGCGCCGAGCGCGAGGCCGCCGAGGCCGTGCGCTCGCTGGCCGAGACCCTCCAGCGCAGCCTGCTGACCGCCGCCCCCCAGCCCGGGCACCTGCAGATCGCCGTGCGCTACTTGCCCGCCGCCGAGCACGCCCAGGTCGGCGGCGACTGGCACGACGCCTTCCTCACCGCCACCGGCACCACCTGCCTGGTCATCGGCGACGTCACCGGCCACGACCAGGAGGCCGCCGCCGCGATGGGGCAGGTGCGCAACCTGCTGCGCGGCATCGGCTACAGCCTCGAGGTGTCCCCCGCGGCCGCGTTCACCGCACTGGACCGCGCCATGCGCGACCTCGGCGTGGGCGCCCTGGCCACGGCCGTCCTGGCCACCGTCGAGCAGGTCGCCGACGGCTCCACCTGGCGGCTGCGCTGGTCCAACGCCGGGCACCCGCCGCCCGTCGTGCTGCTGCCCGGCGAGGACGGCGGGCCGGGGCGCGCCGAGCTGCTGCGCACCGACCCCGACCTGCTGCTCGGCCTGGACGCCGAGTGCTCGCGCGCCGACCACGTGCACGGCCTGCCGGCCGGGGCGACCGTCCTGCTCTACACCGACGGCCTCGTCGAGCGCCGCGGCGCCTCCGTCGACGACGGGCTGGCCTGGCTGCGGCGCACCGCCGGCGAGCTGGCCCACCTGGCCCCCGACGAGGTCTGCGACCGGCTGCTGGACCTCGTGGCCGGCGCCGCCGAGGACGACATCGCCGTCCTCGCCGTCCGGGTGCGCGAGCCCGGCGTCCCGCTCGCGTAACCCCCCTCGGCGAGGCCCGCCCACCGCTCGAAGACGTTGCGGTGCGGCTCGTTGCGGGTCAGCGCCGCGTTCAGCCCGTACAGCAGCAGGAACGGCACCGTCCCCAGCAGCGCGTACTGGTCGGCGTGGCGCACCTCGTGGCGCCGCCGCTCCGGCCCGCCCAGCCCGCCGTGCAGCCACACGCAGCCCACCGTGGTGCCTCCGCGCCCGTACGTGCCGCGCGGCATCCCCGAGCACTCCACGAACAGGTCCGGCCCCACCCGCACCTGCGCCCCGTGCGCGCGCGCCCACACCAGCGCCAGCGCGGTCGCCGGTGCCGTGCGCACCGCCCGGTACACCGCCCACGCCCGCCCGGCGCGCCCCGCCCGCCAGCCCTCCCGCGCTCCGCCCGTCACCGCCCCATGGGACCGCCGCCGGGCGCCCGGCGTCCAGCGGGGGACCGGGCGGGTGGCGGCACCGGGCAGGACGCGCGGGCAGGATGCGCCGGTGGAGATCGAGCGCGTCCCCGTCCCGCCGCCCGCCGACGTCCTCGACGGCCTGGCCGACGTCCTGCGCGACGCCGTCGACGACGGCGCCAGCGTCGGCTTCCCCGCCGTCCCCGACCCGGCCGCCGCCCGCGCCTGGTGGGCGTCCTGGCTGACCGGCGGGGCGTGGACGTGGGTGGCGCGCGGGGGCGGCCGCGTCGTCGGGACGGTGTCCCTCGTGCCCGCGGGTCCCGCCAACGGCGCCCACCGCGCCGAGCTGGCCAAGCTGCTCGTGCACCGCGACGCCCGCGGCCGCGGGACGGCGGGCGCCCTGGTGGCCGCCGCCGAGGCGGAGGCCGCGCGGGCCGGGCGCTGGCTGCTGGTGCTGGACACCGAGACCGGCAGCGCGGCCGAGTCCGTCTACCCCCGCTGGGGCTGGCGGCGGGTGGGCACCGTCGAGAGGTACGCCCTGTCCCCGCGCGGGACCTTCACCGGCACGACCTTCTTCGCCAAGACGCTGCCCGGCGCCCCCGCGGCCGCGACGACGACGGTGCCGCAGCGCGGTGACACGCCGTCGCGGTCGACAACGGGCCGCGCACCGGGCATCTTCTAGAACGGAGGCGTCGAGAGGAGGCGCTGTGACGCACGGTGCGCTCGTGGAGCCCGGGGCGGACGGCCGGCGCGCGCCCCGCGCGGGGTCCGACCGCGCCGGGACCGCGCTCACCGACGACGACGGGGTCGTCCTGGAGGTCGACCCCGCCTACTGCGCGCTCGTCGCCGGCCGCCCCCGCGACCTGCTGGGCCGGCGGCTGCACGAGGTCGTGCGCGTCGACGGCGGCCTCTTCGACCTGCCCGCCGCCGTGGCGCGGCTGCTGGCCGCCGGCGCCGGAGCGCCGCCGCTGAGCGCCGAGGGCGTCGTGCACCGCCTCGACGGGACGTCGTTCGCCGCCCGCTCCTCGCTCAGCCTCAGCGGCGCCGCGGCCGGCCGCCCCGTCGTCGTCGCGCGCCTGGCCCCGGCCGGGGACGGCGCCGAACCCGCGCGCGCCCTGCCCGCCGGCGCCGGGCGCGACGCCCTGACCGGCCTGCCCGGCCGCCCGGCGCTCCTGGCGGCGCTGACCGCGCTGCTGGGCGCCGACGGGCCCGGTGCCCCCGCGCCGCTGGCCGTCGTGCACTGCGACGTCGACCGCCTCGCCGTCGTCAACGACGCCCTGGGCCGCGGTGCGGGCGACGAGCTGCTGGCCGTGGTGGCCCGCGCCCTGCCGGAGCGACTGCGCGCCGGCGACCTCGTGGCCCGCGTGGCGCCGGACGAGTTCGTCGCCGTCCTCGGCGCGGTGGCCGACCCCGCGACGGCGCTGCGCGCGGCCCGGCGCCTGGCCGCCCCCCTCGTCGTCCCGCTGGCCGGGCGCGACGTCACCACCACCCTGCGCGCCGGGGTGGCGCTCGCCCGCCCCGACGCGGGCGGCGCCGGGCCCGAGGAGGCCGCTCGGGCCGCCGAGGCGCTGCTGCGCGACGCCTCCTCGGCGCTGGGGGAGGCCGGGCGCGCCGGTCGCGGCGCCGTGCGGCTGCACTGCCCGGCCGCGCGCGAGCGCGCCCTGCGCTCCCTGGACGCCGAGGAGGACCTGCGCCGCGGGCTGCGCCGCGGCGAGCTGGAGGTGCACTACCAGCCGGTCGTGGACCTGCGCGAGCAGCGCCGCGTCGGCTTCGAGGCGCTCGCGCGCTGGCGCCACCCCGAGCGCGGCCTGCTCCTGCCGGCCGACTTCCTGCCCGCCGCGGAGGAGAGCGGCCTGGACGCCGTCGTGGACGCC
This sequence comes from Kineococcus terrestris, assembly GCF_041020755.1. Lineage (NCBI taxonomy): Bacteria > Bacillati > Actinomycetota > Actinomycetes > Kineosporiales > Kineosporiaceae > Kineococcus > Kineococcus terrestris. Next base: position 21,474 of record NZ_JBEUEI010000015.1, on the reverse strand, counting down.
GTCGTCCTGACGGCCGCGCTGGACTTCCTGCAGCGCCGCCCCGGCGTCCACGTGGCCGTCAACGTGTCCGCCCGCCGCCTGGACGGCACGTGGGCCGCGACCGTGACCGAGGGCCTGGCCCGCCGCGGCGTCGCACCGCAGCGGCTGGTCGTGGAGCTGCTGGAGACCGCGCTGCTGGCCGACGACCCGGTGCCCGTGGCCGAGCTGCGGGCGCTGTCAGCGCGGGGCGTGCCCGTCTTCATCGACGACTTCGGCACCGGCTGGGCGGCCCTGTCGTACCTGCGGCGGCTGCCCGTGGACGGCGTGAAGCTGGACCGCTCCTTCGTCGCCGACCTGCCCGGGGACCGCGACTGCGCGCGCATCGCCGACGCCGTCGCGGCGCTGGCGGCGGGCCTGTCCCTGCAGGCGCTGGCCGAGGGCGTGGAGACGGCGGCGCAGGCCCGGCTGCTGGCCGAGCGGGGCTGGCGCTACGCGCAGGGCTGGCACTTCGGGCGCGCCGAGCCCGAGGAGCACTGGTACCCGGCTCAGGGGGTGCGCGCGACCGACGCCCCCGCCCGGCCGGGGTGTCCCTCGCGCGAGCCCGCGTAGGCGGCCTCGCGCACGCCCCGCCACGGCGGGGGGATCTCCAGACCGGGCACGGGGTTGAGGACGGGGTCCCAGCGGGGCCCGTCGTCGTCCCCGGCGCGCTCGGGGTCCGCGAGCAGCTCCAGGTCCGCGAACGGGTGCCAGCGCCCGTGCGGGCGGGCGACGCCCAGCTCGAAGGCGCGCGGGTCGCGGGCGTCGGCGCGCGCGGCCAGCAGCAGCGGCCCGGCGGGGCTCGCGAACGACAGCACCGAGGAGTAGGTGCTGCCCCACGCCCGCCGCGGCACGATGAAGCGGCGGGCCCGCGGCCGGGTGCCGGTCGTGGACAGCATGAGGTCGCGCGGGCGCCCGTCGCCGTCCCAGGTGCGCACGGCCAGCCCGAGGACGTCGGGCAGCGGGACGGGCAGCCCCGCCGCGCGGGAGAAGCGCACGAGGGCCGGCTCGTCGGCGGCCTCGTCCAGCCACGGCACGCCCGTCGCCCCGGAGCCGAGCCCGCGCCGGTGCAGCCGGGCGGGCACGAGCGCCCCGGTGGGGTGCAGGGCGCGGGCGCGGCGGGTGGCGGCCAGGACGTGGAAGGCGCGGTGCAGCACCCGCCCAGTCTTCCGGCGGCCCGCGCTCGCGCACCTCGGCTCGCGGCCGGGCCCGCACCGGCGCACCCTCGGTCCCGTGAGCAGCGCCGACGACCCGTTCGACGTCTCCTGGTTCGAGGCGTACCGGGACCTGACGCGGCAGGAGGCGCAGGACCGCGCCCGCGCCGAGGGCCGCGTCGTGCGCGTCGTGCGCCCCGGCGACGTCGTGACGATGGAGTTCTCCCCCTCCCGCCTGACCGTCCACCTCGACGCTGACGGCGCCCTGCGCTCCCTCGCCCCCGGCTGACCCCTTCCTCCCGCCGTGATCATGCACGGGTGAACCTTCACCCATCCATGATCACCGCGTACCCCTGCCGTGATCTTGCAGGGTTTCCCAGCAAGATCACGGTGGGGGGGTAGGGGAGGTCACACCCCGCAGCGGATGGTCCACGCGGTGCGCGCGGTTGGACACGACGTGCCCGCCGCACCCACCAGCAGCACCCCGACCGAGACCCCCGCCACCTCCGCCACGTCCACCGACCGCCCCGCGCGCCCCGTCCGCTGGACGCCCCGCACCGTCCTCGTCACCGCCTCCGCCGCCGCCGAGCCGCACGGCCAGCAGGTCCTGCAGCGCCTCGAGCGCGCCGGCGTCCAGGACGTGCGGTTCCTGTCCGGCGACCGCCTGCCCAACCTGCGCGACGCCAGCTACGGCGACGCCAAGCGCACCCTGGCCCTCGTCACCAGCGCCGCCAGCACGCGCAAGCCCGTGCCGATCCCGCCGAGCGCCGACTGGTCGTTCCCCATCGCGCAGGGCTGCCCGGGGCACTGCCAGTACTGCTACCTGGCCGGGTCGCTGTCCGGCCCGCCCATCACCCGCGTGTACGCGGACCTGCCGCGCGTCCTGGCCGGTCTCGACGACGTCGTCGGCGCCGGGTCGGTGACCACCGGCACGGCCGCGCGCGGTCACGAGGGCACGACCTTCGAGGCGTCCTGCTACACCGACCCGCTCGCCCTGGAACACGTCACCGGCTCGCTGTCGGCGACGATCTCCCACTTCGGCACGCACGAGTGGGCCGGCCCGGTCCAGCTGCGGTTCACGACCAAGTACGACGACGTCGAGGACCTGCTGGCCCTGCCGCACGGCGGTCGCACGCGCGTGCGGGCGTCGGTCGGGGTGCGCGACGTGGAGCGCTTCGAGGGCGGCACCGCCCGGGTGCCCGCGCGCCTGGCCGCCCTGGGCCGCCTGGCGCGCGCCGGCTACCCCGTCGGCCTGACGATCGCGCCGATCATGCCGGTGGACGACTGGCGCGCCGAGTACGGCGCCCTCCTGGCCGCGGCCGCCGCCGAGCTGGACGGCGTGCCCGGCCTGGACCTGACAGTGGAGTGCATCACCCACCGGTTCACGCCCAAGAGCAAGGACGTCCAGCTCGACTGGTACCCGCGCACCAAGCTCGACCTGGACGAGTCGGCGCGCTCCCGCAAGCACGGCAAGTTCGGCGCCGTGAAGTACGTCTACGACGCGGCCACGACGCGCGAGCTGCGCGGCTGGTTCGAGGACGCCCTGGCGCGCGAGCTGCCCGCCGCGCGCGTCCTGTACTGGACCTGAGACCGCTGCGGCGGCGCCCGCGGGGCGGGCGCCGCCGGCGGGTCACCAGCGGTGGTGCACGTGCTCGGCGACGAGCTCCTCGTACACGGCGCGGACGGCGTCCTGCTGCTCGCCCGTCGGCGCGGGCAGGTCGGCGGCCGCGGCGTTGGAGCGGGCCTGCTCGGTGTTGCGGGCGCCGGGGATGACGACGCTGACGCCCGGCTGCTCGACGATCCAGCGCAGCGTGAACTGCGCCAGCGGCGCGTCACCGGCGACCTCGCGCAGCCGGCGCGCGGCCGCGACGGCCACCTCGAACGGCACCCCGGCGAAGGTCTCGCCGATGTCGAAGGCCTTGCCCTCGCGGTTGTACGTGCGGTGGTCGTCGTCGCCGAACGTCGTCGTCTCGTCGTACTTGCCCGACAGCACGCCGGAGGCGAGCGGCACGCGCACGACGACCCCGACACCGGCCTCCGCGGCGGCGGGCAGGAACTCGGTGACCGGCTTGAGCCGCAGCGGGTTGAGGATGATCTGCACCGAGGCGACACCGGGGCGGGCGACGGCGGCCAGGCCCTCGGCGACGGTCTCCACGGACACCCCGTAGGCGCGGGTGCGACCCTCGGACACCAGCGTGTCCAGGGCGTCGAAGACGGCGTCGCGCTCGTACACGTCCGGCGGCGGGCAGTGCAGCTGCACCAGGTCGAGGGTCTCGACGCCGAGGTTCTCGCGGCTGCGGTCGTTCCACGCGCGGAAGTTGTCCAGCGAGTAGGCGTCCGGGACGTGCGGGTCGGCGCGCCGGCCCATCTTGGTGGCGATCACCAGCCCGTCACCGCCGCGCTCGCGCGCGAAGCGGCCCACGAGGCGCTCGCTGCGCCCGTCGCCGTACACGTCGGCGGTGTCGAGGAACGTCACCCCCGCGTCGACGGCCGCGCCGAGCGTGGCGAGCGCGTCGTCCTCGCTCACCGACCCCCAGTCACCGCCGAGCTGCCAGCAGCCCAGCCCCACGACACCGACCTGGCGGCCGGTCCTGCCCAGCGTCCTCGTCTGCACGTCGGCGGACTCTACGGACCGCGGCCGGCGCGCGCGCCCCGGGTGGTGCCCGGCGGGCGCGACACCGCCGCCGCCCCGAGACTGGCGCGGTGCGCGTCGTCGTCGTCGGAGCCACCGGTCACACCGGCACCCACCTCGTCCCCCGGCTGGTCGCCGCGGGCCACGAGGTCGTCGCCCTCAGCCGGGGGGTGAGCCAGCCGTACCACCCGCACCCGGCGTGGGAGCGGGTCGAGCGGGTCGTCGTCGACCGGGAGGCGGAGGACGCGGCCGGCACCTTCGGGCGGCGGGTGGCCGACCTGGCCCCCGACGCCGTCGTGGACATGGTCTGCTTCACGCCGGAGTCGGCGGCGCAGCTGGTCGAGGCGCTGCGCCCGCGCGGCGCGCACCTGCTGCACGCCGGGACGATCTGGGTGCACGGGCGGGCGGCGGCCTCCCCGCTGCGCGAGGACGACCCCCGCGAGCCGTTCGGGGAGTACGGCACCGGCAAGGACGCCGCCGAGCGCCTGCTGCTGGCCGAGACCCGCCGCGGGGGGCTGCCCACGACGGTGCTGCACCCCGGTCACATCAGCGGCGCGGGCTGGCCGGTCATCGGCCCGGTGGGCAACCTCGACCCGGACGTGTGGCGCCGCCTGGCCACCGGCGGGGAGGTGCTGGTGCCCGGGCTGGGCCTGGAGACGATGCACCACGTGCACGCCGAGGACGTCGCGCAGGCGTTCCACCTCGCGCTGGAGCGGCCGTCGGCGTCGGTGGGGGAGGCCTTCCACGTCGTGTCGGACCGCGCGCTGACGGTGCTGGGGTTCGCGGCGGGCGCGGCGGCGTGGTTCGGCCGCGAGCCGGTGCTGCGGCACGTGCCGTGGGAGGAGTTCCGCGCCGCGGCCGGCGAGCACGCCGACGCCAGCTGGGAGCACCTGTCGCGCAGCCACTCCGTCTCGATCGACAAGGCCCGCCGGCTGCTGGGGTACGCACCGCGCTGGACGTCGCTCGCGGCGGCGGCCGACTCGGTGCGCCACGCCGCCGCCCACGGCCGCCTGGACCTGGCCGGCGCCGAGGTCCCCGCCACGGCCTGACCGGTGCCCGCCCGGTGTCCGCCCGGTGGCGCCACCGGGCGCCTCAGGCGTGCTCGAGCGGGTCCGCGCTGCCTGCCAGGCGCTGGACGGCGCGGTCGGTGCGGGAGCTCACGGGCACCGACCCGGTGGCGGCGGCCAGCCCGGTCCCGGGCATGTCGACGTAGATCGTCTCGGTGGTGCCGGGGGTGGCCAGGTACGTCTCGTGGAAGACGCCGACGGAGCCGTCGCCCGCGCGCGCGGCACGGTTGAAGGCCCGCCAGGCCGGCAGGTGCTCGGCGTCGTGCGCGGCGGCGTAGGCGTGCAGGAGTTCCACGGACCGCCAGTACTGCACGACCATGACGGTGCGCCCGGACACCCAGGTGCGGGCTCCCAGCAGCCCGAGCGCGGGGTCGCGACCGAGCTCGGCGAGCATGCGCGGCATCGCGGCCGCGACGGGCGCCCAGCGCCGCACGGCGCGCACCCTGTTGACCCGCATCCCCACCAGGAAGACGACGGCGCCGTCGCCCTCCAGCCGGGTGGTCCGTCGTCCTCGCTGCACTGTCGCCACGGTGGCCTCCCGGTCCGCCTCATGTGAACGCTGTCAACATAGGGCAGGGTGTGGACGGTGTCCACACCTGGTCGCGCGCACCGCACCACCTACCACCACGGCGACCTGCGCAACGCCCTCGTGGAGGCGGCCACCGCCGCCGTGCGGGCCGGCGGGCCGGCGGCCCTCGTCGTCCGCGAGATCGCGCGCGAGGTCGGCGTCAGCCCCAACGCCGCCTACCGCCACTTCGCCTCGCACGCCGACCTGCTGGCCACCGTCGCCGCCGTCGCGCGCCGCGACATGGCCCGCGCGATGCTCGAGCGCCTGGCCGGCGTGCCCGGTGGTCCGCGCGCCGCGCACGCCCGCCTCGGCGCCGTCGGCCGTGGCTACGTCGAGTACGCCGTGGCCGAACCCGGCCTCTTCCGCGCGGCCTTCGACGGCGCCGCCGTCGCCGGCCCACCGGGCGCCGCCGACCCCCGCGACCCGCACCCCGACCCGTGGTGGCTGCTGCAGGAGCGCCTGGACGAGCTCGCGGCGACCGGCGACCTCGATCCCGACCGCCGCGCCGTGGCGGGCACCACCGCCTGGGCCGCCGTGCACGGCTTGGCCGTCCTCCTCGTCGAGGGGCCGCTGGCGGGGCTCGGCGCGGCCGACCGCGAGGCCGTGCTGACCGATCTGCTGAGAACCGTGGACGAGGGGCTCACCGCCCGCCGGTGACCGGCGCGCCCACCGCCCGCGGACGCGGCACCCGCGGCACCCGGGGCAGCCGCGGCAGCTCCGGCGCCGGCAGTTCCCCCGCCTCCACGAACCGCCGGCCCTGCTCGATGTTCGCCGCGACGACGGCGTGCCACGCCGCGGGCCGCTGCCGCAGCCGGCGCCGCCGCCGGCGCAGGACGGCCGCGACGAGGGGCACCAGGTGGTGCGACGGCCCGTACCGGGGCACGCCCAGCGCGTCGGCGACCCGCGGCCCGTGCATGGCGCGCGCCACCACCGCCACCACGGGCCCGGCCACGCGCCGCGGCACGCCGGAGGCGTCCGAGAGCCCCTCGGTGAGCGCCCCGAGCCCCGCGGCGGTCAGCGCCCGCGAATCGGCGCTCGGCGGCCCCGTCAGCGCCTCGATGCGCCGGTCCAGGTCCACGGCGGTGCGCCGGTCCACGACGCCGCGCAGCAGGTCGGGGTCCACGCCCAGCAGCGCGCCCAGGTGCCGCCAGTACGTGTAGAGGCGGTTCTGCTCCTCGGCGGTGAGCCCCAGCCCGAGGGCCTCGTCGCAGTCGGGCGTGACGAGGGTGAAGTCCAGCCAGGTGCGGGCCATGTCCACCTGGTGCAGCGGCAGCGGCCCGTCGGGGTCGCGCCGGCGCACCGCCCGGCGCACGACGGCGTGCAGCAGCCGCACCCGCCCGGTCTCCACGTACCCGGGGCGACCCGTCCGCAGCCCACCGGGCAGCGAGGCGGCGTTGAGCCAGCGCGCGGTGTCCAGCAGCCGGCGGGTGGCCTGCTCGGTCAGCTGCCCGGTGGACACGAGCACCGCGGCCGGGTCCGGCGGGGCGTAGGAGCGCAGCAGGGCGCCCGCGCCGACGTCGAGGGCGTGCGCGGCGAACGGGATGGTCCACGAGGCGCGCGCCGCCCCGTCCAGCACGTCGCCGTCCACCGAGGCCGCCACCCGCTCCATCTCGCCCAGCAGGTCGCGGACGGCGGGCGCGGCGTCCGGGACGGCGGCCAGCCCGCGCTCCAGGCCCGTCGTGAACGCGCGCCGGGACGCGGGGTGCGCGGCCACCTCCTCGGCGAGGGCGTCGGCGAGCGGGTCGCCGCAGGTCAGGCCGCGGCGCAGCAGGTCGTCGAGGTCGGGGCGGGGCACGGGGTCCTCCCGGGTCGTCGAGGGGTGCCAGCAGTAGCGCACGCCGCGGGGCGCAGCGCCTCCCGGCGGTCGGGGACACTGGGCACGTGCCCGCGACCGACGCCCCCCGCCCGCCGTTCGGCCTCCTGCTCGACGTGGACGGGCCGGTCGCCAGCCCGGTGACCCGCACGGTCAGCGCCCCCGGCCTGGTCGACAGCCTCGTCGAGCTGGCCGCCGCGGGCGTGCCGCTGGTGTTCAACACGGGCCGCTCGGACCGGTTCCTGCGCGAGCAGGTCGTCCCGCCGCTGCTGGCCGCGGGCCTGCCGGCGGGCGCCCGCGTGCACGCGGTGTGCGAGAAGGGCGCCGTGTGGGCCACCGTGACCTCCGGCGGGCTGGGCGAGGTGCGGGTGGACGAGGCGCTCGCGGTGCCCGCCGACGCGGCCCGCCGCGTGGAGGCGCTGGCGCAGGAGCGGTACGCGGACACGATGTTCGTCGACCCCGGCAAGCGGGCGATGGTCTCCCTGGAGCAGCGCCTGGACGTCGCGAGCGACGTCTACCTGCGCGCGCAGGAGCGCTTCGAGGCCGAGGTGTTCGACCTGCTCGCCGGGCTCGGCCTGGGCGTGGCCCACCGCGGCGAGGAGCGCCCGGACGCCGACGGCCGCGTCGGCTGGCGCATCGACCCGACGATCATCTCCACGGACCTGGAGTCGGTGCTGCTGGGCAAGGACCGCGGCGCGGAGGTGGCCCTGCGGCTGCTGGCCGGCGACGGCGCGCTGCCGCGGGCGTGGCGCACGGCGGGCGACTCGCGCACCGACTACGCGATGGCCGACTGGCTGCACGAGCAGGGCCACCCGGTCGCCCACGTGGACGTGCGCCCGGCCGACGGGGTGCCGGACAAGCCGTACCCGGTGCACGTGGCCCGCACGACCGTCCACGACGAGGCGGGCGCGGCGTGGTTGCGCCGGCTGGCGGAGGTCGTGCGCGGCGAGGCCCTGCACGACGCGGACTTCGACGTGGACCCGCGCGCCGAGCGCGCCGGCGCGCTGGCCTGAGCGGGACCGAGCGGACCCGGGGACGAGGAGGATGGGCACCGTGGTGGACACCCAGTACGAGGACCTGCTGCGCCACGTGATGGCGCACGGCACCCCCAAGGCCGACCGCACGGGCACCGGCACCCGCAGCGTGTTCGGCCACCAGCTGCGCTACGACCTCTCGCGCGGCTTCCCGCTCGTGACGACCAAGCGGGTGCACTTCCGCTCGGTGGCGCTGGAGCTGCTGTGGTTCCTGCGCGGCGACGGCAACGTGCGCTGGCTGCAGGAGCGCGGCGTGACCATCTGGGACGAGTGGGCCGACGAGGACGGCGACCTCGGCCCCGTCTACGGCGTGCAGTGGCGCTCGTGGCCGACGCCGGACGGGCAGCACGTGGACCAGCTGGCGCAGGTGCTGCACACGCTGCGCACCGACCCGGACTCGCGGCGCATGCTCGTCTCGGCGTGGAACGTGGGGGAGCTGGGGAAGATGGCGCTGGCGCCGTGCCACGCCCTGTTCCAGTTCTACGTCGCCGACGGGAAGCTGTCGTGCCAGCTGTACCAGCGCTCGGCGGACCTGTTCCTCGGCGTGCCGTTCAACATCGCCAGCTACGCGCTGCTGACCGTCCTGGTCGCCCGGCAGACCGGCCTGCAGCCGGGCGAGTTCATCTGGACGGGCGGGGACTGCCACGTCTACGACAACCACGTCGAGCAGGTGACCGAGCAGCTGAGCCGCGAGGCGTACCCGTTCCCGCAGCTGCGGGTGCGCCGGGCCCCGTCGCTGTTCGAGCACGAGTACGAGGACTTCGAGGTCGTCGGCTACCGGCACCACCCGGCCATCAAGGCCCCGGTCGCGGTCTGAGGCCGGCGTGCTCTCGCTGATCTGGGCCGAGTCCGCGAACGGCGTCATCGGCCGCGACGGCGCCCTGCCGTGGCGGCTGCCGGAGGACCTGGCGCACTTCCAGCGCGCCACCGACGGCGGCACCGTGGTCATGGGCCGCCGCACGTGGGAGTCGCTGCCGCAGCGCTACCGGCCGCTGCCGGGGCGGCGCAACGTCGTCCTGACCCGCGACGCGGGGTACGTCGCGCCGGGCGCGGAGGTGGTCGCGGACGTGGACGCGGCGCTGGCCGGGCCGGGGGAGGTCTGGGTCGCCGGCGGCGCGCAGGTGTACGCGGCGGTGCTGGAGCGCGCCGACCGCCTGGTGGTCACCGAGGTCGACGCGCAGGTGGAGGGCGACACCCGCGCCCCCGAGCGCGGCGAGGGCTGGGTCCTGGCGTCCACCGACCCCGCGGAGGGCTGGGCGACGTCCCGCACGGGCCTGCGCTGGCGCGTGCGCACCTACGTCCGCGCCTGACCCCCCGCGGTGGTCGCGGACGGTCGAGGACCGTCAGCTGTTGAGCCCCCGCGCGCCGACCGGCCAGCGCTCCACCCCCTCCGGCCCGACCGCCACCAGCTCGTCGACGAGGTTCACGGCCAGGCACACGTGGTTGGGCACGACCCGCACCCGCTCCCCGACGGCGGGCACGGGGGTCCCGCCGAGGTCGACGGTGGCGTGGTGCTCGGAGAGGGCGACGACGCGCGCGCCGGGCGCGTCGGGCAGCCGCGCGTACCCGCTGGCCCACGCGGCGCGCTCGCGGCCGAGGACCTTGCTGCCGGCGTCGAGGACGGCGACGCCGTCGCGGCGGCTGACGACGGTCGCCTCCGCCCACAGGGACACGTCCTCGAACGCGGTCAGCCCGAGCTCGACCTGCTGGGCGTCGCCGAAGACGTAGACGCCGGGACGCACCTCGTCGAGCGCGGCCTCGGCGGCCAGTCCGGCGGTGGGGGTGGACCCGCCGCTGCGCAGCGGGGCGTCGAGGCCGGCGGCGCGCAGGCCCTCGGAGGCGGCGGTCAGGGCGGCCAGCTCCTGCGCGGCCACGTCGGCCGGCGCGCCGGGCGCGTAGCTGTGCCCGGGGAAGGTGAAGACGCCGGCCACCCGCAGCCCGGCGCGCGCGGCGGCCAGCGCCACCCCGGCGGCGCGGTCGGGGGTCACGCCGGTGCGGTGGTGGCCGCTGTCGACCTCCACGGCGACCTCGGCGAGGTCCCCGCACGCGGCGGCGAGCTGCCGGGCGCCCTCGGCGGAGTCGACGCCGACGCGCAGGCGCACCCGCCCGGCCAGCGCGCGCAGCCGCTCGCCGCGCGCGCCGCCGGCCCACACGGGGTAGGCGAGGAACAGGTCGCCCGCGCCGGCGGCGGCGAAGTGCTCGGCCTCGCCGACGGTGGCGACGGTCAGGCCGACGGCCCCGGCGGCGAGCTGGGCGGCGGCGACGTGGGCGGACTTGTGCGTCTTGGCGTGCGGGCGCAGCGCCACCCCGGCGTCGGCGGCCCAGCGGGCCCGCCGCTCGACGTTGCGCCGCAGGACGGCGCGGTCCACCACGAGGAACGGCGTGTCGAGGGCGTCGAGGGCGGTCACGCGGCGACCCTGCCACGCGCCCGCGCCGGTGGGCCGGGAACAGCGGTGGTCCGGCGGCGATTGCACCCGGTGCTGGACCGCGGTTGCTCCGGCGAACCACCGTCCCGGTCCGAGGAGCTCCCGTGTCGATCCCCCGCTGGTCACCCGCCGCCGGCTTCCGCCTCACGACGGTCGCGCTGGCCGTCCTCGTGGCGGCCTCGGCCGCCCCGTCCCCCGTCTTCCCCGTCTACGAGGAGCGCTGGGGCGTCAGCGCCACCGCCGTGACGGGCGTGTTCGCCGTCTACGCCGCGGCGCTGCTCGTCGCGCTGCTGACCGTCGGCTCGCTGTCGGACCACCTGGGCCGGCGGCCGGTGGCGGTCGCGGGCACCGCGGGCGTGGTGGCCGCGATGGCGCTGTTCGCGGCGGCGGACTCCACCGGCTGGCTGGTCCTGGCCCGCGTCGTGCAGGGCCTGGCCACCGGCGCGGTGCTCGGCGCGCTGGGCGCCGCGCTGCTGGACCTGGCCGGCCCGCGGCGCGCGGCGACGGCGCAGCTGGTCAACGGCGCGGCGCCCCCGGTGGGCCTGACGCTGGGCGCGGTCGGCTCGGCGCTGCTCGTGCAGTTCGCCCCCGCGCCCACGGCGACGGTGTACCTGGTGCTGGCCGCGTCCCTGGCGGTGCTGGGCGCGCTGCTGCTAGGCCTGCCGGACGCCGCCCCGCGGGTGCCGGGGGCGCTGGCCTCGCTGCGCCCGGCGGTGCGCGTGCCGCGCCCGACCCGCCCGGTGCTGGTGTCCCTCGTGCCGGCGTTCGTGGGCAGCTGGGCGCTGGGCGGGCTGTTCCTGTCGCTGGGCCCCTCGATCGCCGCGGGCGTCCTGGGCCGCGGCGACCACCTCGTCGGCGGGCTGCTGGTGGCGTGCGTGGCCGGCACGGGCGCCGTGGTCGGCGTGCTGACCCGCGCGGCGCGCCCCGCCCGGGTCGTGCTGCTGGGCACGTCGGCCTTCGTCCTCGGCCCCGCCGTGCTCGTGGTGGCGCTGGAGCTGCGCTCGACGCCGCTGTTCGTCCTGGGCGCGCTCGTCTCCGGCGTGGGCTTCGGCGCGGGCTTCCAGGGCGCGCTGCGCGCGGTGCTGACCACGGCCCCGCCGTCCGAGCGGGCGGGCGTCCTGTCCGCGGTGTACGTGCTCAGCTACACGGCCTTCGGCCTGCCGTCGGTGCTGGCGGGGCTGCTCGCCCCGCGGCTGGGCCTGGTGACCGTGGCCGTCGGCTACGCCGCGGCGCTGGTGGTGCTGGGGGCGGTGGGGACCGCCGCGGCGCTGCTGCGCCGGCCGGCCGCGGCCCCCGCGAGCGCCCCGGAGCCCTCGCGCGCGGGGGTCTGAGCCGCGGTCAAGCCGCCGGGCGCCCGTGCCGATCCCCGTGGGGTGACGACGCTGCCCGCGACCGCCCCCACCTGGTGGTGGGGGGAGCCCCTGACGCCCGGCACCCGCATCGCGTTCAGCGGGGCGTTCTCCGCCCCGCGGCCGGTGGTGGCCGAGCGCGCCCGCGCGGCGGGCCTGGCCGTGGACGACGTCGCCGGCCCGGGCACGGCGCTGCTGGTCGCCAACGACGCCGGCTCGGGCGCGGACGCGGTCCGCTGGGCGATCACCGCGGGCGTGCCGATCGTCGACGAGTACGCCTTCGACGCCCTGATCGGCGTCTGAGGCGCGGGACCGGCGCGGAACTGGGGCGACGGGCGAACCGGTTCACCCCTACGCTGGCGGGGACGGTGGGCGTCCCGCCCCGTCCTGCCACGCTCCCCGCTCGAGCCCGCGGTCGGGGACGGCACCGCCCGAGCTCCCTGAGGACCCCTAGCGCATGACCGCGCCCTCCCGGCCCCCGCACACCCCCTCCTCCAGCACCGCCTCCTCGACCACCCCCGGCGCCGCCGCGCCCGCCCGGCCGGCGATGACCGGCCGCTCCACCGTGTCCCTGATCGTGCTGCTGGGCTCGATGGCGGCGCTGGGCGCGGTGACCATCGACCTGTACCTGCCGGCGCTGCCGCAGGTGGCCGCCGACCTGGGCACGACCCCGGCGCGCGCGCAGATGACCATCACGGGCGTCCTCGTCGGCGCGGCCCTCGGCCAGCTGCTCGTGGGCCCGCTCAGCGACGCGTTCGGCCGCCGCCGGCCCGCCGTGATCGGCTTCTCCGTCTACGTCCTGGCGTGCCTGCTGTGCGCGGTCGCCCCGAACCTGCCCTCGCTGGTCGCCTTCCGCGTGCTGGCGGGCGTGGGCGCCTCGGCGGGCGCCGTCATCGGCATGGCGGTCATCCGGGACCTGTTCGTGGGCCCGCAGGCGGCGCGGCTGATGTCGCGCATCGTGCTCGTCATCGGGGTGGCGCCGCTGTTCGCGCCCACCGTGGGCGGGGTGCTGGACTCCTGGTGGGGCTGGCGGCCGGTGCTGGCGGTCCTCGCGGTCGTCGGCGTCCTGGTCCTCGTGGCGGTGCACCGGCGGCTGCCGGAGACCCGTCCGGAGGTGCGCCCGGACGCGGTGCCGGAGCCGCGCACGCCGTCGGAGCCGGTGACCCGCAGCCGCGCGGCGCTGGTGCGCCGGACGTTCGCCGGGTACGGGGCGCTGCTGCGCGACCGCCGCTTCCTGGCGTTCGCGGCGATGCCGGGCCTGGCGATGTCGGTGATCCTCAGCTACGTGGCGACCTCGCCGTTCGTGCTGGGGGAGACGTACGAGCTGTCCAGCGGCGCGTTCGCGGCGCTGTTCGCGGTCAACGGCACGGCCCTCATCGGCGGCAGCCAGCTGAACGCGGCGCTCGTGGGCCGCTTCGGGTCCCCGGCGCTGCTGCGGCTGGGCGTGGCGCTGGCCTGCGCGTTCGCGCTGCTGACGGCCGCGGCCCTGCTGGCGCGCCCGGGCTCGGTGTTCGTGATCGTCGTGCCGCTGTACCTCCTGCTGGGCAGCCTCGGGCTGATCATGCCCAACTCGGTGACGCTGGCGCTGGAGCCGTACGGGGCCAGCGCGGGCGCCGCGGCGGCGCTCGTGACGGCGGTGCAGTCCGGCTTCGGCGGCGGCATCGGCACCCTGACGGGTGTGCTGGGCGGCGACCACGAGGCGATGGCGGCCGTCGTGGTCACCGTGACGCTGCTCAACGTCGTGCTGCTGTTCACGGTGCGTCGCAGCCTGGCCCGGTCCTCGGAGGTCCCGTCGCCGTAGGCTGCGGTGATGACGAGCACGGACCAGCGTCCTGCGGGCACCGACGAGTGGGCCGACCCGTCGGTCCGCCCGCAGGACGACCTCTTCCGCCACGTGAACGGCCGCTGGCTGGCGACCACCGAGATCCCCGACGACCGCGCCGTGGACGGCGCGTTCGTGCGGCTGCGCGACGAGTCGGAGGCGCAGTGCCGCGTCATCGTCGAGCGCGCGGCCGCCGGGGGCGCGCCCCGCGGGTCGGTCACCCAGAAGATCGGTGACCTGTACGCCAGCTTCATGGACACCGACCGGGTGGAGGCGCTGGGCGCCTCCCCCGTGGCCGACGACCTGGCCGCCGTGGACGCGGTGGAGGACCTGCCCGCGCTGGTGCGGCTGCTGGGGACCTTCGAGCGCTCGGGCACGGGCGGGCCGTTCGCCTACTGGGTGGACACCGACAACGCCCGCTCGGACCGCTACGTCGTCTACGTGACGCAGTCCGGCCTGGGCCTGCCGGACGAGTCGTACTACCGCGAGGAGTCCTCCGCCGAGCTGCGCGAGGCGTACGTGCGCCACGTGCAGCGGGTCCTGGAGCTGGGCGGGCGCCCGGACCCGGCCGGCGCGGCGCAGCGGGTCCTGGCGCTGGAGACGGAGCTGGCCAGCCACCACTGGGACCGGGTGCGCAACCGCGACGCGAACGCCACCTACAACCTCGTGGACCGCGACGGCTTCGACGCGCTGCTGCCGGGCGTGGACACCGCCGCCTGGCTGGCGGCCGCGCGGCTGCCCGAGGAGGCCTTCGCCGAGGTCGTGGTCCGCCAGCCCGGCTACCTGCAGGGCCTGGCGGAGGTGCTGGCCTCGACGCCGGTGGCGACCTGGCGCGACTGGCTGGGCTGGCGGGTGCTGCACCACGCGGCGCCGCTGCTGAGCTCGGCGTTCGTGGAGGAGAACTTCGCCTTCTACGGCACGACGCTGACCGGCGCCCCGCAGCTGCGCGAGCGCTGGAAGCGCGGCGTGGGGCTGGTGGAGTCGAACCTGGGCGAGGCGCTGGGCGAGCTGTACGTGGCCGAGCACTTCCCACCGGCGGCGAAGGCGCGCATGGAGGAGCTGGTCGCGAACCTCGTCGAGGCGTACCGCGTCGACATCGAGGCGCTGGACTGGATGACGCGCGAGACGAAGGACCGCGCGCTGGAGAAGCTGGGGAAGTTCACCCCGAAGATCGGCCACCCGGACGTCTTCCGCGACTACTCGGCGCTGAGCGTCGAGCGCGACGACCTGGTCGGCAACGTGCGGCGGGCGTTCGCCTTCGAGGTGGACCGCGAGCTGGCGAAGCTGGGCTCCCCGGTGGACCGCGGCGAGTGGTTCATGACCCCGCAGACGGTCAACGCCTACTACAACCCGGGCATGAACGAGATCGTCTTCCCGGCGGCGATCCTGCGGCCGCCGTTCTTCTCCCTGGACGCCGACGACGCGGCCAACTACGGCGGCATCGGCGCGGTCATCGGCCACGAGATCGGTCACGGCTTCGACGACCAGGGCTCCAAGTACGACGGCGACGGCAACCTGCGCGACTGGTGGACGGACGCCGACCGCGAGGAGTTCGGCAAGCGCACCGCCGCGCTGATCGCCCAGTACGACGCGCTGGAGCCGCCGGAGACGCCGGGCCAGCACGTCAACGGGGCGCTGACGGTGGGCGAGAACATCGGCGACCTGGGCGGCCTGACGATCGCGCACAAGGCGTACACGATCGCCCTGGGCGGGCAGGAAGCCCCGGTCCTGGACGGCATGACGGGACCGCAGCGGCTGTTCGCCGGCTGGGCGCGGGTGTGGTGCGGCAAGGTGCGCCCGGCGGAGGTGGCGCGGCGCCTGGCGATCGACCCGCACTCGCCGCCGGAGTTCCGCTGCAACCAGGTGGTCAGCAACCTCGACGAGTTCCACGAGGCGTTCGGCGTGCAGCCGGGCGACGGGCTGTGGCGGGACCCGGCGGAGCGCGTCCGGATCTGGTGAGGCTCAGCCGGCGGACGCGACCCGGTCGCGCCCGCCGGCCTTGGCCGCGTACAGCGCCCGGTCGGCGGCCAGCAGCAGCTCGTCCGGGGTGCCGCCGTGCTCGGGGGCCGTGGCCACGCCGGCGCTGACGGTGACCTCCACGGCCTCGCCGCCGGTCCCGGCGCGCACGTCCAGCCCGGCGCACGCGCGCCGCAGCTCGTCGGCGCGCTCGGCGGCGGCCGCCGCGTCCAGCCGGGGCAGCAGGACGACGAACTCCTCCCCGCCGTAGCGCACGACGTCCTCGGCGCGCGCGTGCCGGCGCAGCTCCCCGGCCACCGCCACCAGGACGGCGTCGCCGGCGGCGTGCCCGTGGGTGTCGTTGACGGCCTTGAAGTGGTCGACGTCCAGCAGCACCAGCGACAGCGGCTGCCCGGCGGCGAGCGCCGCGGTCAGCCGGCCGGCGAGGTCGTCGACGAACCGGCGCCGGTTGCGCAGCCCGGTGAGGGGGTCGCGGGCGGCCTCCTCGGCCAGGTCGGCGCGCAGCCGGTCGATGGTCTCCACGTGGGCGCGCAGCTGCGCGTTGGCGTCCTCGAGGGCGCGCTGCTGGGCGAGGACGCCGGTGACGTCGCGGGCGACGACGACCCGGCCGACGAGGTCGCCGCGCTCGTCGCGGATCCAGCGGGTGCGCACGTCGAGGCTGCGCCCGTCCTCCAGCGCGACGACGGTCTCGCCCTCGTCGTCGCCGACGGCCGCGGCGAGCACGGGCCCGGCGACCTCCGCCAGCGGCACCCCGACCACCTCCCCGTCCGCGCCCGGGTGCAGCGCCCGCGCGGCGGGGTTGAGGTCGACGACGCGGTCGGCGGCGTCGACGACGAGCACGGCGTCGGTGACGGTGTCGACGACGAGGCTGCGCGCGACGGGCACCAGCCGCAGCAGCTCGTGGCGCACCACGGCGACGGTGAACAGCACCCCGGTGACGACGAAGGCGGGCGGGGTGATGTCGACCGGCAGGTACGGCGCGGGCACGGAGATGCTCACGGCGTTGAAGGCCACGGGCGCGGCCATCGCCAGCAGCATCGTGGTGGTCTGCCGGCGCAGCGGCCCGGTGGCGCTGCGCCGCAGCCGCACGAGGTCGGCGGCGCTCCAGGCCAGGACGGCGTAGCTGTAGACGGTGTGCGCCCAGAAGGCGGGCCCGGGCACGGGGGTGCGCACGGCCGGGTCGCCCACGTAGGTCACCTCGGCGTGCACGAGGTGCAGCCACGGGTCGGCCACGAGCAGCGACAGCAGCAGGACGGGCTCGACGGCCAGGGCCGCCACGCGCCGGGGCCGGCCGCGGTGCCCCGTGACGGCGTCCACGAACAGCCGGTAGCACAGGACGACCCCGGTGATCCCGGCGTACTGGACGAGGACGAGGCGGTCCTGCACGGCGGTCGGCAGCCCGGCGTGCATCGCGGCGGCCGCCCCGGCCCACGCCGCGGCGGCCACGAGGCCGACGGCCAGCGGGGTGGCCGAGCGGGCCAGGCCGCGCCGCCGCCAGGCCAGCACGGCCGTGGCGAGGGAGACGACGGCGGACAGCGCGACGACGACCGCCACCGGGGACACCGCCCGCACCGCCTCTCGCGCCGTGGTTCGACGCCGGCGTGCACCGGCTCCGCAAGAGTGGCATCGGCCTCCGACACGGGCCCGCGCAGGGGCCGACCGGGTGGTGCCCCTACCGCCGCGACCCCCGCCGCGAGCGCCCGCGCCGCGCGGGGAGGATGGCGCGGTGCCCGTCGTGACGACCGCGCTGGTCGGTGCCGCCGTCCTGCTGGGCGCGGTGACGCAGCGCTCGACGGGGCTGGGCTTCGCCCTGGTCGCCTCCCCGTTCCTCGTCCTCATCGCCGGCCCGCACGACGGGGTGACGCTGGGCAACGCCCTGTCGGCGTCGCTGTGCGCGTTCGTGGTGCTGCGCACCTGGCGGCGGATCGCGCGGCGCCCGGCGCTGCTGCTGTGCCTGCCGGCGCTCGCGGTCGTCCCCCTCGTGGCCCGGCTGGCCGCGGACGTGCCGGAGGCCCCGATGCTCGTCGTCGTCGGGTCGCTGGCGGTGCTGGCCGACCTGGTGGTGCTGCTCAGCCGCCGCGGCGCGGTGCGCGGCGGTGCGCTGGTGGCGGTGGGCGCGGGCGCGCTGGGCGGGGCGATGAACGTGGCCGCGGGGGTGGGCGGGCCGGTCGCGGCGGCCTACGGGGTGGCGCAGCGCTGGCCGCGGGAGACGTTCGTGGCGACGATGCAGTGCTTCCTGCTGGTCGCCAACGCCTCCTCGCTGGCGGTCAAGGGCCCGCCGGACGTGCCCGGCTCGACGTGGCTGGTCGCGGCGCTCGCGCTGGTCGCGGGCGCCGTGGTGGGCGAGCGCGTCGCCCCGCGCGTGCCCGTGGACGCCGGCCAGCGCCTGGTGATGGCGGTGGCGCTGGCCGGTGGCCTGGCGGCCGTCGTCCGCGGCCTGCTGATGCTCTGAGCGCCCTCAGCGCCCGGGCGGGCCCGGGGGCAGGCGCGGGTGCAGCAGGTGCGCCACCAGCGCGGTCCACCCCGTCTGGTGGGTGGCGCCGAGCCCCTCGCCGGTGTCGCCGTCGAAGTACTCGTTGAAGGTGGGGTGCTCGCGCCACAGGGGGCTGTCGGTGGCCTCGATGCGCTGCCCGTCGGCGGGCCGGCGCCCGTCCACGGGCCGGAACAGGTCGACGAGGCTCTCGTCGACGAGGTCGGCGGCCTGCACGAGGTTGATCCGCTTCCCGGACCCCTTGGGCACCTCGATGGTCAGGTCGTCGCCGAAGAAGCGCCCGTAGGTGCGCAGCTTGTCCGCCAGCAGCACGTTGACGGGGAACCACACGGGCCCGCGCCAGTTGGAGTTGCCGCCGAACATGCCGGTGCGCGACTCCCCGGGCTCGTAGGCGATGGAGGAGTCGCGGCCGCTGACGGAGGTGGTGATCTGCTCCTTGACGGCCGCGGACAGCGAGCGGATGCCGTACCGGGACAGGAACTGCTCGGAGTCGAACATCCGCTCCAGGATGCGCACGAGGCGCTCGCGGTCGAGCAGGGAGAGCATCATCCGGCGCCCCTCGGGCCCGGAGCGGGTCAGCAGCGGCTCGGTGAGGTCGGGCCGGCGCCGCTGCAGCCAGCGCAGCCGGGAGGTCAGGTCGGGGCACTCCTGCGCGATCCAGGAGGGCACGTCGGTGGCGCCGAGGACGGGCAGCAGCCCGACCATCGACGGCACCCGCATGCGCTCGGCGGTGCCGTCGGGGTGCAGCAGGACGTCGTAGAAGAAGCCGTCCTCCTCGTCCCACAGCGACACGTCGTGCGAGCCGAAGCGCGTCATGGCCTGGGCGATGGACAGGAAGTGCTCGAGGAACTTGGTGGCGGCGTCCTCCCAGGCGGGGTCGTGCCGCGACAGCTCCAGGGCGATCTTGAACATCTGCTGGCAGTAGAAGGCCATCCAGCTGGTGGCGTCGGACTGCTCCAGCCGGTACCCGGGGGGCAGCTCGGCGGAGCGGTCGAACAGGCCGATGTTGTCCATCCCGAGGAAGCCGCCCTCGAACAGGTTGGAGCCGTGGGCGTCCTTGCGGTTGACCCACCACGAGAAGTTGAGCAGCAGCTTGGTGAAGACGCGCACGAGGAAGCCCTGGTCGCGGTAGCCGTCGAGGCGGTACACGTGCCAGGCGGCCCACGCGTGCACGGGCGGGTTGACGTCGCCGAAGGCCCACTCGTAGGCGGGCAGCTGCCCGTTGGGGTGCATGGACCACTCGCGGCACATGAGGACGAGCTGCTCCTTGGCGAACTCGGGGTCCACGTGCGCCAGGGGGATGGTGTGGAAGGCGAGGTCCCAGGCGGCGAACCAGGGGTACTCCCACTCGTCGGGCATGGAGACGACGTCGGCCAGGGCGAGGTGGCGCCAGCTGGTGTTGCGGCCGCCGCGCTGGCGGCGCGAGTCGGGGGCGGGCTCGCCGGCGGGGTCGCCGTCGAGCCACTGGCGCACGTCGTAGCGGTACAGCTGCTTGGTCCACAGCAGCCCGGCGTAGGCGCGGCGGGCGATGTGCCGGTCGGAGGCGTCGAGGTCGGGGTGCAGGACGACGTCGTAGAAGGCGTCGGCCTCGACGCGCCGGTCGCGCAGGACGGCGTCGAAGCCGGCGCCGAAGGTGTCCAGGGTCGGCGCGTTGTGGGACAGCCGCAGCCGCACCTGCACGGTCTCGCCGGGGGCGACGGCGTCGAAGCGGTACCAGAAGGCGGCCTTGGTGCCCTGCCGGCCGGGGTTGACCGCGCCGGTCTCCCCGCGCACGATCCGCCGGTCGATGCCGTCCTTGGTGTAGGGGGTGGCGTTGCGGGCGGCGCCGAAGAGCTCGACGGCGTTGGTCTCGTTCTCGCAGAAGAGCACCTCGGGCGAGCCCTCGGCGGCGACGAAGTAGCGCCCGAGGTGGGCGTGCTCGCACTCGACGGCCTCCAGGCCGCCGACGGTGAGGGTGGGCGGCAGGACCTGCTCGAGGGTGCCGCGGCGCTTGTCCAGGCCCCACACCCACGTGTTGCGGAACCACAGCTGCGGGACGAGGTCGAGCGGGGCGGCCTCAGGGCCGTGGTTGGTGGCGCTGATCACGACGCACAGGTCGTCGGGGGAGGCCTTGGCGTAGGTGACGAGGACGTCGAAGAAGCGGTCCTCGTCCAGGACGCCGGTGTCGCCGAGCTCGTACTCGCGCTCGTCGCGGCCGCGGCGGGCGTTCTCGGCGCGCAGCTGCTCGTAGGGGTACTCGGCGTGCGGGTAGCGGTAGAGCCACTGCATCCAGCTGTGCGAGGGGGTGCCGTCGACGGCCCACCAGTGCTCCTTGGCGTCTTCGCCGTGGTTGCCCTCCTCGTTGGCCAGCCCGAAGAGCCGCTCCTTGAGGATGGGGTCGCGCCGGTTCCACAGGGCGACGCCGAGGTTGAGGAAGCCGAAGCGGTCGCAGACGGCGCCGAGACCGTCTTCGCCCCAGCGGTAGGCGCGGCTGCGGGCCTGGTCGAAGGGGAAGGACGACCACGCGTCGCCGCCGGCGGAGTAGTCCTCGCGCACGGTGCCCCACTGGCGCCCGGCGACGTAGGGCCCCCACAGGCGCCAGGGACCGTCGGCGCCGGGGGACTCGGCCATCCGGGCGTGCTCGGCGGACGGGTGCGCCGCGCCCGCCGGCTGCGGCGGGAGGGGGGCGTGGGGCTCCTGCGGTGCGCTCACCCGCTCATCCTGCCGGGTCGGGGCCGTCCGCGGTGGGGGAGGGTGTGGCGCGCGAGGGCTGCGGGAGCCGTGAGAGGTGGTGCCCTGCAACGACTTCCGGCTCCAGGGCGCAGCCGACTTGCATCGGCGCTGCGCGAGGTCTAGTGTTCTTCCTCGTTGCCCAGCCCGCTGGGGAGCTGCCGGAGCCACTGGTGACAGTAGCGGAAGCAGCGGGATGAGCAACAGGGCCTGGTCGGTGAGAGCCGGCGGATGGTCTAAGCTGGGAGCACTTCCCCGGCAGAGCCCGAAAGGGCCGAGCTGAGGTGTGTGTCCGGTTCTTGAGAACTCAACAGTGTGCCAAGTGTTGATGCCAATGTTGTAACCCCTGTGGCCATCTTCGTGCGTTGTGTGCGTGTGGTGGTCGTGGGTTTTCCTTTGGTGTTGTCCTCCATTCTC